>DASSJS010000201.1:0-6753 GCA_035691085.1 Longimicrobium sp.
GCGGGCGCCGAGACGGCGACCTCCACCGCCACGGCGCCGTCGTGGAAGCCCTGCAGCATCAGCGCACCGCGGTAGCGCCCCGGGGGGAGCGTGTCCGGAAGCGAAAGCGCCAGGGTGAGCGACGCCGTCTCACCCGGGGCCACCAGGCGAGGGGAGGCCATCTCCACGGCCGGGAACCAGGTGGCGCCCTCGGCCGAGACCAGGGGGGTGAGCTGGGGCGAGACCACGCAGTGCACCCGCTGCAGGTTCTCCAGCTCCAGCACCAGCGCCACGCTCCCGCCCGAGGCACCCGCGGCGCGCAGGCCGTCGCCGGGGCCGGGGGCGAGCACGGTGCCGGGCGCGGCGGGCGCCAGCGTGCCCTGCAGCCGGCGCAGGTAGCGCAGCGTTTCGTCAGCCAGGCGCGCCTGGAATTCCGTCTGCAGGCGGAACAGCTCGGAGAGTGGGCCGGATGGGCCGGGCTCGCCGTCGTTGGACACCCTCATCCCGGATCCTTTCTACCTGGGCCGGTGCGCAAAAAGCTCTGTCGGATTGCGGAGTTCCAGGTGCTGAAGTGCTGAGTGCTGAGTGCTGAGTGCTGAGTGCTGAGTGCTGAGTGCTGAGTGCTGAGTGCTGAACGGCTGAAGAGCATGGGCAGAGCGTCACCCGGGACTCCTTACTTGGTGCGGTCGATCACGTAGCGGAGCATCTCGCGCAGGAACCGGCGGTCGTCTGTGTCGTGCGGCCAGGGGTAGGCGGTGGCGTCCAGCTCCAGCGCCCGCTCCGAGTATTCCAGCGCCAGCCTCCGGCCGTGCTCCAGCGAGCCGGTGTCGCGCATGGCCTCCAGCAGCCAGGCCACGTCCCGGGCGCGCTTGCGGGCACGCGGGGTGGCGAGCACGCGGGCGGCGCGGGCGCGCACCGCCGGGCGGGCGGTGCGCATGAAGTGCAGGAGCATCACCGTGCGCTTCCCCTCCCACAGGTCGCCGCCGCTCTCCTTGCCGTAGTGCGCCTCATCGGCCTCCAGGTTCAGCATGTCGTCGCTGATCTGGAAGGCGATCCCGGCAAGGTGCCCCAGCTCCACCAGCGGCAGCAGCTCGCCGTCCAGCGGCGCGCGCGGCCCGGGCGGCGAGCCGCAGATCACGCCGATGCGCAGGGGAGCGATCACGGTGTACCAGCACGTCTTCTTGTACGCCATGCGCACGTAGTCGCGGTCCTGGAGGTCGAAGTTGCCCTCGCGGATCCACCCCAGCTCGATTGCCTGTCCCTCCACCGACTCGCGCGCCATGCGCTCCACCTCGCGCAGCACCAGCAGCGCCTTGCGCACGCCCAGCGTGTCGGTGTTGCGCAGCAGCAGGCTCATCGCCAGCACGTTGGTGGCGTCGCCCACGTTCACGGCGATGGGGACGCCGTGTGCCTCGAACAGGGTGATGCGCCCGCGCCGGAACTGCGACCCGTCCTCCACGTCGTCGTGCAGCAGGAACGCGTTGTGGAAGAGCTCCAGCGCGGTGGCGCTCACCAGCGCCTGCGCGGTGGTCCCCCCGGCGGCGCGGCACGCCGCCATCGCGAGCGCGGGGCGCATCCCCTTCCCCTCGCGGAACGGATAGTCCTCCAGCAGGTCGTAAAGCGGGCCGTAGCCGGTGCGGCGCTGGCGCCGGAAGAGCCGCTCCAGCTCGCGGCGCACCTCCGTCCGCGCCTCGCCCAGCACGCGGCTGACCAGTGCTTCGTCGTGGGCCATGGGGAGGGGTCGTGGCGGCGGGGACGCGGATGTTCACGTCAAAGTGCTCGGTCAGGTCCAGCACGGCAAGCCTTTTCCGCCATCTTCGCGCACGGCCCGCCCGCGCGTGACCGTCACCCTTCGCCACATCCCGTAGCCAGGGCACGAATGGCTGAGGCGCAGGTGGCGGGCCGCCGTCCAGGTCTTCGCGCGCCGGAATACACAGCGACGAAAGAGACAGTACCCGGCGCCGCGCTTCCGCCGCGGCGGGCGTTTCCGCGCCGCCACCCGCCGGCTCTCCGCGTGCGGAACCGATCACCGCGCGGAGATGGGCGCCCGGAGATCCGGGGAAGGCCGGCCGTTCGACCGGACCAGGCCGTCCTGGCGGAGAGCTCCATCGCATCATCGATCACGCACGCTTCGATCGCCAGCGCTGACCGGAGGGGCGCCATCCGCACCCCGGGTCGCGCATGCACGGTTCCCGCCCGTCGTCCGAAACCACCGTCGTGGAAATACCCGCATGGGCAAGAAGCTGCGCCTGAGCCAGGAACGGTTGGGTGGAGAGCTTCTCCGTGCGAACGGAGGAGAAGGCCGAAGGGACGGTGGCCGCGTTCGCCGTCGTCACCCACCCCCGGCTGTCAGATTTTCGTCCGCCACAATTGTCAGACTTTCACCCGGCGTTGACACGGGGTGTCGAACGAAAACCGGGCGCCTCCCCGCAGAGGCACCCGGTCTCCATTCATGCGATAGTCCAACCGCGAATTGCTTCCCGGCAAGATTATCGCCCGCGGCCGGCTCGACCGTCGCAGTCCAGGAAGCAGCCCGACAATCCGCGCGGGTGGCTCACTGGAACGTAAGTCCAACGCGGCTGCTCGCACTCGTGACCGGCGTCAGCCACGGCCGGGTCGCGCGGATCTGGAAGGGGTACGGGGTGCAGCCGCACCGCACGCGTCCCGGCGACGCGGGACGGCCCCCGTTCACCCCCGGTCCAGCACCTCGCGGACCATGTGGGCGAGCGCGGCCGGGGTGAACGGCTTCTGCAGGAAGTTCATGGCCTCGCGCTGCACCCCGTGGCGGACCACGGCGTCGTCGGTGTACCCGCTCACGTACAGCACCTTGAGGCCCGGGTGCCGCTCGAGCAGCCGCTCGGCCACCGCCCGCCCGCCCTGGCCGGGCATGACCACGTCGGTCACCAGCAGGTGGATCGGACCGGAGTGGCGGAGCGCGGCCCGCGCCGCCTCGTCCCCGTCGCCCGCCTCCAGGACCGTGTACCCGCACCCGGCCAGGATCTGACGGTTCAGCGCCCGCACCGCGCAGTCGCCCTCCACCAGCAGGACCGTCTCCGCCCCCCGCGGCGGGGCCAGCGCGCCGGTTCGGGCCTTCGACCCACCGACGGGCCCCTCCGCCCGCGGCAGGTATGGATGACGGCTCTGCGCCTCGTGGCCGGGCAGCCGGCAGAGGGGGGCAATGCGGCGGGCAATGTGCCGTCCCGGGTCCGGTTCACGTTGACGCCGTGGGCCTGCATGTCGCCAGCGTGGAGGCGGGTTTCAGCCCCGACGTGAAACAGGCAGGGCGCAGGGGCAGCATCCCCGGCGCCCTCTTCGTGTTTGCCCGCGCCGCCGGGCGGGTGGGCTCGGTTGGCCGCCTTCTCACCCATCCACACCGCGGTGGCCTCCGAGGCCGCGCGCAGATCGTCGCCGAACTCCAGAACCGCTTCCGCGACAGCTGATCCATCGACAACTCGTCTTCGGAGACGTGGCGTTCCCGGCGCGGGCCAGAGTCCCCGGCAGTGTGCGCGCTCGTGTTCCCCCGTACCATTCGTACCCCTTGTCGCTCCAGTGGCCGCCGTTGCGCTGAGGCAGGAAGACCACCTTCGTCAGGTAGTTGGTGTTCTTGGATCCCAGCTTCACGGGCGAGTGCACGCGGGCTTTCCGATCGGGCCTGCAGCGACTCGCTCTGCGCGCGGGTCTGCCACACGGCGGGGTTCGCCGGCGGCTTCTGCAACAGCGGCGGCGGGTGCAGCTGCTACCTGTAGCCGGATGAGGGCCTCCCGCGCTCCGCCCCGAGCGCGGGAGGCCGGCGGGGACGCGACGACTGGAGCCTGGCCCCGACGCCTGGCACCGTGCGGGCTCGCCACGGGCGAGGTGCTCAACCGATCATCATCTTGCCACGGGCGCTGGATCGCTCCCCCGATCCCGAATTCCACAGCTCGGAGCCGATCTGCCGCCATCAGGATCGTGCGCTGAGGCATGTGCACTTGGCGACAATAACAACCTGCGGAAACAGATTGATTAGAGTCCTTGGCACCGGCAGGAACGCGCACTATCTTCGGCATCCAACACCACTCAGCTCCCGCAGGTTTCTGCTCCCCCGGCTCCGCTCCCGCCCGTACGGCGGGAGAGCAGTATCCCCTGTCCCCCAGCAAGGAGAAATCGACGTGACACAAAGGGTTTTACCCGTGGTCATTCCCACTCTGGCCATGGCGCTCGCCGCGTGCGCCGTGGACGGGCCGACCTCGCCCCAGGCGCAGCCGGAGGCGCTCCGGGCCCAGACGCTGGCCGTGAGCGGAGAGACGCTGGACGCGCTCCGCCACACCGTGGAAGACGCGCAGGTGCGCCTTCTTCCGGCCATCGGCGACACACCGGCGCATGATGGGCTGGCCACCGCGCTGAACGGGATGAGCGCCGCGCTCGACGCCAACGACGCCGGCGCGCTGGCGGCGTCGCTCGGGTCCGCGCGCACGGTGCTCGACGCCGAGATCCATGCGCTGGACGCGGGCTCGCCCGAGGCCGTGGAGCTGGACGCGCTCTCCCTTGCGCTCACGGCCGTGGAGGACGCGCTCCCCGCCGGAATGCGCTCGCTCTGAAGAACCCCGGACGCTCCACTTTCCCACCCTCTCTCCACCATCCCGAACCAATGAACCTGTTCGTCCATCCCCTGGCGGCAAAGCCCGGCCGCGCCCTTGCGCTGGCATCGGCCCTGGTGGTGCTCTCCGCGGGCGCCGCCGCCGCGCAGGAGACCGGCACCCCCACGTATCACGCGTGCTACGTCCCCGGCAGCGGAACCGTGTACCGCATCAAGGAGCCGGGGCTGCGAGACGCCTGCAGCGCCAGCCACGTGGAGTTCAGCTGGAGCCCGAGCGGCACCGGCCCGCAAGGCCCCGCGGGTCCTCAGGGCCCGATCGGGCCACAGGGTCCCACCGGGCCCGCCGGCCCTGCCGGGCCGCAGGGTGACCCGGGCGCGCAGGGTGCCGCGGGTCCGCAGGGACCGGCCGGAACGACCGGCCCCGCCGGTCCCCAGGGTCCTGCCGGCGCGCAGGGTGAGCAGGGCGTGCCCGGTGCCGCCGGGCCGCAGGGGCCAGCCGGTCCCAAGGGCGATGCGGGAGCCCCGGGCGCGACGGGTCCTCAAGGCCCCGCGGGTCCACAGGGTAATGCCGGTCCAGCCGGAGCCGCCGGACCCGCTGGCCCGCAGGGTGAGCAGGGCGTCCCTGGTGCCACTGGGCCGCAGGGGCCAGCCGGCCCAAAGGGTGACGCGGGAGCTCCGGGCGCGACGGGTCCCCAAGGCCCCGCGGGTCCTCAGGGTGATGCCGGCCCAGCCGGAGCCGCCGGTCCCGCCGGCCCGCAGGGTGAGCAGGGCGTCCCCGGTGCCGCGGGGCCGCAGGGGCCAGCCGGCCCCAAGGGTGACGCGGGAGCTCCGGGCGCGACGGGTCCCCAAGGCCCCGCGGGTCCGCAGGGTGAGGCAGGCGTTGCTGGCCCCGCGGGTCCTGCCGGTCCGCAGGGTGAGGCGGGCGCTGCCGGCCCTGCGGGTCCTGCCGGTCCGCAGGGTGAAGCGGGTGCCGCCGGACCCGCCGGTCCCGCTGGTCCTGCCGGTCCGCAGGGTGAGACTGGCGCTGCCGGACCTGCCGGACCTGCCGGTCCCGCCGGGCCGCAGGGTCCGCAAGGCGCAACCGGGCCGGCCGGCGCGGGGCTGCCCACCAACGGCGCCTTCATCGCCAACGCGGACGGTGGATTCGCGGTGCGCAGCCAGCGCGGCAGCGGCCTGATCCCCACGACCGGTGACGGCGACCGGCTGATGTGGCATCCGTTCAAGACCGCCTTCCGCGCGGGCGAGGCGGTGAACGGGAACATGGACGAGGTCAACATCGGCTTCTTCTCGTGGGCCGGCGGCAGCCAGGCCAGGGCGAGCGGGTCGTACACCTTCGCGTTCGGGAACATCGCCACGGCCACCGGGCTGAACGCCGTCGCCATCGGCAACGGCGTCACGGCCAGCGCCAACTACTCCATGGCGCTGGGCCGCTCGGCCAGCACCAACGGGCAGTTCGGCTCGTTCGTCTGGTCCGACGGTACCTCGGCCACCACCGAGCTGCAGGCGAACGCGCCGAACTCCTTCTCCATCCGCGCCTCGGGCGGCGTGCGGATCTTCACCAACACGGCGATGACCAGCGGCGTGACGCTGACGGCCGGCGGGAGCTCGTGGAGCGTGGTGTCGGACCGCAACCGCAAGGAAGGCTTCCTGCCGGTGAACGGCGAGGAGCTGCTGTCGCGCGTCCGCTCGATCCCCGTCTCCACCTGGCGCTATCGCGCGGAAGAGGACCGCGCCACGCGGCACATCGGCCCCATGGCGCAGGACTGGCACCGCGCGTTCGGCTTCAGCACCGACTCGCTCACCATCAACATGAGCGACCTGGACGGCGTGAACTTCGCCGCCGCGCAGGCGCTGGAGGCGCGGACGGCGCAGCTGGCCGCCCGCGTGGCCGAGGTCGAGCGGCTGAGGGCCGAGGTGAACGCGCTGCGCGGCGAGAACGCGGAGATGCGCGCGCGGCTGGAGCGCATCGAGGCGCGGCTCTCGCACTGAGCGGACGCGGGCGGCGGCGCGGGCTCCGTGCCGCCGCTCGCGTCTTTCCATCGGGCGACGCGAGGGAAGACGACGAAGCCCCGCAACGGAGATCCCGTTGCGGGGCTTCGTCAATCCAGGTCCCGCGCTACCGCCGCCCGCCGGCGCCGCGCGGCATCACGTCCTCGATCCGGATCACCATCCCTCCCGGCACAAACGGGCCGCCCGTG
>DASSJS010000202.1:0-5494 GCA_035691085.1 Longimicrobium sp.
AAACATCTGATGACCGAGACTCGGTGAACTCACGCATCCGTGTTGATTTTACCGGCTGAACAAGGGAGAAGTACGCTACACTCCGAGCCGTGAAAACCGCACGATCTGCTCCCTGTCTCTGTATCAGAATCGGGCTCTACGGCCCGTCTGGCGCACCGTCTGTTCCCCGTGAAATTGTCAAAATGTTGCAACTCTCGACCCGTTTCGTTACACCCTGTAACGCACGCTTTGGGGCTCCTCTCGCGTCTTGGCCGTCGCCCCGCTCCCGGAGCGTTCGCGGCGCGGACCGGCCCGGCGTGTAACCTGCCGTCTTCCTCATCCATCCGATGGCGAGTGACGTCTCCCGTCTCGCCGTCTTCCCGGCTCCCTTTCCCTCGCCCGAAGTCATGGACGCGATCCCGGCTCCAGATCCGCATCCCAAACGCCACCACTGGATCGTCCGCGCGACGCACTGGGTGAACGTGGTGGCGCTGGCCGTGATGGTGGGCAGCGGGCTGCGCATCTTCAACGCGTATCCCATGTTCGCGCGGAAGGGGGAGACGTTCTGCTGCTGGCCCTGGGAGGGGCACGCCGCCCCGCCGTGGCTCACCTTCGGCGGGTGGCTGGCGGGGGCGCGCAACTGGCATTTCGCCATGATGTGGGTGTTGGCGGTGAACGGGGCCATCTACCTGGCGTTCATCTGGCTGCACGGCGAGTGGCGCGACCTGGCCCCGCGCCGCGGCGACATCCGCGACGCGTGGGAGATGATCAAGTTCTACCTCTTCGTCCGGAAGACGCACCCGCACCAGGGGAAGCACAACGCGCTGCAGAAGGGCGTCTACTTCGCGCTCCCCTGGCTGGGCGCGCTGGCCGTGCTCACCGGGATCGCCATCTGGAAGCCGGTGCAGCTGGCGCCGCTCACCACCCTGTTCGGCGGCTACGTGTGGGCGCGCTACTGGCACTTCCTGGTGATGCTCACGCTGGTGCTGCTGGGGCTGGGCCACGTCTTCATGGTCTTCGCGGTGGACCCCGCCTCGCTCGTGTCGATGGTCACCGGCCGCTACGACGAATCCCGCTCGCCCGAGGCGCTGAACGCGCGCCCCTTCCTGCGCGGCAAGCCCAAGCCCGTGATGACCATCAGGCGCCCGGGTGCGCCATCCGCCGGATCCGTCGCGGCGGGCGCGCGCGAAAGCCCGCCGCCGCGTCGCCCCGTGTCGTCCGCGGACGTGGCGGATGATGTGGATCCGCCGGGGCATGTGGATCGTGCGGGAGACGCTGATCGGCCGGGGGATGTTGATCGGCCGGGAGATGTTGATCGTGCGGGAGATGTCGATCGGCCGGGAGATGCGATCGGCGCGGCGGGAGATGTGGATCATCCCGCGCGCGTCACCATCGTCCCCGCGCGTGCGGAGGTGCGTGGGGCGGATGGAGATGCGGACGCGGCCGGGGCGGCGCGCGAGGCGGAGATTGCACCGGAGCCGCGGGAGCGCGGCGGAGAGGAGGGGCGATGATGGACCGGCGGCGGTTCCTGGCGCTGGGCGGGCTCTCCGCCGCGGCGCTGATCGCGGAGGCGTGCGACTCGCGCGGGCCGAAATCCGTGCTCCCGGCGCTGCGCTGGGCCGAGCGCCGCAACGAGGGGGTGGAGCGCTTCCTCTTCCGCCACACCTCGATGGACCACGCCGCCAGCGAGCGCCTGGCGGGGCACAGGATGCCGGCGTACTTCGTCTCCAGCCTGCCGCCGGTGTGGAATCAGGCCAGGAATGGCGCGTGGGCGCTGGAGGTGAGCGGCGCCGTGCGCAAGCCGCTGCGGCTGACGCTGGAGGACCTGGGCAGGCTCCCGCTGGTGACGCAGCGGATCAACCACTACTGCGTGGAGGGATGGACGGCGTCCACGCAGTTCACCGGGGTGCGCGTGAGCACCCTGGCGCGCCTGGCCGGCCTGACCCCCGACGCCGGCTACGTCGATTTCCAGAGCTTCGACGACGGCTACCACGAGAGCTGGGACCTGGACAGCGCCACCCACCCGCAGACGCTGGTCGCCTTCCTGCGCGAGGGAAAGCCGCTGGACGCGCTGTACGGCGCCCCCGCGCGCGTGCACTCGCCCGTGAAGCTGGGCTACAAGAACACCAAGTACCTGACGAAGGTCGTCTTCATGCCCCACCGCAACGGCGGCTACTGGAGCGACAAGGGGTACGAATGGTATGGGGGGACGTGAGGCAGGGTGGCGGGCCAGCCCGGTTGGATGAGCAAACGGATTCAGCCCGTCTCCACTCCGGAGGCGGGCTGATCTGCTGTCGGCGATGGGTTCCAACGCAAGCGAAGGCAACAACCGACGATCGTGACCTCTCGTTACGTTTTCGCAAATTTCTATCGTCGAAAGAATAGGTAGTGAGGAGGCTGGAGCGATCTATTCACGCCGTCCATGCAAGATCAACTGAGTGCATGGGGTAAGCTGAATGTTTGCAAACGTTTAGAAACATGCTTTGCGCTCCATCCTTTAAACGTTAGAATATGCTCAACCCCTCCATACCTCCTCCACCCGGAGAAATTCCAAGATGCCCCCAACGAGAAGGTGGGTCGCCGGAGCCGTTCCACTCGCGGTCCTGGGGACCCTGCTGTCGTGCCGCGACCTCCCCACCCATTCCGCCGCCCCAACCGCCAAAACCATCCGCGGCCTGGTTGGCTGCCGGGTGGAGGTGGCGACGGGGAACACGCAGTGCGAGCGGCTGACGCCCCAGGGCGCGCCCATGGGCAAGGCGGCGGGGAACCTGATCCCCGACGCCCAGTGGATGCTGGACACCCAGCCGGGAGCGTACACGCGCGCCGATTCCACCTACCGCATCAGCGTTCGCCTCACGAACGACACCGAGGGCATGCTCGGCACCCCCGACGGCGTGCAGGCCACGGGGCTCAAGCTCTTCCTTCCCGTTCACCCGATGGGCTACACGGGGCGCCAGCCCGGCGACACGTCGGACCCGTACGGGATGCTCGTCCCGCCCATCCAGAACACCAACAATACCGTCCGCGCGCGCAACCCCGACGGCGTGGGGTCGTTCACCGCGCCCGGCCAGCCGTTCTGGAATTATCCGGAGATGCTGGCCCCGTGGGAGACCTCGGGGTGGAAGGAGTGGAAGTTCACGGTGGACCCGAACGTATCGTACTTCTACTTCGCCGTGAGCATTCTCTCCTACGTCCCCGGCGAGCAGCCCGTGACGTCGAGCGCGCCGGACGGGTGGCTGATCCCGCAGGATTCGGTGAACCAGCTGTTCGCGCAGGAGAACCTGATCCTCGTCCATCCACGCGCGAGCGGCCCCTATCCGCGAAACGTCGTCCTGCTGGCGTTCTCCGAGAGCGCGAGCGATGCCGAGAAGCAGGCCGCGGTCGACCAGGCCGGCGGAACGGTGATCGGAGGCGACGGAGCCTACTACTTCGTGAAGGTGGCGGAGGGGACCCACCCGGTATGGACGGCCATCGACCAGCTGTCGGGGCTGCCGCAGGTGGAAGAGGCGCTGCCGTACCTGTACGCGCTGGACGAGAGCTATCGCCGCCCGAACAACGGGCTCCAGTGGCAGCGCGGCGACTGGGAGGTGCATCCGGACAGCGCCCGTGGCTTCAACTGGGGGCCCGAGGCGATGTCCGCCCCGTCGGCATGGGGGTGCGAGACGGGAAGCAGCGCCGTGAAGGTCTCCGTGGTTGACGTGGAGCCCTCGCACGCGGCCCGGGTCGCGGCCATCGTCAGCAACCCCGGCGACACGGGGAGCGGGATGGCGGGGGTCATGTGGAGCAGCGATCTCACGGTGTCCGACGGGAGCGGAAGCGGAACGCAGGACGAAAACGTGCGCAGGGCCCTGAGAGCGGCCATCCAGCGGCGATCGACCGTGATCAACATGTCGTGGGCCGCGGCGTATTACGATGCGGCGAACCAGCCGCGCCTGCCGGTGGTGGGCGACCCCAGCGACATCGCGCACGCGGAGACCTTCTTCAAGACCTGGCGGCGGCGGATCCGGCTGTACGAGAAGGGTGTCACGCCGGCCAGCCGCCCGCTGTACGTGATCGCCGCGGGGAACAACTACGGCATCGACGCGTCGTACAGCGGCGTGACCCAGCTCGCGGGCGACTCGGCCTTCGCGGAGCGCGTGCTGGTGGTGGCCGCGCACGACTCCACGCACGCGGGGCCGAGCTGGACGGTTCCCGCCTTCTCGAGCGTCGGCTCCCTGGTGTCGATCGCGGCGCCCGGCGCGAGCCTCAACATCCGCACCGCCTCGGGCACCGAGTACACCAACCAGCAGGGGACGTCGTTCGCGGCGCCGCACGTGACGGGCCTCGCGGGCCTCCTCTTCTCGCAGGTGCCCACGCGCACCGCCGAGACGGTGCGCTCGTACATCCTGGAAGGTGCCGCGCGGGGCGGCCGCACCGCGGGGGGATATCCGATCGCCAACGCGTACGAGTCGCTGAAGCGGGGCGCGGAGGATGGCGGCGCGCCGCTGTGCGGCAACCGCGTGTGGGCGTTCGGGGCGCAGATCTTCGCCCGGCGCGGCCCCGGCATCTCCGAGCCCATTGGCCCGGCCGACCCGGAAAAGGTGGGCGACATCATCCCCCAGCATGGCGGCCGCACCATCCTCTACAACAGCACGGAGGGCGGGGGGACGGGGAAGGCGCTCGTCCTGCAGCCCGACGGCACCTGGCAGCTCGGTGCCATCCCCGGCGACTTCAACTCCCAGATCGGCGGCGCCACCTGGTCGGAGCGGCAGTACGCCCACTTCCCGGCCGACTCCATCGTGCAGCTGAACACCACCACGGTGAACAACAACAACTGGTGGCGCACGGGGAGCCAGCTGAACGTGCCGATCGTGCTGCGGTACCTCCAGGGCGGGGCGGAGAGCCAGAAGCAGCTGGGACTGCTGACCGTGCCCGACCTCCCGGTGGCCGAGCAGCGCACCTGCGTGGAGAAGACACCCGGCGGCTTCTGCACCTTCACGCAGATCTCCGGGCGCTACTGGCTCTTCCGCGTCTCGTACCCGCAGGCGTACCAGCCGGTGCTGATCACCGTGACCCCGCTGCAGCTGGAGACCACCGACTCCACCGCGTGGGTCACCTGCACCCGCGACCCCAGCCTGCTGTGCCGGCAGGCTCGCACCGACTACATCTGGTCGGCCACGAAGGTGTACCGCATCCCGCTCAGGGGCGGCACGCCGCAGCTGGTGGATTCGCTGAAGAGCACCGTCTTCTGGATGGGCCAGTCCGAGGCGCCGGGCTCCGACTCGCTGGTGATGGCGAAGGGCGACTGGCACATCCAGTACTGGTACGACCCTAACCTTCGCAGCTACATCACCGCCAACTCGCGCAGCGAGGTCGAAGGCTGCACGATGCAGTACCGTTCGCTGGGCGCGTTCGCCACGGTGGCGCAGGAGATCTCGAACACCATCCAGTGCGGCTGGGCGTCGCTGACCACCCCCGACAACCATGGCGGCGGCTCCTTCTCGCCGCTCCGCGCGCCGGCGCCGCCAGGCACGGG
>DASSJS010000203.1:0-9742 GCA_035691085.1 Longimicrobium sp.
CAGAGGATCTCCTGGCACTGGCCCGCCAGCTCTTCCGAGGTGGTGCAGAGGATCTGGCGGCCGGTTCGATACGTGTGTCCGTCGGTCGCGACCAGGACCTGCCAGATTCGCTCGAGCTCCGCACGTGGAAGGTTCAGGACCCACGTGGGAAGACGCTTGTTGGGTGAGCCGTGGCCGCACTCGCGCTCGAAGTACGTCCGCCATTGGATTCCGCCTCCCACGATCACGCGCTGAACGCCGTTTCGCGGATCGGTCCATATGCTATGGGGAAGCTCGAGAGTCCGGCACAGGGAAACGACCGAAGCGACGTGGTCGCCATAGATGACGATTCCCTGTCCCGTCCCGCGTCGGCGCGACAGCGACCCCTCCGTGGCGTAATACGCGCAGAGGGTGGCAAGCGCCACCACGCAGTCGTGGCCGACGATGGCGTTCGCGGAGACGGTCGTGGTACGCATGCCGTACTCTCCGGCCTGATTCGCAAGCCGCTGGCTGTATTCGATCTCGGGAAGCTCGATCAACTCCGGGATCATGCCGGTCCATTCTGCGGCCGCACCGTCGATGGCGAACTCGCGCGCCCCGATCTGGTCTGTCCGAACAAACCCGTAGGCGTCCATCCGCTTGCTAGAATCACGGAAACGCCCCCACTGGCGATGTTCGGGCGTGACCGCGAACGACAGGTCGCGCCCCTCGGCGCACAGCAGATCCCCGGAATAGGGATAGCGGTGAAGCGCCGTGAGCGGCTGGAACTCGGCCCGTCCGCTGTCCTGGGTGCGCGTGAGCACCTCCTCGGAACCGTCGAGGTCGGCGAAATGCCGCCATCCATCCCGGGTAAGCACCTGAGTGAGTCCGTCGAAGCACAGGCGTCCCGCGAACTCGGCCAGCGCCTCGCCCGCCACCTCGCTGTCGCTTTTCCAGTTGATGTGCGGCGGCACCATGAACTGCTGGCGTGCGACAAGGGTGACGCGGGGTTCGCGGAAGATGTACATGCGACGGCTCCAGGGGTGGCGTGGGTGCGGGCGCCGAAAACGTAGACGGCGACCCGGGCCTCGGCAACCGGTCCGCCGCCGCGAGCCGTCCGCGTGCCCGCCGCGCACGCCGTGGTTGCGCGCGCCGTCTGCACGGGCGCACATTGGCGCGGCGAAAACCACGTGCGCAAACGGGAGATGGGGATTTGCGGATCGCGTCGCTGCTGTCGAGCGCCACCGAGATCGTGTACGAGCTGGGGCTGCAGGACCGGCTGGTGGCCATCTCGCACGAGTGCGACTGGCCGCCGGAGGCTCTCACCCTCCCCCGGCTCAGCCGCGTGCGCTTCGACCCCGCCGGGCTCACCAGCGCCGAGATCGACGCGGAGGTGCGCCGCTGCATGCTGGAATACGGCAGCGTGTACGAGATCGACGCGGGCGCGCTGGCCGGGTCGAGCCCGGACCTGATCCTGACCCAGGCCGTGTGCGAGGTGTGCGCCGTCCCCACGCCCTCGGTGCACGAGGCCGTTCGCGAGCTTCCCGGCGCGCCGCGCGTCCTGTCGCTGGACGCGCACACGCTCGAAGAGATCATCGAGTCGGTCCAGCAGGTGGCGGACGCGGCGAACGAGCACGCGCAGGGCATTCGGACGGCCGCATCGCTCCGCGCCCGCATCGATCATGTCCGCGCGGCCCTCGCGGGGCGTCCCCGGCCGCGGGTGCTGGCGCTGGAGTGGCTGGACCCGCCGTTCGCGCCCGGCCACTGGATCCCGGAGATGATCGAGATCGCGGGCGGCGAGAGCCTGGTGGGCACCGTGGGCGGGCACTCAGTGGAGATCCCGTGGGCGCAGGTGGAGTCGCTGGACCCGGATCGCCTCCTGCTCGTCCCCTGCGGCTACGGCCTGGAGCAGGCGCGGGATGATGCCGAGCGCGCCCGGGAGCGCCTCCAATCCATTGCCCCGCGCGCGATCGCGGCGGGGGATGCGGCCATCGGGCACAGCGCGTGGTTCAGCCGCTCCGGGCCGCGAGTAGTGGCCGGGATCGAGGCGCTGGCCGCGTGGCTGCACCCGGAGGTGTTTCCGGGCGTGGAGATGGAAGGAATCATCGAGGCGTGGGCGTAGCTGGACGCGTTTCGGCCGGCACCCCCATCCCCGGGCGGCTGAAGCCGCGGGCTACGACGACAGGAAGCCTCGCCAACCGCGCGAGGCTGTGGGCGCGGCAACGGGGCGATCGACCGGCATCGATGCACGTCAGCCGGTTTGCGGTTCAACCTCCCCCAGCGGTTTTTGGGGGAGGCCGGAGATTCGACGACAGCGGTACCGTCGTCGGGGGACCCCAGCCGCGGCATGCGCGGGAACCGGTCAATGCGGGTCCACACCCCCGTACCCCCGTACCTCCGTACCCCCGCACCATCATTCCGGACCAGCCCTTGCAAGCCGCGCGGGGCAGACCGACCCCCAACGTCCCGCACCGCGCAAGAAGGAGCGAACCCGCATGCGACTTCCGACCCGCACCCATGGCGTGCTGGACTACACCGTGGGCGCGCTGCTGATCGTGCTTCCGTTCATCCTGCGCCTGGGCGGCGGGCCGCAGACCTGGGTGTTCGTGGCCGCCGGCGCCGCGGCGCTGGTGTACAGCGCCTTCACCGATTACGAGCTGGGGGTGGTCAAGCGCCTGCAGATGCCCGTGCACCTGTGGCTGGACGGGATCTCCGGCGTGCTGCTGGCCGTCTCTCCCTGGCTGTTCGGCTTCGACAACGAGGTGTGGATCCCCCACGTGCTGCTGGGCGCCCTGGAGATCGCCGCCGCCGTGATCACCGACACCGTTCCCGGATATGAGCGCCGCCGGGCGAGGTAAGGCCGCCGCGCGGCGCAACGACATGTTCCCCGCCTCGGAGGTGACCGAGGCGGACGTCCCCGAGCGCTCGCGCACCACCTGCTACGCCGAGACCAGCACCGGCATCCACGCCATCCCGCTGGACGACGGGCTGGCGCTGTTCGACCGCTGCCAGGCCGCCGAGAGCGCCGACGACCCCTCCGCGCCGCTGGTGTGGATCGACGTGGCCTGCCCCGGCCCCGCCGAGGAGGTGTTCCTGCGCGAGCGGCTCCGCTTTCACCCGCTGGCGGTGGAAGACTGCGTGCGCGGCCGGCAGCGCCCCAAGCTCGACCGCTACCCGGGGTACTTCTTCCTGGTGATGTACGCCGCGGCGGTGAACCCCGAGCGCGAGCGGATGGCGCTGCACGAGGTGCACATCTTCCTGGGCCGCCGCTACATCGTGACCGTGCACGACCACAAGGTGCACGAGTTCACCGAGGTGCTGGCCCGCTGGCGCGCCAACCCCACGGCGTTCCGCACCGTGGGCACGCTGGCGCACGCCATCATGGACCTGATCGTGGACCACTACTTTCCCGTGGCCGACCACTTCGCCGACCGCGTGGAAGAGCTGGAGTCCAACGCCTTCGAGCGCCCCGCCGAAACGCAGGCGGGCCTCGAGCAGCTGCTGGCGGTGCGCCGCGAGCTCACCATCTTCCGCAAGGTGCTGGGGCCGCAGCGCGACGTGATGAGCACGCTGCTGCGCCGCGACCTCCCCTTCCTCTCGGCCGACCTGCTGCTGTACTTCCAGGACGTGCACGACCACCTGATGCGCGTGGTGGAAGAGCTCGACACCCTGCGCGACCTGCTCACCGGCGCCATGGAGGCCCAGCTCTCGGCCGCCAGCAACCAGCTGAACGTGACCATGCGGGTGATGGCCGCGTGGTCCATCATCCTGATGGCCGTGACCCTGGTGGCCGGGATCTACGGGATGAACTTCCACATCATGCCCGAGCTCACCTGGCGCTGGGGGTACGCCTGGGCCGTGGGGCTGATGGTGGTGATCGGCCTGGGCCTGTTCGCCTACTTCCGCCGCAGGGGCTGGATCTGACCACGCCTCACCACCGCCGGTGCCGATGACGGCAGCCCCGTCCGAAGACGCGCTGAACGCCGACGAGCTGCAGGACGTGTGGCCCATCCTGTCGCGTGACGAGCGCGCCGAGGGGTTCCAGCTGCTCCCCGCCGACGACGCCGACGACTTCTTCCTGGCCCTCAGCACGCGCGACCAGGCCGAGCTGCTGATGGAGCTGCACGAGCCCGCGCGCCGCCGCTGGGTGCGCCTCCTCCCGCCCGACGACGCCGCCGACCTGGTGCAGGAGCTGGACGCGGAAGACCGCGTCCACGTGGTCGATTTCCTGGACCCGGTCACCCGGCGCGAGGTGAGCGCGCTGCTGGCCTACGAGGAGGACGAGGCGGGCGGGCTGATGAGCCCCCGCTTCGCCCGCGTGCGGCCGGAGATGACGGTGGACGAGGCGATCGCCTACCTGCGGCGGCAGGCGCGGCGGCGGCTGGAGACCATCTACTACGTGTACGTGCTCGACGCCGAACAGCGGCTGCGGGGCGTGGTCTCCTTCCGCGAGCTCTTCGCCACCCCGGGCGACCGGCGGATGGACGAGGTGATGGAGACCGACACGGTCACCGTTCTGGAGCACACCGACCAGGAGAGCGTGTCGCTGCTGCTGGCCGAGAGCGACCTGCTGGCGGTGCCCGTGGTGGACGCCGCCGGGCGGATGAAGGGGATCGTGACGGTGGACGACATCGTGGACGTGGTCCAGGAGGAAGCCACCGAGGACATCCAGAAGGCCGGCGGGATGGAGGCGCTCGACGCGCCCTACTTCGACGTGGGCATCTTCTCGATGGTGCGCAAGCGAGGGGTGTGGCTGGTGGTCCTCTTCATCGGCGAGATGCTGACCGCCACCGCCATGGCGTACTTCCAGGACGAGATCGCCCGCGCCGTGGTGCTGGCCACCTTCGTCCCGCTGATGATCAGCTCGGGGGGTAACACGGGGAGCCAGGCCAGCACCCTGGTGATCCGCGCGATGGCACTGGGCGAGGTGCGGCTGCGCGACTGGTGGCGCGTGGTGCGGCGCGAGTTCTGGACGGGGCTGATGCTGGGGCTGATCCTGGCCACCATCGGCTTCGTGCGGATCCTGGTGTGGCAGTCGGTGGGGCACATGTATGGCCCGCACTACCTGCTGGTGGCGCTGACGGTGGCGCTCAGCCTGGTGGGGATCGTGCTCTGGGGCACGGTCACCGGCTCGGCGCTCCCGCTGATGCTCCGCCGCCTGGGGCTGGACCCGGCCAATTCGTCGGCGCCGTTCGTGGCCACGCTGGTGGACGTAACGGGGCTGATCATCTACTTCACCATCGCGCGGCTGCTGCTGGGCGGGTCGCTCCTGTAGCGATTACCTCGGCGATCTTGAACGGCGGTGGACACGGAGGTCACGGAGGAACACGGAGGCCACGGAGAACGGCGGTTCTTCCGTGGCCTTCGCGCGTGCCGGAGGGGTTGCGGCGGGACCGGATTTCCTTGTGTTCACTGCTGTTGCTGTTGTTCTCAGCCTCAGCCTCAAGGGCGCGCGCTCAGGGGCGCGCGCCGGCGGTGTTGAGCGGCGGGTTGCGGAACACCTCGCCGGGGCCGGGCTGGCGCAGGTCGCGGGTGGCGCGCGGCGGCCAGACGGCGCCCTGCGCCTCGCCGTGGCGGGTGCGCGCGTCGTATGCCTCGTCCTGCGCGCGGAAGATGGCCACGATGCTGTCGATGGTGGCGCGGGCGGCGGCCTCCATCCCGTCGCAATCGGGGCGCTCCAGGTTGCGCAGCCGCGAATCCACCTCGCGCGAGGCGGCCACGGCGTTCACCACGTGCCCACGCTCGTGCAGCGACAGGTTGCGCACGAAGTTGTTCCAGTCCGACGCCAGGTCGGCCGAGGCGCCGGTGGCCCGCCAGCGCGGCAGCGCCATCTGCGACTCGAGCGCCGTATTGGACCGCACCACGCGGCAGGCGGTGCTGTCGGCCGTCCACTCGCCCTGCCAGGTCACCGTCCAGTTGGTCTTGGCGAAGTAGGTGCCGGTCGGGGTGGCCTCGGGCGTGGACGCCAGCAGCGCCGACATCAGCTGCCCCGCGGTGGCGCCGTGCACGTCGTAGTAGCGGTAGGTCAGGTTGGCCTCGGGCGGCGCGTGCGGGACGCGCGGCAGCCTGCCGTTGGCCGCGCACGCCGCCGTCAGCATGCAGGTGGCCAGGACCAGGGGCATGGAGCGCATCGACATCGGGGAGAAGCCCGCGGTGGAAGGATTCGACGCCGGTGTTGAAGGATGTGCGCGAGCCCCGGATGCGCACAAGCCCACGGGAACGAACGCGCGAGCCCGCCTCATTCTGTCACCCGCCGGCGCGAGCCCGCCCGGCCGGGAGAAATCATGATCATACCGAATCCCGGTGTTCCAGAGAGAACTCCACGCCGTCATCCTGAGGAGCCTAAGCGACTGAAGGGTCTAGACTTGACTCCAAGCTCCGGCCAGGGCTACGATCGATCCTTCCCTCAACGGATCAAGCGGGATCTGCTTCATTGATTGGCCGCGCATCCGGCGGAATCGGTTCTGCCGAGTACGAGATGAACGAGACCCCGCCGCACCGGGTGCGGCAGGGTCTCATCCGTCAGCCGTCGCCGGACCCGCGGAGGGTCACGGGCGCAGCGGCTTGATCTCCTTGATGTCGGGCTCGCCCGCGTCGTCGGTGGGCTGCGAGTCGTCCGCCGGCTTGGCGCCATCCGGCGGCTGGGCGTCGTCGGTGGCGGAGGTGTCGGAGGGCTTGGCCGACTCGTCGCCGGTACCGGCCTCCGTCGTGCTCGCGTCGGAGGTGGAGGACGAATCGCCCTGGCTCCCCGCGTCCGTCGCCTCGTCACCCACGCGGAAGGAGCGCAGGATCACGGGAAGGCCGCCCTTCTCGCCCAGGTCGTCCAGGGTGCGCAGCTCGCTGCCCACGGGGGTGCCGAGCATCACCACCGACACGCCCTTGCCGTTGCCGACGGGGAGGAGCAGCACGCGGCCGAAGATGTCCACGTTGTTCTGCTTGCTCGTGAAGCGGAAGCCGGTGGCCTGGTGCCCGCCCAGCGTCATCCGGTCGTCGCTCACCCGCTGGAAGCCGGGGAACTGCTGCGCGAACTGCTGCTCCAGCTGCCGCAGCAGGTTGCCCAGCAGCTCGGCGTCGTCCTCGTGCCCCGCGGGGAGGGTCAGGTACCCCACCGCGAAGTTTTCGGCCGTGTTCCCGCCCTCGCTCTTTTCGACCTTCACGAAGTTCTGCGCGTCGGCCTCGTTGCCGCGCTGCACCACCCGCCAGTCGCTGGGGTAGCGGAACGACACCGGCACGAAGTACTGGCGGAGGTTGTCGGCCAGCCCGTCCTCGGTGACGGTGTAGAGCGTGGTGTTGGCCTCGCCCTCCGTGCCGCTGCCGCGGACGCCGCGCGCCGTGCCTTCGTCCTTGCGGCCGAAGTACCCGATCGCCCCGAACACCACCAGCAGCAGCACGATCAGCCCGCCGCAGCCGCCGCACCCCAGGATCCACGGGAGCGCGCCGCGCTTCCTGGGCGGCGCGCCCGGGGGCATGCCGCCGCCGGCGTAGCCCTGCTGCGGGCCGCCGGGATAGCCGCCCGGCGGGGGATAGCCTCCGCCCTGCTGGTACGGGCCGCCGCCCGGCTGCTGGCCGCCCGGAGGGGGGTATCCACCCGGAGGCGGGTAGCCGCCCGGGGGCGGATATCCACCCCCGCCACCCGGCGGCGGGGGCGGAGGAGGCGGCGTCTGCCCGCCCGAGCCGTACGGCGGGGGAGGCGGAGGAGGCGTGTAGTCGCTCATCGTAGAACGCGGTGACGATGGTGGGACGTGTGCGTGCGCGGGGGATGCGCGTGCGGCAGCGGGAAGATGGCTTCGCATCTCTCTTTCCCGCAAGCAGAATACGAATCCGGCGTCATTTCGATTCACCGGGCCGAGCGCCCGGCCGCCGCCCGTTGTATCCCGTCGCCGTATACCGTATTCTGCGCCACGGTCGAAAACCCATCGCACACACCCGTGACGTACCAACCATGCCGATGACTCCGCCCAGGAGCCTGGGGGTGGCGCTGGCGGCGCTCGCCCTTGCCGGGGGCGCGCACGCGCAGGCCCCGCAGCCCGCCGCCCGCACCGCGCCGCCCTTCAACCTGACCGTCGCCAGCATCATGCGCGGCCCGCTGCTGGTGGGCCGCTCGCCCGACGAGGTGCGCTGGTCGGCCGATTCGCGCTACGTGTGGTACCGCTGGCGCGAGCCCGAGGCCCGCGACACCGCCACGCACCTGTACCGCGTCCCCGCCGCCGGCGGCGCGCCGGTGCTGGTGGCCGACACGGCCGCGTTCTGGGCGGCCCCGGCGGCCACCGGCGACTGGACGCCGGACCGCGCCCGCCGCGCCGAGGAGCGCGGCGGCGACATCTTCGTGGTGGACGCCGCCACCGGCCGCGAGCACCGCATCACCCAGACGCCCACCGCGGAGCGGAGCCCGCACCTCTCGGCCGACGGGCGCACGGTCTACTTCGTCTCGGGGAACAACGTGTGGGCGGTGGGGGTGGAGGGCGGCACGCTGCGCCAGCTCACCGACCTCCGCACCGACGACGCGCCCCGGCCCGACTCGGCCAAGGGGCAGCGCGGCGCGCTGGAAGGCCAGCAGCGCGAGCTCTTCGGCGTGATCCGCGACCGGCGCGCCGAGCGTGAGCACGGCGAGCGGGTGGACTCGCTGCGGCGGCAGGTGCGGCCCGTGTACCTGGGCAAGAACACCACGCTGAACGTGGCCGAGGTCTCGCCGTCGGGCCGCTACCTGCTGATCACCGTGGGGCAGCGGGCCGAAGGGCAGAAGCAGCCGATCGTGGCCAGTTTCGTCACCGAGAGCGGCTACACCGAGCCCATCAACGTGCGCAGCAAGGTGGGTGACGTGCAGGGCTCTTCGCGCACCGCCATCGTGGACATGGCCACCGGCACGGTCCGCTGGATCGAGCCCGAGGCCAGGGAGCGCAAGGTCACCTTCACCAGCATCGGCTGGGCGCCGCGCAGCGACCGCGCGCTCCTGATCGGCGTTCCCTCCAACTTCAAGGACCGCTGGATCTACGTCGTTGGCCCCGATGGGAAGGCGACCACCATCGACCACCTGCACGACGACGCCTGGGTGGGCGGACCCGGCCTGTTCAGCGCCGGATGGCTCCCGGACGAGCGGATCTGGTTCATGAGCGAGCGCACCGGCTGGGCGCACCTCTACACCACCTCGATGACGGGCGGCGACGCACGTCCGCTCACCAGCGGCCGCTGGGAAGTGCGCGACGTGCAGCTCTCGCGCGACGGGCGGACCTTCTACCTGACGACCAGCGAGACGCACCCCGGCGAGCAGAGCCTCTACGCCGTCAGCGCGGACGGGGGCGCGCGGACGCGGCTCACCACCATGGAGGGGTGGGCCGAGGGGCAGGTGTCGCCGGACGGGCGCTGGATCGCGCTGCTGCGCTCCACGGCCAGCGCGCCGCCGGAGCTGTACATCGCGCCCAGCCGCGCCGGCGCGCAGCCGCGGCAGGTGACCACCTCCACCACCGCCGAGTATCGCTCGGGGCCGTGGATCAAGCCGCAGGTGGTGGAGATCCCCACGCGCGACGGGCAGACGGTATACGCGCGCATCTACCGCCCGCGCGAGCTGGGCGCGCAGGCGCACGGCGGGGCCGTCCTCTTCGTGCACGGCGCGGGGTACCTGCAGAACGCGCATCGCGGCTGGAGCACGTACTATCGCGAGTACATGTTCAACCAACTGCTCGCGTCGAAGGGATACGTGGTGCTGGATCTCGACTACCGCGCGTCGGCCGGACACGGGCGCGACTGGCGCACCGCGATCTACCGCTGGATGGGCGGTCGCGATCTG
>DASSJS010000204.1:0-6260 GCA_035691085.1 Longimicrobium sp.
CGTTCCGCGGCGCCGCTTCGCGCGTGCCGGTGCCCCTCGTCTGCCCGGACTAGGCGGGGAGCCCGAGGCGGAAGTTGATGAACTCCAGCGCCCGGCCGAAGTTGCCGGCCGTCATCTTCACGGCGTTGCCGTGCTGGGTGACCTGGGGCGGGGTGTAAGGCTTCTTGTCCATGCTTCCTCGGTTCGCTGCGGGGAGCCGCGACGGCTCCCGGTGATGGAACGAGCGCGCGCCCGCCGGGCCTGCCCCGGCGGGCGCGCGGTGTGGCTTACCGGCCCCGTGCCGGGGTGACGTTGGTCCCCACGCGGAAGTTGATAAACTCCAGCGCGCGGCCGTGCTCGCCGGCCGTCATCTCCACGGCGTTGCCGTGCTTGGTGACCTGGGGCGGGGTATAAGGCTTCTTGTCCATTCTGATCCTTTCATTCTGCGGGGGCTGTTCGCGCCCCGCGGGGTGTGATGCGCGAATTCGCGCCGAAATGGTCCGCCGAACGGACCCAGACTCCGTCTTGCGTTCTCGTTACAACCGTATCCGTCAGGCCGCCGCCGCGTGCGGGCCGGCGAGCGCATCCCACCGCCCCGACCGCACCGCCAGCCACGTTTCCAGCGCGAGCGTGCAGAGCAAAAAGGGAAGGCTGTCCACCTCGCCCTGCCGCGCCCGCTCCACCGCCGCGCGCAACCCGGCGGCGCTTACCCAGCCGCGGCGGGCCAGCTCGGGGTCGCGCAGCAGCGCGTCGAGCCGCGGCCGCTCGCGCTGCAGCGCCCAGAGCACGCGCGCGTCGATCCCGCCCTTGCGGCGGCGCGCGCGCACCACCTCGGGGAGGATGCCGCGCATCGCCTCGCGCAGCACGTGCTTTCCGCCGCCCGGGCGGATGCGCATGGACGGCGGGAGGCGCAGGGCGTGCTCCACCAGCGGGCGGTGGAGAAACGGGTAGCGCATCTCGATCCCGTCCTGGAACGCGCCGCGCTCCAGCATGGCCGAAAGGCCGTCGAGCTCCAGGGCCACCTGGTGGGCGAAGCGGCTTCCCGCGCGCGGCGCGGCCAGCCGTCGCGCCAGCGGAAGGCGCCTCTCCATCTCCATGCGCCGGGCGAACCCCGGGTCGATCCACGCGGGAAGCGGCTCCCCCGCGCGGGCCCGGCGCGCCTTGAGCGCGGCGGGAAGAAAGGGGTCGATACCGTGGCGCCCCAGCCCCGTCCAGAACGACTGCCGCGACGCCACCGCGAAGCGCACCAGGCCGCCCAGCGCCGCGCCCACCTGGCCGGCGGCAAGCTGGTCGGCCACGAACCCCATGTTCCCGCTCAGGTAGTGGTCGGGCCCCTGCCCCGACAGCAGCACCCGCCCGCCCGCGCGGCGCACGAGGGCCACCATCGCCCGGTCGCGCGCCCAGAAGGGGAAGTGGGGGCGCGGCTCGTCGGCCAGGGCGGGCGCCATCCCGTCGTCCTGCCAGGCCCAAGGGTCCACCACGGCCTCGTTGCGCACGCCGGCGTGGCTTGCCACCGCGTCGGAGAAGCGCCGCTCGTCGCCGTCGCCCAGGGTGTCGGCCAGGGTGAGCGTTCCCGCCAGCCCCGGCCCCTTCCCCTCGCGCGCCAGTGCCTGCGCCACGCACACCACCGACGACGAGTCGAGCCCGCCGGAGAGCTGCGACCACACCGGCACGCCCCCCTCGGTGCGCACCCTCACCGCCTCGTGGAACAGCGCGCGGAAGGTGCCGGCCGCCTCGCGCTCGTCCACGGCCGCGGCGGGCTCGATCGCCGCCGCCTCCCAGAAGCGCCGGAGCGAGGGGGCGCCGCCGCGCCAGGTGAGCGTGGTTCCCGGCGGCACGGCCTGGACGCCGGCCCACACGGTCCGGCCGGGCGTCACCATGGCCCCGGCCAGGAAGTCGGCGGCCCACTCCTCATCCAGCGCCTCGCCGCCCAGGGCCGCCGCGCGCGAGGCGAGCCGCAGCACGCCGCCGCATAGCGCCATGAACAGCGGCTTGACCCCGAACGCGTCGCGCGCGGCGGTGAGCGTGCCGCTCGCCTCGTCCCACAGCACCACCGCGAAGTCGCCCAGCACCTGGCCCAGGCACGCCGGGCCGCGCGCCGCCACCGCCGCGGCGACCAGCGCCAGGTCGCTGGCACCGTCGGCGCGCACGCCGCCCCAGGCCGCCACCTCGGCGCGGTTGTCGAGGCGCGCGTCGCCGGCGGCCAGCAGGGCGCCGTGGCGGGCCAGGAGCGGGCGGAGCGCGCCGGGCTCGGTGCTGGCCGCCGCCGCGAACCCGGCGCCCGACAGCGTGGCGGCCACGTTCCCCGGCGCGCCCGGGGCGCGCAGGCCCGCGCGGACCTCGCGGGGAAGGAGGGAGCCGGGCGCCACCGCGGCGCAGGTGAACACGTTCATGCCGCCAGCTCCGGGAGCGCCCGGAAGTTCTCGACCGTCTCGGGGTCTTCGTTCACCGGCTCGCCGCCCACCTCCACCCAGGCGTGGGCGTAGAACGGATAGACCTGCACCCCCAGCCGCAGCTCGGCGGGCACGCCGCGGCGGCGCAGCAGCAGGAACAGCGCGAGCGACTGCTCCAGGCACACGGCGCGGCCGGGGAAGAACGCCGCCGCCACCGCCACGCGGTAGGCCGCGCGCTCCACCTGGGCCGGCGCCAGCCCGCCGCCGCGCACCCGCCCGGCGGCCCGCCGTGCCCAAGCCACCGTGGGCCCGAAGCCGCGGGCCTTGAGCCGGGCGCGCACCGCGAGCAGCGTCAGCGCGCACCGCCCCACCGACGGCACGCTCATCCGCGTGTCACCAGCTTCAGCTCGGCCAGCTCGGCCAGCAGCCGCGCGGCGTCGCCGGCCAGCGTTTCGGCCGGCGCGCTGAACTCGTCGAAGAGCCGGGCGCCGAGCTGGGCGGGCGTCGGGTGCTCGGGGAGGAGCGCCCAGATCCGCGCGCCCACCTCGTTGAGCCCGAAATAAGCCCCGCCGGCCGGGTCCAGGAGCACCGTTCGGGCCCCCTCGGTGGCCGACACCACGTGGCCGGCGCGCCGGAACGAGGTGTCCCCGGTGACCGGGGAGACATGGGAGCCTTTCTTTCTCCACGCGAGCAAACGCATCCGCGAACTCTCCTTAACGCCCTTTTAATGCCGTAAGCAGAAACAGACTTGCGATCCAAGCCGCGATTTACGCTGTGCAAACCACGTTCCATAAGATATTGTGCAACATGAATTTGTAGCACTTCACCGCCCACCGTGAGTCTCCTTAGATTACTGGAGGGGACCGGGAGCGGATCAACTGTCTGGCGAACGAACGCCCTCCCCAGCACATCTTTCAAGGGACCCAGACGCACTGAAGTACCGAACCGCTTAGTCTTTTGGGATAACAATATTTGCGGACGCAAATTGCGCAAATCCGCCGTTTGGCTCCTCCCCGCCCTGATTACGCGTCGCGCCAGCCACGGGCGCTTCTACCAGGCCACCGAGCGGGCGTACGACTGGATGCTGGACCGCTACAGTGTGTCGCTGGACTGGGCGATGCGCCGCCGCGGGGAGGTGATGCTCTTCTCGCTCCTGGTCCTGATCGGCACGGTGGTGCTGTTCAGGCCCGTGGCCGCGCTGGGCGCCGGCGCCGAGACGCGGCGGCCGCTGGGGATCGCGGTGGTGGGCGGCCTCGTTCAGCCAGATCATCACCCTGTACGTGACACCCGTGATCTACACCGGCATGGACGCCTTCCAGCACCGCCTGGGGCAGTGGCGCCGCGGGGGCGGGCGCGGCGGCGATGGCGGCGCGGTGCAGCTGGAGCTCCCCGTGCGCGGCGGCGGCGAGTCGGCGCAGGCGGCGGATTGAACCGGGACGGCGCCGGGGGAGATCGGTTTCGCGGCGCCGCACTGCCGCCGTCCCGGGGCTCGGTTCGGCCGCGGATTGGCCTCGCGGCCTCCGGCGGGCCAAACCTCGCGGCGGCGCCCGGGCTGTTGTAAACGTCTATAAACCGCTAGGTTAGAGCTCCCCCGCAATCGCCAGCCCTGGAAGCCTTCCCCCAGAGACTCCCTCCGCTCCCGGTTCGGACCGATCCCGGCTCACCCTGAGGGGCGGTTGCAGTAATGGCTCAAAAGCTCATCCTGGTCTGCGACGATGTGGAGGACAACCGCATCGTCTTCAAGGCGGTGCTGGAACACGGCGGCTTCGCGGTGTTAGTCGCGCGCGACGGCACCGAGGCGGTGGAGCAGGCGCGGGCGTTCACCCCGTCGCTGATCGTGATGGACCTGATGATGCCCGGCGTGGACGGGTGGCAGGCCGTGGCGCAGCTGAAGGCCGACCCGGCCACGCGCGAGATCCCCGTGATCGCCGTGACCGCCGACATGCACGCCAGCCGCGACGCCCTGCAGCGCGCGGGGTTTTGCGCCTACGTCACCAAACCCCTCCTCCCCAAGCAGTTCCTCGCGGCGGTCAACGAGTGCCTGGGCCAGCTCAGTGCAACCCAGGCGCCGGGGTGGATCACGCTCCCGCTGTACGGTACCGGCGGCTGGTAGCGCGTGACGCGGATCTGAACGCCTCCGGCTGTCCGGCACACGGCTGGCCGGCGGACCGAATCGCGAGGACATGTGCGGAAGCGCCCCGCCGGTAGAGCCGGCGGGGCGCTTCGCGTCTGCGTGCCCGGTGGTGCCGTTCCCGCTTTCGCACCAGCGCCGGGCGGAGCGTGCCAGCGGAGGGGGATGCCCCGAGAAAATTGTGCAATCACTGATTGCACAATCTTGCAGTTCCTTGAAAAACAATCACTTCGGAAGGCTGTACGCCCGATTGAATTCCGAAAAATACGCGCGCTCCATCACGCGGGATCGCGGCTGGCGGCTTCATGCTCCTCCTGCGCCACCAGCCGGGCACGGGCATTGGAGATCGCCTGGTGGAAGCGCTTGCGAAGCACCTCGCGCGAGGGAAGGTCGGTAAGGTACTGCGCCACGTGGATGCCGCTGCTTCCCAGGTCCAGGTATTCGACGGTCTCGGACTTCCGGTCGGCGCACAGGATGATGGCCACCGGCGCCTCCTCGCCCTGCTGGCGCTCGTGCCGGTCGAGCCAGCGGAGGTATAGCTCCACCTGCCCTTTGTCCGCCGGCTTGAACGCGCCGAGCTTCAGCTCGATCACCACCAGCCGCCGCATCCGCCGGTGGAAGAAGAGCAGGTCCATGTAGTAGTCGTCGCCGTCCACCGTGATCCGCTTCTGCCGCTCCACGAAGGCGAACCCGGTGCCCAGCTCCAGCAGGAAACGTTCGATCTCGCGCAGCAGCGCCGCTTCCAGGTCGCGCTCGCTGTACGTGTCGGCCAGGCCCAGGAAGCTGAGGATGTACGGGTCCTGGAAGATCAGGTCGGGCGAGATGGGGCCGCCGCCACGCAGCTGGCTCAGCTCTTCGCGGATGAGTTGTTCGGGCTTTCGTGACAGCGCCGTCCGCTCGTACAGCATCGACTGGATCTTGTGGGCCAGCGTGCGCGTGCTCCAGCGCTCCACGCGGCACATCTCCGCGTAGAAATCGCGCTTCAGCGGGTCGTCGATCGCGATGATGTGCAGGAAGTGCGTCCACCCCAATTGTGTAATCAGCGATTGCACAATCCCGGGATCGGGGAAGACCTCGGCGAACCGCACCATGTGGAACAGGTTGCGCCGCCCGAAGCCGCGCCCGAACTCGGCCCGGAGCTTTCGCGACACCTCGTCGATGATCAGCCCTCCGTACTCCGCGCGTTCCTCCCGAAGCACTTCACGGCGGATGCGGTTGCCGATCTGCCAGTGCAGCAGTGTGAGGCCGGCGTTGACGACCTGGGCGACGTGCTGGCGCGCGGCGCGGATCATCTCGCCGATTTCCGCATCGAGCTCCCCGGCTGCCTCGCGCACGGACGACTCGGCCTCAGGCTGCAACGGCCTGCGCTTTTGAGGGACGCTCATGACTAAACCCGGTTGTTTTTCGTCTGGATAGGTCCGGCAGCGGTGAACAAGTAAACAGAATGGGCGAGAAATGCGCAAGAGGGTAGACCCTCCACCTACGCGGCTCGTAACGAAAATGATCGTGGAGGCAGCGGGCGCAATGGAGGAGGCAAAATTGTGCAATCACTGATTGCACAATCTTACGGATAAGCCGAAACGCCTTGCAGAATCGGCTTTGCCGAAACTGTCTCTCCGCCAGTAGCGAAAAATTTTTCCGAATTCCTCGTCTTGCCCAGAGTCCGTGAATCTCGGCACCCGACGAACACGAGAATTGTGCAATCAGTGATTGCACAATCTTGACCAGAGCGCATAAGCAGAAGGCTGGAGACGACT
>DASSJS010000205.1:0-7580 GCA_035691085.1 Longimicrobium sp.
CGTTGCTCCCGCCTTGCCCCCCTCGTATCATCCGTCCGTATACAATCCGACACATTCCCGGCGCCGCGAGCTTGCGCCGCCGGGTGCGATCCCAACCATTGCCCAACGGGAGAGGATGCGACCCATGCGTCTCCGCCGTTCCGCAGCCGCCATGGCCGTGCTGGCGCTCGCCGTGCCCTCGGCCGTGCGCGCGCAGCAGCCGCAGCAGGCCATCGCCCCCAACGAGAACCTGGTGGTGGACGGCGTGCCGCCCATCCCCGCGTCGCTGGCCGCCGAGGTGCGCCGCTACACCGAGTCGCGCGGGGCCGGGCTGGCCGCGTGGCACCCGGTGCGCCGCGAGATGCTGATCTCCACGCGCTTCGCCAACACCAACCAGCTCCACCTGGTGCGCATGCCCATGGGCGCGCGCACGCAGCTCACCTTCTTCGACGAGCCGGTGGGCGGGGGGAGCTGGGAGCCGCGCGCCGGGCGCTACTTCCTGTTCACCAAGGACGTGGGCGGCAACGAGTTCGCCCAGATCTACAGGTACGACGCCGGGAGCGGGAACGTGGAGACGCTCACCGACGGCGGGCGCAGCCAGAACGGCGGGATCGTGTGGAACCACGCGGGAACGCGCATCGCCTACGGCAGCACCCGCCGCAACGGCGCCGACCGCGACCTGTACGTGATGGACCCCGCCGACCGGCGCAGCGGCCGCATGGTGATGCAGGCGCAGGGCGGCGGCTGGGCCGCGCAGGACTGGAGCCGCGACGACCGCACGCTGCTGGTGGGCGAATACCTCTCCGTCAACCAGAGCAACCTGTGGCTGGTGGACGTGGCCACCGGCCGCAAGACGCAGCTGAACGACCCGCGTGACACCGTGGCCTGGGGGAACGGCTACTTCACGGCCGACGGCCGCTCCATCGTGGCCACCACCGACCAGGGGGGCGAGTTCCAGCGGCTGGTGCTGATGGACCTCGCTTCGAAGCGCACCACCCCGCTCACCACGGGGATCAACTGGGACGTGGAGGACTTCAAGCTGTCGCCCGACGGCTCCACCATTGCCTTCGTCACCAACGAGGCGGGGGTGTCCAGGCTGTACCTGCTCACGCTCGCCACGCGCCGCGTGCGCCCGGTGGCCGGCGTGCCGCAGGGGGTGATCGCCGGGCTGGAGTGGCACCACAACTCGCGCGACGTCGGCTTCTCGGTCTCGTCGGCCCGCTCCACCTCGGACGTGTACTCGGTGAACACGGCCACGGGCGCGGTCACCCGGTGGACCGAGAGCGAGCTGGGCGGGCTGGTGGCGACGGATCTGGTGGAGCCCACGCTGGTGCGCTGGAACAGCTTCGACGGGCGGCCGATCACCGGGTTCTACTACCGGCCGCCGGCGCGCTTCACCGGCAAGCGCCCGGTGATCATCAACATCCACGGCGGCCCCGAGGGGCAGAGCCGGCCGGGGTTCCTGGGGCGCAGCAACTACTTCCTGAACGAGATGGGGGTGGCCATCCTCTACCCCAACGTCCGGGGGTCGACGGGGTATGGGAAGACGTTCGTGAAGCTGGACAACGGGATGAAGCGCTATGACAGCGTGAAGGACATCGGCGCGCTCCTCGACTGGATCGCCCAGCAGCCCGAGCTGGACGCCAGCCGCGTGATGGTGACCGGCGGCAGCTACGGCGGGTTCATGACGCTGGCCGTGGCGACCACGTACAACGACCGCATCTGCTGCTCGCTCGACGTGGTGGGGATCAGCAACTTCAACACCTTCCTCAAGAACACCGAGGCGTACCGCCGCGACCTGCGCCGCGTGGAGTACGGCGACGAGCGGCAGCCCGAGATGGCCGCCTTCTTCGAGCGCACCGCGCCGCTGAACAAGGCGGGGCGGATCAGCAAGCCGCTGTTCGTGGTGCAGGGCGGCAACGACCCGCGCGTGCCCCGGACGGAAGCCGAGCAGATGGTGGCGCGGGTGAAGCAGAACGGCAGCCCGGTGTGGTACCTGATGGCCCGCGACGAGGGCCACGGCTTCCGCAAGAAGCCCAACGTGGACTACCAGTTCTACGCCACCGTGATGTTCATCCGGCAGCACCTGCTGGGCCAGCAGCCGGGGCAGGCGTCGGGGAACTGATCGGCTCGCGGCGCTGGATTCGGTGCGGGGAGCGGAGCGGCTGATTTCAACGCAGAGGGAGCGGAGGGAGCAGAGGAACGGCTCGGCTTCCCTCCGCTTCCTCTGCTCCCTCCGCGTTGAAAATGCTGTTCGTTGGGCTCAACGCGCGAAGAGCCGCCCCGCTCGCCGGGACGGCTCTTCGCGTTTCAATCCGCTCCGGCCTCTCAGCTCGCCGACGGGACGGGGAGCGCCGCGGGCGGGGCCAGCACCGGCGCGGCGATGCGCGGGCGGCCGAAGCGGACGCGGGCCCAGCGCGACACCGGCGTCACGAAGCGCTCCGTCACCACCACCGACACCGCCAGCACCACCGCCAGGTACGCCGCGTACACCGCCGCGCTCGCCGCGGTGGTGGGGCCGGGGTACCAACCCGCCGCCTCCACCCACGCCACCAGCGGCAGGTGCAGCAGGAAGATGGCGATTCCCGCGTTCCCCAGCCGCTGTGGCCACGGGCGCGCCAGCAGCGTCCCGATCCACCCGCCGCCGCTGGCCAGGCCGACGAGAAGGAGCGCGAACACCGGCGCCAGCAGCCCGTTGTGCACGATCGGCCGCGGCACCCGCCCGATCACCGCCAGCACCGCGCCCCACGCCGCCAGCGCCCCCCACACCGCCGCCGCCGACGCGCGCCGGCCCGGCGCGGGCCGCGCCAGGTACCACTTCGCCAGGAGCATCCCGAACACGAACTCGGGAAAGCGCAGCAGCGGGAACGAGAACAGGAAGCGCGTCCCCGCCGGGCCCGGGTGCGTGAACAGCACGCACGGCAGCACCGACGCCGCCCATACCGCCGCCATCGCCGTGGGGAGGAGCCGGGTGGGGATGGCGCGCAGGCGCTCCAGCAGCCAGGGGAACGCCGCGTACGCCAGCACCAGCAGCGAGATGGTCCAAGCCGGCGTGTTCAGCACGTGCGCCAGGTTGGGGAACCACGCCTGCGTGCCGCTCACCCCCACCGCCAGCGGGAACCACGTTTCGCCCCAGGTGTGCGTGCGCAGCCACAGCGGCAGCACCAGCAGCTGCGACAGCACGAACAGCGGGTAGATGCGCGAGAAGCGCGCGGCCCAGAACTCTCGCCGCGGCACCGGCAGCCGCCCGTCGTTGGTGCTGTAGACGTACACCAGGATGAACCCCGAGAGCACCAGCAGCAGCGTGGCACTGGTGTACCCCGCGCCGACCGCAGCCAGCACGGGCGCGGGAAGCACCGTCGCGCCCAGCGTGTGCTCCAGCATCACGTGCGCCGCGGCGCAAAAGCGAAGGCCGTTCACCGCGGGGAGAATCGCCCGCCGGCCGCCCGGCTGAAGGTGCCGCATGATGGGATCCAACCGAAGGAGTACCGCGGAAGCAACAAGGGGGGAACTTCTTACGTAGCGCATACTACGCGCACATTGACGCCCTGGTCCAGCTTTCCGTCACGGTTGCGTCACAATTCGGCCATCCGATAAAACCGCGACACTCTGTTTACGACTGTATAACCGCGCGGGTGCCCGGGAGCTTGCCGCGGTAGAACGGCCACGCGTCGCGCAGGTACAGCGCGAACGGAATCCACCAGATGAAATCGTTGGTCAGGCAGAGGACGACGGTGGCGGGCGGCCACTCGCCCGTGGCGATCAGCCGGGCCAGGCCGATGGGTCCCAGCACCTTCCCCAGCAGCCCCACCGCCGCGATGGCGAAGCCGCGCTCGGGCGCGCGGGCCACCTCCAGGTACAGGAAGCCATACACCCCCACCACCATCCCCAGGCAGGCGAAGATGGCGGGGTGGTTCAGCGGCGGCATCCCCGAAAAACGAAAGAGCCACTGTGGATCCACAGCGGCCCATGCGCCCCATGCCAGGTTGTAGAAGCCCGCCGCCACGAACACCGCCCGGTGGAAGCGGCGGCGCGCGATGGCGCCGGCGGGCGCGGTCACCTCCCGGCCACCTTCAGCAGCCGGGTACGCTTGCGCAGGGTGCGCAGCACGCCGTAGCCCAGCACCGCCACGCCGAACAGCGCCTGGCAGAACGGGTGCGGCTCCAGGCGGTGCAGGAAGATCAGGTCCTGCGCGGTGCGGATCACCATGAACGACGCGGCCAGCCCCAGGAAGCCGGGGTACTCGGCCGCCAGCACGGCCCGCAGCGCGAACGGCAGGTCCGGCCGCGCCCAGCGCGAGAAGTCGGGGAGGAAGGCGGGTGTGGCGGCCGCCCACGCCTTCCACTCGTCGCCATGCTGCCGGCGGAGGAACTCCTCCTCGGCATACATGATCCGCTCGTAGTAGATCCAGAAGAACGCGGCGGCCAGCACGGCGGCCGTCCACATCCGCGGGTACAGCGCCACGCCCGCCCACATCAGCGCGTTCCCCAGGTACAGCGGGTGGCGCACGATGGAATACATCCCCGTCGTGTTGAGGCGCTGCGCCACCTGCGCCCGCCGGTTGCGCCCCGAGGTGCCGCGCGGCTTGGTGCCGATGGTCAGGGCGCGCACCAGCACGCCGGTCATCGACAGCCCCACGCAGAGCGCGTCCCACCAGGGGTGCGGCGGCGACACGCGGGGGTCCGGCGCCCAGGGGAGCAGCGCCAGCACCAGCGCCAGCGGAACCAGCGGAAGCCAGCTGCGGTGCCGGAACAGCCACTGTCCCTGCTGGGCGAGCTCGTCTCTCAAGGCCATTGAGGTGCGGAGTGCTGCGGGAGATGCACGTGGGACCCCTGCTCCCCGGTACCGCGGGTGCAAGATCCCCGATCGGCACCCGCCGCGCGAGGGGAAAACTCCGCGCTCGCGTAGGGGTTGCCGTGGCAGAAAAAAGCCCCCGCCGCAACCATGCGGCAGGGTGTCGGCTGTACCGTGAGAACCAAAGATAATCGATTGCGGCATCAGGAGAAAGGTTGATGAAGCACCCGTTGTGGTATTGAGATAGAAATGTCCGGTTGGTTGAGATGGAAATGTCCGGGTTGGTCGAGATAGAAATGTCCTCCTTCGGGGCAGGTTCGCCCACACTGATGGGTAACCCTGCCACGGAGCGAGGAGATGCAACGTTGAGTACGCGAGACGTAGATCATTTCGTCCTTCCGCCGGATATCTCCAGAGGACCCAGCCCCGGAGTTTTTTGCGCTCGATCGGCGCGTCTGGGGCACTCGACGCCGGCTGCCGAGGAGTTCGTGCGCATCGGCACTCGCTACGGCGTCTGCCCCGCCCCGCGCGGCAGGAAGCGTGGATTGCCGGTGAGCCCGCCTTCTCGCACCTTGACTTCGCGCAATCGGTGTCCGTAAGTGAATTGCGACGGGAGCAACCCGCACCCGTGGAAGCCAACACAAACCGGCGAGGTCCCGATGGAAAAGCTGCGCCTGGAGCTGGAGAACGTGAAGGTGGAGAGCTTCGAGCCGGGAGCGGGGGTGCCGGCCAAGGGGACCGTGCGGGGGAACGACGGCAGCTGCAGCATGCAGCCCACCTGCGGCATCGCCTCGCGCGGCGAGGAGACCTTCGAGCTGGAAGAAGCCACCCGCTACGTCTGCTGCGTCTGACCAGCCGCCCGCCGGCCGCCCGCCCGAGCCGTCGCCGGACAACGACAAGCCCTCGCATCCAGGCGGATGCGAGGGCTTGTTACATTCCGCATCATGAGACGCAACTAAAGCGGAACCGAGGACAGACGGCCGGCCAGTGAAGGTCGCGTGGAGATCAGCAAGCGCCGAACCTCTTCGAGCAGACGGCTCACGATGTCTCGCGCATTCTGAAGATCCCGTGGCTCGAGTTCCTCCTCATCACCGTACAGCGCGCGGTGTGCCGGCCTCCACGGATGGTCTGCACCGTGTCGGCCAGCTGCTCGAGCTCGGCCCCACCCAATGCGGCTAATGCGTAGAAAGTTACGTAGTGATGACCGCCAACTGCTGCACGGGAGCGGTAACCGGCGGCGCGAACGGTGGCAGTGGCGGCTCGGAAGGCAGCCTGGTACACGTGCGTGAACGCACCCGCCACGCTAAGACCCGGTACTCCTGAGCCCGCCCATTCGCGCAGCGCTGAAGCCCAGATCGCCGCCACCTCCACGTCGTCGGCGGGCACCTCCTCCAGGCTGCGTCCCTCGATCAGCCGGTCGATGCGGTGGCGGTTCATGCAGACACGGCGGCGAGGCGCTCCTCGGTACCCACGATCCACCGCTTGGGGCCGGCCATGATCCGCTGAAGCACGGCGTTACCGGCGGCGAGCTGTTTCCGCAGGGCACTCGGCGTGTAGGCCCGGATCTCCACAGGGCGGCCAAGCAGCACCGACGTCTCCGCCACGTCGCGCCCAAGCGCGTTCTCCGCGATCCCGTCGCCCACCACCAGCACGTCCACGTCGCTGTCGGCCCGCGCGTCTCCCCGCGCGAACGAGCCGAACACGAACGCGGCATCCACTCCGCTCACTCCGGAAATACCGGCCTCCACGACCTCGGCAGGGTCAGCGAAGCTGCGGATGAGCTCACGGAGCGCCTTCCAGCCGGGGTGTTCTTCCACGCCACGGTACAACACGCGGCCACCAGCCGTCGCACGCGCCACCAGGCCGCGCCTTTCCAGGCGCCGCAGCTCACGATGGAGCGAGCTCATCGACAGCCCGTAACGCCGCTGCAGCGCGCGCACGTGCACCGGCTCGTGGCCGTGCAGAGCGAAGTGCAGCACCAGCCGCGCGAAAGCGGGTGACGACAGCACCTCACCAAGACCTGTGTTCGATGTCTCCATACCGGAACCCTGCATTGGACACGATGGGCTGATCCAAAGTTTGGATCAGGATAGCTCCGGCGTCAACCCACGGCCACTCCTGACTCCAGGAGCGCCGCCGTGCCTCTACCACGCGGCGGACTCCACGACCACGTCGGTGGCGGGCGGAGCACGGAGCGCGCGGAGACTGTTCAGGCGATAGACCTCCACCACGCGCGGGGTGCCGTCGGGGCGGCTGATGGCGCGCTGGCCGGCGTGGGCGAAGCCGAGCACCTCGGCCACCCGCGCGCTGGGCGCGTTCCCCCCGTCGCACCAGATCTCCACGCGCTCCATGGCGTGCGCCTGGAAGGCGTGGCGGGTGAGCGCCGCCGCGGCCGCGCTCGCGATTCCGCGGCGCAGCTGCGAGGTGCGCACCCAGTAGCCCACCTCCAGCGCGCCGGGGCCGGGGTACGGGTGCAGGCTGGCGCCGCCCAGCAGCGCCCCCGTGCCGCGCTCCACGATGGCGTACCGCCAGCGGCTCCCCTCGTCGAACTCGGCGGCGTACTGCGCCAGGCGCGCCTCCAGCTGCGGCACCGTGGTGGGCTCCTGCGCGGCCCACGTGATCCAGGGGCGCAGCTGGTCCAGGCTCTCGTCGATCGCCGCGCGCAGCGTCGGCGCGTCGGCAACGTGCCACGGGCGAAGGAGAAGCGGGGGTGTGGCCATCTCGTGTCGGTTACAGAGTCACAGGTCGAGTGTGCATTGCCCCATGGCGTGGGCGGCTTCGCCGCGAGCATCGGAGAGAAGGAGTCA
>DASSJS010000206.1:0-14456 GCA_035691085.1 Longimicrobium sp.
CCGACTCGGCGCGCGCCGCCAATGCGGCGGCCCCGGTGCCCGTGCCACCCGCCGCGCCGCCGCCGGCTGCCGAGCAGCCGCAGGTCACCGAGCCCGCCGCCCAGGACACCGTTCGCCCGTGAACTGGACGCCGCGCGACTACGATCGGCTGGAGCGCGCCATCACCGACCGCCGCCGCATCCAGCTGGTGCGCGGCGGGAGCGAGCTGGTGATCCTCCCCGACCGCCTGCGCACCGACTTTGGCGAGGAGGTGCTGGTGGCCCGCCACCCCGGCACCGGCGACCGCCTGGAGGTGCCGCTGGACGAGATCGACTGGTTCGACGTCGTCCGATAAGTACGGGGGTACGGGGGTACGGGGGTACGGGGGTACGGGGGTACGGGGGTACGGGGGTACGGGCGGAGTCGAGGGATGTGCCTTCGGACGGCCTTCGACGTCGACGGATGAATGAGAGCGCCGCCACCGGGCAGGGTGCCCAGTGGCGGCGCGGTTGCTTCCCGGGGGCAGCCGGCGATGCGGCACCGCCCGCCCCGGCACGTCAGGTGGCGACGGTGGCCGGCTCGGCGTGCTCCACGTCCATGCGCGTGCACTCCACGGTGATGATGGGGCCGGTGACGCTCACCTCCTTGCCGGTGTCGGCGAAGCGCTTGAGCACGGCGCCCGCGCGGCCGTTGGCGGCCCGCAGCCGCAGCCGCGATTCGCCGTCCACGGTGCGCGTCACCAGCTCGTACTGCGCGCCGTCGTTGCAGATGCTGAGGCTGTTGGCGAGCGTCTCCACCAGCCCCTGCCGCGTTTCGCCCGCGGCGGTCGCGCCACCCGCGGCGGCCACGTCCTGCTGAGTCGGATTGAGCATGATCACGTTCCTCTTTGTGCGGTGGGATGAGTAAACCCGTCGCGGCCATCTGCCGCGCGAGGCCCTGCGTGCCGGAGTGATCGAGCGCGGCTGCTCTCCCGGTCCAGAAAATTACTCCAATGGATCTGCGATGATGGGCTGGGTTCCCACGGATTCGGCCGGTCTCATGAACGTGCACCTGGACCGAGAAGCAGGCCCGCCCCGGTCACCCGCGGCACGCCCAACCTCAAGGCAACGCCCGGACCACGTGGAATCCAAAGTCCCCAACGGGGTTGAATCTCAAGCTAACTCGATGTGATGGACTCGTTTAGGTTTGTCCTCTTGGGTGGTCCAGTCTTGCGGTGAGTTGTGGCGGAGAGGACTCAGGTGGGACGTCGTGTCGTCGGTAAATGTCGCCAATCAAGCGGAACGACTCGTGCGGTGATCGACTGGCGGGCATGAGATTGCCGCGCCATGGACGTGCGTTCGCGCGTTCGCGAGAGACACAGCGGCTGGTGAACTCCGTACGCCGTACCCCGTAGTTTCGTACTTCGCTCCTTCAGTCGCCCACCGCCACCTCGGCCTGGGCGGCGCGGGCGGCGAACTGGCGGGCGGCCTGGATGAACGCCCAGAACAGGCGGCGGTCGGGGTCGCGCTCGTCGGCGGGCGACTCGGCCTCGCCGCGCTCGGGGTGCCACTGCACGCCGTACATCCAGGGGTGATCCTTCCCCTCCACCCCCTCCACCAGCCCGTCCGCGGCCCAGACGGTCGGTTCGAGCGACGGGGCCAGCTGGTCCACGCCCTGGTGGTGGAACGAGTTGATGAACAGCTCGCGCGTGCCGAAGATGGCCTCCAGCCCGCTCCCCTCCTTCACGTCGGCGTGGTGCCAGCGGTGCGAGATGGGCGCGCTCTGCTCGTGCAGCAGCCCGCCGGTGCGCTGCGAGGGGAGGTCCTGGTACAGCGTGCCGCCCAGCGCCACGTTCAGCAGCTGCATCCCCCGGCAGATGGCCAGGATGGGGATGCCGCGCTCCAGCGCCGCCTCGAGCGCGGCGATCTCCGCGTGGTCACGCAGCGGGTTCACGCTCCCCAGCTCGGGGTGAGGCTCCTGGCCGTAGAGCGCGGGGGCTACGTCCTCGCCGCCGGTCAGCACCAGCCCGTGCGCCACCTCCACCAGGTGCCGCACCGACTCGGCGTCGTGGCTGGGGGTAAGCAGCAGCGCCGTGCCCCCCGGCTCTTCCACCGCGGTCACGTACTGCACGTTCAGCCGCACCGACGGCAGGTTGTGGTTCCCCGCCGGCGCGAGCGTGGTGGTGACGACGATCAGCGGACGCAACGATCCATCCTCCCCTTTGAAGCCCGGTTTGATGCGGGACCCGCTCAGCAGGTTCCGCACCCATGCAATTGACCACACGGGCGCGGGGGAGGGAAGTACGGACCGGCGTACGACAGGCGGCGGGGCGCTCCGGCGGTGAGCCCTCTCCCCGCGCGAGGCTTCGCCCGCGCTGCCCCTCCCCCAAAAACTACTTTGGGGGAGGGGCGGTCGTGGCCGCCCGCGTACGCAGGCGCATGCCGTGGGTGCGGTGTGGCCGGGGAACGACACTGCTTCGGCAGCGGGAGGATCCCCGCCGGAGCGAATCATCACACCTCCATCGAACGAAAAAGCGCGCCGGCCCGTGTGGACCCGGCGCAGCTCCGTACCTCCGTACCTCCGCACCCGCAGTTCCGTACCTTTCGTACTCCCCTCAGGCGGCGGTCACCGCGTTGCCCAGGCACACGCGGTCGCGGCCCTGCTGCTTGGCGGTGTAGAGGGCGGCGTCGGCGCAGGCGATCAGCTCGTCCACGGTGGCGGCGTGGGCGTCGGGCCAGCTGGCCACGCCGGCGCTCAGCGACGCCCGCACCGCCCGCCCGCCGAACACAAACGGGATCTGCGCGAACTCGCTGCGCGCCCGCTCGGCGAAGCGCCGCGCGCCCTCGGGGCCGGCGCCGGGGAGCACCACCACGAACTCGTCGCCGCCGTAGCGGCCGGGGCGGTCGTGCGTGCGCAGCGAGCTTTCGCTGCGCAGCCACGAGCCCAGCGCCTTCAGCACCGCGTCGCCCGCCGGGTGGCCGAAGGTGTCGTTGATCTCCTTGAAGCGGTCCAGGTCCAGCACCACCACGCTCAGCTCCTCGCCGCGCTCGCGCGCAACCTGCAGCTGCGTGCGCAGGTACTCCTCCACCGCGCGGCGCGTGGCCACGCCGGTGAGCTGGTCGGTGTGGGCCAGGTCGTGCAGCTGCTGCCGCTGCTGCATCAGCCGCTCGAACACCTGCACCCGGCTGCACGCCTGCACGATGGCCTCCACCACGCGCTCGGCCAGCTCCACGGCCTCGTGGCCCAGCTCGGGCTCCTCGATGGTGGAGCGCTCCACGAACACGCCGGTGAGCGTTTCGGTGACCGGGAAGGGAACCACGATCACCGAGCGCAGCGGCGGCGCCGCGCGGCTGGCCCACTCCTCGCGCACGCCGTCGAACAGGGGCGAGGCGCTCACGTCGCGCACCACCACGGGGCGCCCCGTCTCCAGCGCCTCGCGGATCTCGGGATACTGGCTCAGCTCCAGGTGCAGCCCGTCGGTGAACTGCGATTCGGATGACGCCGCCACCCGCGCCACGCGCGCGCCGCGCTCCACCACCAGCACCGAGCAGCGGGCCACGCCCAGCACCTCGGCCGTGCGCGCGGTGACCAGGTGGAACATCTCGTCGGCGCTCACCACCCGGTTCAGCTCGCGGATCAGGTCGATGGCCTGCAGCCGGATGCGCGCCTGCTCGCGGGCGCGCCGCAGCTCGCGGTTGCGGGTCACGTGCGCGTCCACGCGCGCCAGCAGCTCGTCCAGGCGGAAGGGCTTGGTGAGAAAGTCCACCGCGCCATCCCGCAGCGCCGACACGGGAAGCGCGCCGTCGTTGGTGGCGGTGATCAGCACCACGGGCACGTCGGCCCAGCGCTCGTCGCGCCGCAGCGTGCGCAGCACGTCGATCCCGTTCATCTCGGGCATCATCACGTCCAGCAGCACCAGGTCGGGCGTGCGCGGGTGCTCGTGCATCACCCGCAGCACGGCGGCGCCGTTGGCGGCGGTGCGCACCTCGTACCCGCGGGCCGTGAGCGCGCGCTCCAGGCCCAGCAGGATCGACGGGTTGTCGTCGGCTACGAAAACCGTGGCGGGTGCTTCGTTCATGTGTGTCGCATCGGGCCGGCGCGCGCCAATCGGTCATGGGGCGCGTGCCGGTCCTGGTTCCGGAGCCCGAAGGCTGATGTACGATTGCTGGGGCGCGGATCTGCCCCCGGGAGGGGTGGCGTGACCCCCGCCCGTGGAGGCCGCGCCGTGTGTTTCGGCGGGGAACCTCTCACTGTGACGCCCCGGTTGAGCGGCAAAACCCAAGCCATGGCGAACGCCGCAGGAATTGGCGGAATCGCTGGCTCCGGGCAGGAGACGGATGTTTTCGATGGGACACTCGTGACACACAGGTGCCGCACGGGCGTCCCACCGCACGGTCCGTTTCCTGCCACCGGCAAGCGTCAATTCCCGCACCCTGCATCCGAGTGAGCCGTACCCGTTTGCAACCGATCCGGATCCCATCGCCCCGCCCGTCCACTTTCGGGCGCGCCCGCCCGCTGCTGCTGGCGGTGCTGGCGTGCCTGTCCACCGCGTGCCGCAAGGAGGCGCCGCGCTCGCCCTTCAGCGAGGAGCGGCTGGCGCGGATGACCACGCGGCAGAAGGTGGCGCAGCTGCTGATGGTGCGCGCGCCCGCCGCCGCCCTGGCCCCCGCGCCGGGCGACTCGTCGCGCGCGCGGCTGCTGCGCTGGGCGGGGGAGGGGATCGGCGCGGTGGAGCTGCCGGCCGGCGAGGCGCGCGCCGCCGCCGCGCTGGCCGACACCCTGCGCGGGGTGCCGCTCCCGCCGCTGGTGGCCGCGCCGGGAGAGCGCGGGATGGGCGGCGCCTTCCGCGGCGCCACGGAGCTTCCCTCCGCCGATGGATTGGCGCTGCTGGGTGACGCCGATCTCGCGGCGGAAGTGGGGCGCGCGGCGGCGGGTGAGGCGCGGGCGCTGGGCGCCACGCTCCTGCTGGCATCCGGGCCCACCCTTCCGGCGGAGAGCGCGGGGGTGGTTTCGCCGACGCTTTCCGTGGATGGCACCGCCGCGTACGCCGCCTTCGTCCACGCGCTGGCCGAGGAGGGCGTGCCGCCGGCGGTCGCCGCGTTCCGGCCTCCCTCGGCCGACACGGCGCTCGCCGTCTTTCCGTGGGACCGCTCGGCGCTGGGGGTGATCCAGCTGGACTGGGTGCAGGCGGCGGTGAACGCCGGCGCGGCGGCGGTGCAGCCGGGGTTCGTCTCGCTCCCCGCGCTCACCGCCGACTCGGCGCCGCTCCCGCTCTCGGGCGTGGCGGTGCAGGGGCTGATCCGGCGCGACCTGGGCTTTGCCGGGCTGGTGATCGCCGACCTGTCGCCCGACGGCGCGCTGGCGCGGCGATACGGCGTGCTCCCCGCCGCGGTGGCGGTGCTGCAGGTGGGCGCCGACATCCTCTCCGGCGTGGACGACCCCGCCGCGCTGGCCGATTCGCTCTCCGCGGCGGTGGAGCGGGGCGCCATCCGGCGCGACGTGCTGGACCACGCCGTCCGCCGCGTGTTCGCCGCCAAGCGCCGCGCGGGGCTGGGGCTTCCCCCCGCCGACACCGTGCGCCCGCCGCTCCGCTCCGCCGAGACGGTGACGGTTGCCGCGCGGGCGTTCGAGCGCACCGCGCTCACGCTGGGGCCCGTCCCCGCGCTGGCCGGGTGCCGCAAGCCGGTGCTGGTGATGCATCCCTCCGCGCAGGCCGGCGTCGTCGTATCCGAATTGACGCGGCGGGTCCCGAATCTCCTGCGGCTGAACACCTGGGCGGCGGCGCGGCGGGGAACGCTGTCGCGGCTGAAGGACTTCGCGGGGAACGACGCGGACTGCGCCCTCGTGGTCGATGCGCCCGGCGCGCCGCTTCCGCTGGTGGACCGCATCACCCCCGCCGCCACGCGTGACACGTCGAAGGCCGCGCGGCGCGACACCGCCCGCTTCCGCGCGGACAGCGCCGCCTTCGCCCGCGACACGGTCACGCGGAGGATGATCTACATCTCCCTGTCGGCCGACCCCGCGCGGCGGCTGCCGGCCGCGCGGACGGCGGTGCTGGTGTGGGGCGCCGGCCCGCAGGCGCAGCTCGCCGCCGTCCGCGCGCTCTTCGGCGAGATCCGCCGCGGCGAGGATGAGCGCGCGCCCGCACCGCGCGTGGCCTGGCCCGCGGCGCGAACGCTGGTGCGCGCCGACGCGAAGTCGGCGGCGATGAACGGCGATTCGCTGGGAAAGATCGACGCCATCCTGCAGCGCGGGGTGGACGGCGGCGTCTTCACCGCGGCGGCGGTGGCCGTCGGGCGGCATGGGCGGCTGGTGAAGCTGCGCGGGTACGGGCGGGTGCAGGGGCAGCCGGTCGATCCCACCACCACGCTGTTCGACGTGGCGTCGCTCACCAAGGTGGTGGGCACCACGCCGGCGGTGATGGCGCTGGTGGACGATGGGAAGATCAGGCTGGACGCGCCGGTCCACGACTACCTCTCGCAGTTCCGCGGCGGCGGGCGGGGAGACGTGACCGTGTGGAACCTGCTGACCCACACCAGCGGCCTTCCCGCCGGCGACGACCTGTACGGCCAGACCGCCGACCCCGCCGCCGCCTTCCGCATGGTGCTGCGCACCGACCTGGGCGTGGAGCCGGGGAAGCGCGTGCTGTACAGCGACTTCGGGATGATCCTGATGGCCGAGGTGGTGCACCGCCGCGCCGGCGAGCCGGTGGACCGCTTCGTGGCGCGCCGCGTCTTCGCGCCGCTGGGGATGCGGATGACGATGTACGACCCGCCGCTGGTGTGGTGGAACCGCACGGCGCCGACGGCCATCAAGAGCGAGCGCCCCTACACCGTGCGCGAGGTGGTGCACGACGGAAACGCCTTCCGGCTGGGCGGCGTGGCCGGCCACGCGGGCCTCTTCTCCACCGCCGGCGACCTGGCCATCTACACGCAGACGCTGCTGAACGGCGGCTCGTACGGCCAGCGCCGCATCTGGTCGCCCCGCACGGTGCAGGCGTTCACGACGAAGCAGAAGAACGCGGAGACCCGTGCGCTGGGCTGGGACACGCCCGCGCGGAAGAGCTCGTCGGGCGACTACTTCTCGGCGCGGTCGTACGGGCACACGGGGTTCACGGGCACGTCCATCTGGATCGACCCCGAGCGCGACCTGTTCGTGGTCCTGCTCACCAACCGCACCTACGACACGGGCACGCAGGGGCAGATCCTGGACATCCGCCGCGCCGTGGCCGACGCCGCCGCGCGGTCGATCACCGATGTCCCCATCCGCCCCCGCCCCGGCACCCCCGCCGCCGAAGCCGAGGCCGCCCGCGAGCGCGCCGCCGCCCGCGCCCGGGCGAGGGCGCGTGCGAACGCACGCAGGAAGAAGCCCGTCCGCCGCGGCCGGGGCACGCCCCGGCGCACGTCGGGCCGCCGCAGATCGGCCGTCGTGGCACCCTCGCCCACGCTTGCGCTGCGGGACGGTGATGCGCCGGTGTTCGAGATGAAGTAGCCGCGCGAAGCGCCCCCGCGTCCCTCCCCCAGCAGTTTGGGGGAGGGACAGGCGTTCAGGACGCGACGCAGTCGCGCCTGGACGCCCAGGGAGAGGGCCGCGGCGCCGCGTCGCGCTCGTGATCCTCCCGATGACGGTCTGATCCTTGACGCGGTGTGAGGACGACGTGTCGGCTCGTGTTCGATCCATCATTCCCGAAAACCTCCCGAACACATCCTTGCGCGCGGGGTACCGGATGCGCACCTTTCGCCCGCCACGCCGCGGGCGCATTCTGTTGTCCGTCCGCCACGCCGCCCAGAAGTGCACATCCGCCGTGCCCACGCGCCAGCCCACTCGATGATCGCCACCACGCAACGCGAGAGAGTCCTCCCCCGCCTGATCGAAGAAGAGATGCGGGCGTCGTTCCTGGACTACTCCATGAGCGTGATCGTGCAGCGCGCGCTCCCCGACGTGCGCGACGGGCTCAAGCCCGTGCACCGCCGCATCCTGTACGCGATGCACGAGGCGGGTTTGACCCCCACGCGGCCGTACAAGAAGAGCGCGACCGTCGTCGGCGACGTGCTGGGCAAGTACCACCCGCACGGCGACGCGAGCGTCTACGACTCGCTGGTGCGCATGGCGCAGGACTTCGCGCTGCGCTACCCGCTGGTGGACGGGCAGGGGAACTTCGGGTCGATCGACGGCGACAACGCGGCGGCGTATCGCTACACCGAGGCGCGCCTGTCGCCCATCGCCGGCGAGATGCTGGCCGACATCGACCGCGACACGGTCGACTACGCGCCCAACTACGACGACCGGCTGGAGGAGCCGCGCGTGCTCCCCGCGCGCATCCCCAACCTGCTGATCAACGGCAGCAGCGGGATCGCGGTGGGGATGAGCACCAACATCCCCCCGCACAACGTGAGCGAGGTGGTGGCCGCCGCGCTGCACCTGCTGAGCCATCCCGAGTGCACCGTGGACGACCTGATGGTGCACCTGCCGGGGCCCGACTTCCCCACCGGCGGCATCATCCTGGGGCACGGCGGCATCCGCGACGCGTACACCAAGGGGCGCGGCCGGGTGGTGATGCGGGCGCGCTTCTACAAGGAAAGCCGCCGCAGCGGCCGCGAGCAGCTGGTGGTGACCGAGATCCCGTACGGCACCAACAAGAGCCGCATCATCGAGCAGGTGGCCGAGCTCACGCGCGCCGGGAAGATGGCCGACGTGAGCGACCTGCGCGACGAGAGCGACCGCGACGGCATCCGCATCGTCCTGGAGCTGAAGCGCGGCGCCGACGCGGTGAAGGTTCTCAACCAGCTGTACAAGTGGACGGCGCTGCAGAGCACCTTCGGGGTGATCTCGCTGGCGCTGGACCGGGGCGTGCCGCGCGAGCTCACGCTCAAGGACATGCTGGAGCGCTGGCGCGACCACCGCGTGGAGGTGGTGGTCCGCCGCAGCCGCTGGGAGCTGGGGCGCGCGCAAGACGAGGCGCACGTGCTGCGCGGGCTGATCGTGGCGCTCCGGCGTATCGACGACGTGGTGCAGATCATCCGCACCAGCCGCAACCGCGAGAGTGCCGCGCGCAAGCTGGAGAAGGAGCTGAAGCTGGACGAGCGCCAGAGCGACGCCATCCTCTCCATGCGGCTGTCGCGCCTGACGCAGCTGGAATCGCGCGAGCTGCGCGAGCGGCTGGACGAGCTGGAGCGCCGGATCGTGGAGCTGGAGGCCATCCTGGCGTCGGAGGAGAAGCAGCTCGAGCTCGTGCGCGGCGAGCTGCGCGAGGTGGCGGCCAACTACTCCGACCCGCGGCGCACGCGCATCATCGAGAACGAGAAGGCGGTCAAGCTCGAAGACATGCTGGCCGCCGAGCACGTGGTGGTCACGCTCAGCCGCGAGGGGTACGTCCGGCAGATCCCCATGGCCGTCTACCAGCGCAGCATGACGGCCGGCAAGCGGATCGCGCTGGACCGGTATGAGGACGACTACGTGGCGCGCGCCTTCGTGGCCAGCACCGAGGACACGCTCCTCCTCTTCTCCACCGACGGCCGCGCCTACGGCATCTCGGTGCGCGACATCCCCGAGGCGGGGCTCACCTCGCGCGGCAAGGCGGTGGGGCAGCTCTTCGAGATGGGGAAGAAGGCGACGGCCGCCGCCGTCTTTGTCGTGTCCGAGTTCCGCGCCGACCGCTCCCTCGTCTTCGCCACGGCGGATGGCACCGTGAAGCGGACCGGGCTGGACCAGTACGCCAACGCGCGCGCCGCCGGGATCGAGGCCATCAAGCTCACCGGCGGCGACACCCTGGTGGACGTGCGCCAGACCGACGGCGAGGCCGAGGTGATCGTGGTGGGGAGCGGCGGCCGGGCCATCCGCTTCCCCGAGGGCGAGGTGACGATGATGGGGCGCGTGGCGCAGGGCGTCCGCGGCATCAAGCTGAAGGAAGGGGAGCGGGTGGTGGGGCTGGCCGTGGCGCGGCGCGAGGGCGGCGAGCTGTGCCTGGTCACCGAGCGCGGCTGGGCCAAGCGCCTGCCGCTGGACGAGCTGCAGCCGCAGGGCCGCGCCGGGATGGGCACCGCGCTGCACGCCCCGGCCAGGGAGACCGGCCCCCTGGCCGCCGCGCTCGAGAGCCATCCAGGTGAGGACCTCATGGCCGTGACCACCGGCGGCCGGATGGTTCGCGTGAAGCTCGACTCCGTCCCCCTGGCCGGCCGTGCGGGCGAGGCGGAGAAAGCCGTCGCTATCACCGGCAACGAGCGCATCGCCACCGTCACCTACGTCGCCGAGCGCGAGCTCCCCGAAACGCCGAGTGAGGACGAGCTCATGATCTCCTCCGGCGAGATCGTGGGGACGGACGAGAACGGCGACGGCGCCGCTCCCCCCGCCGATTCCGCTGACTCCGTCGAGATCCCTGGCGATGCAGCGGACGACGAGCCCATGTCCGCCCCGGCACCGCCGCCGTCGAGCAACGGCACCGGCGATGAATCCGAGGCGGGGACCGGAGAGGAACTGGACCTGTTCGGTTGAGCGAAATTGTAGTACTGACACGGCGAAACGGCCGCGGGCTCATGCTCCCGCGGCCGTTTTACTTGCTCCTCATCTACAGATATGTTACCATGGTACATTGGTAACGCTACTATCTCGGAAGGGAGATGATGCCCGATCACGTGAACTCAGGCCCCGTCGTGGAGCGCGTCCAGACGGGAATGCGGATGGAGAAGCGCCTGGTGAAAGTCCTCAAGGCGCTCGCCGAGTACCACGATCTCTCACTGGGCGACCTGGTGGAGGGCATCGTCCTGCACGCCTTCGAGAACAATCCCCCGTTCGGCCCCGAGTCCCTGGCACTGATAGCGAAGCTGAAGGACGTCTACGGCCTCGATTACGGCGCCGACGCCGCCCACAACTTCCGGGAGCGGGATGATGCGTAGCACGGCTGCCACCGCCGTCGCTTCCGAGAAGAATGAGCGCACGGACCGATTCGTTGCTGCGCACGCGACCCGCAGCGCGACCATCCACCTGCACGCGCCGCCGGACCGCGTCTTCCCGTTGTTCACCCCCGAGGGCGAGCGCCTGTGGGTGCAAGGCTGGTCTCCGAGCTACCTCTGGCCCGCGGACGGCAGCGCGCGGGTGGGGATGACGTTCCTGACCGAGCACGAGGGCCGCGAGACCACGTGGATGATCGCCGACCACGACCCCGGCCGCCGCGCGGTCTACACGCGCGTCACGGCCGGCTTGAACGTCGTCCGCGTCGAGGTCCGTTGCGCGCCGGAGGGTGACGGCACCGCGGCCACCGTGCGCTACGACTACGTCGGCCTCACGCAGGCGGGAAACGCCTCGATCGAGCAGATGACGGAGGCGCGATACGCCGAGTGGATGAGCGAGTGGGAGGATGCGATCAACACCTTCCTCACCACTGGCTCCGCCGCGCACGGCTGATGCTGTAGAAGTCCGCGAAGGCGGACTGCGTGCCGTTGTAGCCGCGAGTTTACTCGCAAACTTCGCCCGTCACCCTGGTCAACGCGAAGAGGGGCGGACCCGCGCCGGGCCCGCCCCTCTCCATCATCATCGTCCGCTCAGAGGCGCTTACGCCGCCACCCGCTCGCCCAGGCTCGCCACGTCCTGCGTGCGGATGGGCCGGCCCACGCTCAGCAGGTCCACCACGCGGTCGCGCGGCGGCTGGTACTTGAGCGCGGTCGCGCGAATCCCCAGCAGCAGGTTCACGGTCACCAGCGTGCCGGGGATCCCGGTGTTGGTCAGCATGGAGCGCAGCTGCGGCCCGGTGCCGTCCTGGAAGTTGCGCGCGACGATCACCAGCGCGTCGGGCATCTCCTCCATGGCCGCCTCCACCGCCGCCCGGGCCGGGCCGCCGATGGAGAACTGCACGGCGGGGTAGGAGAGGACGATCCCCTCGCGGTCGCCCAGCGTGAAGCGCACCGCGCCCTCGGGGCCCAGCTCCTCGATGCGGGCGTTGCCGGTCAGGTCTTCCATCACCCGGCCGATGCGCCCGCGGAACTCGTCGGCCACCAGCGGCCCCTTCAGCGACAGCGACCGCAGGCTCTCGGCGAACCAGCGGTCGGCGTCGAAGTGGCGGTAGCAGGGAAGGAGGCGCCGCGCGGTGGCGCGGTCCACGTAGCCGGTGCCCGCCAGCGCGTCGAGAAGGGCGTCGCCCTCCAGGTGCGGGGCGTGAGCGGCCACCAGCCGCAGCGCGGCTTCCATGCGCTGGCCCTCGTCGCCCGCCGCGATGGCGGGGACGGCGATGCGGAGTGCGTTGGAGAGGTTGCCGAACCAGATCATCAGCCGTTCAGTATCTTCGGGGGAATCCGGCTTGGACGATGGCGCGAGCGGCCCCGCCCGTCAAGGGACCCGCCGCCGCGGCCCGAAGCTTGACACCGGGTCACCGGGGCGCAGATTCGGTCCGTCCGCGCCGCCGACCTGTTACCCCGCACCCCGCCGATTTGTGCGCCCAACGTTTCCGGCAATCGCCGCCGCCCTGCTCGCCCTGTCCGCCTGCGACCTGGTGAAGGTGGAGCGCACGCCGCGCGGGTTCTACACCCAGCGCGACCCCGCCCGCATCGACCAGCAGGACGCCTCGAGCGAGGTGCGCGCCCGGGTGCGCAACTTTGCCGGCGAGCTGGCGCGCGGCAACCGCAACCGCGCCCTGGCCGCGCTGAACCCCACCGAAGACGTGCTGGTGATCGGCTCCGACGCGGGCGACGGGGTGGCGCGCATCGGGCTGCGCGGGCTGGCGCAGGCGCTCGACAGCGTGAGCGTGCCCTCGCCCGCCTTCGCGCGCACCACCGACCTGCGCGTGCAGGTGGGGCTGCACGAGAACACCGGGTGGTTCAGCACCCCCATCGCCTTCATGCCCATGCGCGCCGGCGGCACCACCGAGTGGCTGCGCGCCTCGGGGGTATACACGCAGGACCGCGGGGAGTGGAAGCTGGTTCAGCTCCACCTCTCGCGGCCCTTCGTAGCCCCCGACACCACCCGTGCCGACAGCGCCTCCACCGACAGCGCCCGCGCCGACACCACGCGGAAGGACAGCGCCCGCCGCGGCGCCGGCAGCGTCAGCCGCCCGGATTCGCCTCGCCGTTCCCAGCCCGCGCCGCGGCCGAGTCGGTCGCGGGGATAGACCCCGGCGGGAGGCGGATCACCTCGGGCTCCTTCCCCCACCCCAACGGCCGCGTCATCGGCTCGTAGTCGATCCCCGGCTGGAAGGCCAGCGGCTCCCGCACCGCCTGGTCGAACGCCGCGCGGTCCATGGTTCCCGCCTCCAGCATCCGCCGCAGCACCTCGTTGCGCCGCGCGCCCACCGCGCCGGGGCTGCTCTCGGGGTTGATCACCCGCGGCGGCATCAGCATCCCCGCCAGCGTGGCCGCCTCGCCGGGGGTGAGCTTGCGCGAGTCCTTGCCGAAGAACTCCTCGGCCGCGTGCTGCACGCCGTAGATCCGCCAGTCACCCGCCCGCCCCAGGTAGATCCGGTTCAGGTAGTATTCCAGCATGGCCCGGCGCGTCAGCCTCGCCTCCGTCAACGGCACCATGAAGGCGCGCCACGCCTGGTCGCCCGGCCCGCGGCGCAGGCGCTGCACCTGGCTCACCAGGTCCACCGACAGCCGGGGCCGGTCCTGCCGGCCGTACGGCGACAGGCGCTGGAAGCTGCTGGTGTCGACCACGGCCAGGAAGGCGTTGGTCACGTACGGCGGCAGCTGGTTGAGCCGCACCCAGTCGGGGCGGCGCATGGCCTGGCGGTACTGGCCCAGCACGCCGCGGTCCAGCCGCTGGCTGGCCACGAAGGCGAAGATCCCCATCCCCACCACCACCATCGCGCCGATCGCCAGCAGCAGGATCAGCGAGGCGCGGTGCTCGCCGCCCAGCCGCCGCCGCTCGGGCGTGTCGCGGGTCCACTTTCCCGTCTTGGGCGCGCCACCCAGCGCCTTGGGCTTCGTCTTCCGCAGCTTCACCTGGTCAACCGGCTCTCGCCCGGGGGCGTGGTGTATCAAACGTGCGCGTGCCAGCCGGGCACGGGGGGCAAAAACTATTCCCCGCACGGGCCTCGCGCGAGGTGCGCGGTTGCGGCAACCCCGCGCCGCGGTTAGCGTTCACCCCGCGCGAGCCCCTGTCTCGCACCTGAATCTCCCGAACTTCGCACTCCGTTGGAGCAGACCTATTTCCGCCGCGGCTTCGGCCTCCGCAAGGAGATCGAGCCGATGATCCGGTCCGAGTACCACAGCGCGCTGGTGGACCGCATCCGCGCGCAGGGGTACCAGGCGCAGTTCGGCGAGCCGCACGAGCGCGTGGTGGTGCGCCTGGCCGAGGAGTTCGGGTTCTGCTACGGCGTGGACCGGGCGGTGGACTACGCCTACGAGACGCGGGTCAAGTTCCCCGACCGGCGCGTGTTCCTGCTGGGCGAGATCATCCACAACCCGCACGTGAACCGCCGGCTGACCGAGATGGGGATCGTCTTCCTCCAGCCGGACGACGCGGGGACGTTCGACTTCTCGCAGCTGCGCCCTGACGACGTGGTGATCCTTCCC
>DASSJS010000207.1:0-12545 GCA_035691085.1 Longimicrobium sp.
CCCAGCCGGTGCAGCGCGAAGCCGAAGAGGATGGCCACCAGCAGCACCTGCAGGATCTCGCCCTCGGCGAAGGCGCCCACGACGCTGCCGGGGATCACGTGCAGCAGGAAGTCGGCGGTGCCCTGCATCTGCCCCGGCCGGGTGTAGCTCGCCACGGCACCGGCGTCGAGCGTGCCCGGGTTCACGTGCATCCCGGCGCCGGGGCGGGCCAGGTTCACCACCAGCAGGCCGACCACCAGCGCCAGGGTGGACACCACCTCGAAGTAGAGGAGCGCGAACCCGCCGGCGCGCCCCACCTGCTTCATGTTCTGCATCCCCGCGATCCCGGTGACCACGGTGCAGAAGATGATGGGCGCGATCATCATCTTCACCAGCTTCACGAAGGCGTCGCCCAGCGGCTTCATCTTCGCCCCCAACTCGGGCGCCAGCACCCCCAGCAGCACACCGATGGCAATGGCGCACAGCACCTGCACGTAAAGGGAGCGATAGAGCGGCGGGCGGGGAGCGGTGGCGGCGGCAGGCTCGGCCATCGGGGTCCGGGTATGAGGGGGAGGGACGGACGAGGAAGGTGTTCAAGGTGCCACATCCGCGCGGTCGCGGCCAGAGCGTCAGCATCGCGTGGCCCAGAGGAGGGCAAAAACGAAGCTCCCGGCGGAGCCGGCCGTGAAGCCGCTCCGCCGGGAGCCGTCGATCGTCCGCGTGAGTCCAACGCGCTACCGGCACACCCCGTTGCAGATGTAACCCATGAACGGGCCGCAGCCGCTGGTGAAGCTGCAGAGCGAGTACGTGCAGGTGCCGAAGCCGCCGCAGTCGTAGTCCGACTCGCAGTCGCACAGCGGGCGTTTGGCGTTGGCCGTGCGCTCGGCCGGGGTGGGCAGCGGCCCCAGCACGCCGATCATGCGCCGGACCGTGGGCCGGTCGATAACCGCGTACAGACGGTTGGCCACCCGGTCGGCCCGCGCGCGGTCGGGGTTGGCGACGGTGAGCGCGGGGAGCTGCGCGATCGCGTCGCGGATGGCGGCACGCTGCGCGTCGTTGTACGGCTGGCCCGGGGCCAGGTACCCGTCCAGCTGCTCGCGCCAGAGCGCCGCGCGCTGGGCGGGCGGCAGCACGTCGTAGATGGCGCGGCGGTACAGGATGGGGTAGCGCGAGATCTCTCGCAGCGTGGTGGGAAGCTCGCCGCGGTGCGCGCTCACCCACCGCGCCGCCACCACGCACTCCGGCGGGTCTTTCGCCGGTGCCGCGCTGCCCAGCGTGGCGGTCAGGAGCACGGCGGCCATCGGGGCAAGGATCCGCTTCCGCATGGGGACACCTCCTGCAGAAAAGGAATCGCGCGCAGCGGGCCGGGCGCTCCGGCCCGCTCCCATCGGGTATTCAGATGGTAACGCCAGGATACGGTCTCAGCTCCGGAAGATCAAGGAATCTTTGGTGGATTGCGATCCACCCTTCAACAAAGGCACCGCCGCACGAGGCGCCTGATCCAACGAAACCCGACGATATGCACACGAGACGGGCTCCGGCGGAATCGCCCCGGAGCCCGTCTCGTCACACCCTGGATGAAAATCACACGTCAGCGCGGCGGCACCTCGATGCTGAGCAGGTGGCGGACCTCCGACGGATCGCCCTCCACCAGGCGGAAGGGGAGGATCTGCACCGCGGGCGCGCCACCACGCGCGTCCGGGCGCATCACCACCACCACGCCGCGGCTCACCCCCATCGCGCCGGCGCTGAAGTAGGTGACACCCACGTGATAGGTGCCGGGCACCACGCGTTCGGTGCGCACCACCTCGGGGCCGAAGCCCTGGGTGATGTCGCCGTACAGCTCCAGGCCCAGCGCGGTGCGGTCGTGGGCGTAGTAGCACTCCTCGCCGGCGGGGTCCACCACGTGGAGATCGACGTCGTTGCCGTCGGCGTCCCAGGCGAGCGTCACGCGCAGGGCGTCGCGGCGGTCCAGGCTGACGCCGAACTCGGCGGCCTCGCCGCGGATCTGGGCGCGGCGGGCGGGCTCCTTCGCCATCCAGGCGCGAAGGACGTAGCCCAGCTCCTCGTGCACCACGCGCTGGGCATCTCCGTACCAGCGGGGGAAGGTGCGGCGGGTGGCATCCTCCAGAACGCGGGCGGCTTCCTGCTCGCGGCCATCCTGCCAGAGCATCAGGGCCAGGTGGCGGTAGCCGTTCACCCGGTCGGGGCGCTGGGCCAGCGCGCGGCGCAGCGGGGTTTCGGCCAGGCGGGCGGCGTTCACGCGCAGCAGCAACAGGCCGGCGCGCTGCAGCAGCTCGGGCTTGCCGTCGGCCACTTCGACGAGGGAGCCCAGCGCGCGCTCGGCCTCGTCGCGGCGGCCCAGGTTCACGTCGGCCTCGCCCAGCGCCTCGTAGACGTGGGGGTTCTCGGGGTCGTACGGCTGCCACTCCAGCGCCAGCTCGCGCAGGGCGGCCCACTCCTGCCGCGCCCAGAGCGCGTCGGCCAGCTGGTTGCGCACCTCGCGGTCACGCGGGGTGGCGGCCAGCTGCGCGCGCAGGCTGTCCACCCGCTCACGCGCCACCCGCGCGGGCCGCGTCCACTCGGGCGCCTTGGGCCGGAGCGCGGGCGATGCCGCGGCGGCTCCGTTGGAACGGGGCGAGCGTCCCGCGAGGGTTACGCGCGCCCGCTCGGCCGGACGAGAGGGCGACTGCGCCTGGTTCCCCGGCTCGGAGGGAGGCGGCGGAATGATTGCCGGCGGCGGCGGAACCACGGGCATGGGCGCCTCCATCACGGGCGCGGCTGGCGGGGGCGGCGGGGGTGGGGGCGGCGGGGGCGGCGCACCGCCCGATGCCTCGCCCGCCGCGTCCGCTTCGCCCTCATCCTCTTCATCCCCATCCCGCTCGTCGCGGGCCGCCGCGTCGCGAGACTCGACCCCGGCGCTGGTGACGACGATCGACTGGAGGTTGAGCGTGCGCCCCGTGCTGTCTGCCGCCACGCGGCGTGGGGCGGCCGGCTCCGCGGAGACGGTGTCGGCCCTGGCCATGGCCGCCTGGGCCACTCGTAGCGCCGCGCTGTCACGGCCCACGCGGGTGATGCCGTCCGGCCCCACCGCCAGGATGTCGGCCAGCACGCGGCGGTCCAGGCCGAAGCGGGCGTAGTCCCGCTCGCTTTCCAGCACCAGCATCGTGGTGCGCGGCGAGAGGACGCGGTGCTCCACCGAGATGCGCACTTCCTCCTCCGCCAGCGCGGTGCGGGTGGAATCGTCCGTGGTGCGGCTGGCCCGGTCGGCCAGGTCGCGCAGGTACACGCGGTACGCCTCGCGCTCCAGCAGCGGCCCGAAGCTCTCCGCCGGGAGCGGCTCCGCGGCGCCCGCGGGGAGCACGCCTCCGCGCCCCGCCAGCCGCGGCGAGGGACGCGCGCCCGGCTTCAGGCGCGCCATCACCAGCACCTCGTCCCCCGGCTGCACGTCGTCGCCGCCGATGGACTGGATCCACTCGGCGTTCGCGTCGCTGGCGGTGAAGGTGGCGCCGGGCGGCAGGGCCAGGCGCCGCGCGGCGGCCGCGGCGCGCACGTCGAGCGAATCGGTGAAGGGGATGGTGACCACCCGCCCGCGGCCGCTGGTGAGCATGCGCAGCGTGGGCTCGTCCTGCCGCGCGCCCAGCACCAGCGCGTGCACGGTGGCCTGCGCGGGGATGGAGTCGGCCGCGGCGCGGAGGAGCGCCGGGTCGATGGTGCCGAGCGTGCCCACGCCGTCGGTTTGCACCACGATGGCCACGCCGGGGCGGGCGCGCGCCACGGCGGCCGCGTCGCGGAGCACGGCGCCCAGGTCGGTGCCGCCCAGGTAGCGCCGGGCCCGCAGCGCCGCGCCCACCTCCCGCGCCACCTGCCCCGCCGCTCCCACGGCCAGCCGCTGCACGCGGTGGTCGAAGGCGCGCACCTCCACCGCGTCGCCCGGGGGGAGCGCGGCGAGGAGACGCTCGACGGCACGGATGCGGTGGTCGGCCCCGTCCGCGCCCGATGCGCTGGTGTCGAGGTAGAAGACCCAGCTCCCCGGCCCGGCCGTGGAGGCCACGCGAGGCACGGCGGGGCGGAAGGCGGCCACGTAGAAGCCGCCGGCTGCCAGCACCGTGGCGGGTGGCGCCGCGGCGTCGGCGCGCCACGCGACCTGCAGGTCCTCGCGCGGGACGAACGCCTCGTCGGAGCGGTCGATGGTCCACGCCTGGCCGGCCTCGCGCACGCGCCCCGGCCCGGCGGCCCGCACGAAGGTCACCTCGCGCCGCGCCTCGCCGGGGAGCGCGCGGAACGAGCCGTGGAAGGTGAACACGCCCACCCGCGGCATCCCGCGCAGCGGCAGCGTGTAGCTGCGCTCGCCGCCCACCTGCCGCAGCAGCTGGCTGTAGCCCAGCACCAGCCGCACGGTGGCATCGGGGTCGATCGGGAAGACCTTGGCCGAGAAGCGGTTCCCCGCCTCCTGGTCGAGCATGGCGGGGTCGCGCATCTCGTGCAGGATCTGGTCATACACTTGGTGCGCGCGCTGCCGCTCGACGACTTCTCCCTCCATGAGATGGCCGTTCACCTCCTTGGCAAAGCGGCTCACCGTGGCGCCCTCGGGGAGGATCGCGCTGAAACGGCCCTCCATCCGCCGCTGGCGCGGGTTGCGGAAGCGCAGCTCCACCTCGGTGAGGGCCAGCATCCCGTGCACGGCGGTGCGCACGTCCATCCGCTCCAGAACCAGGTCCTGCCCGTCGGGGTCGCTGAGCGCGAAGGGCGCGGGCGCCGCGGTGTCGGCCGCCGCCAACGGCGGGGCGGCGCGCTCGGGAGATGGCGTACGCGCCGCGCCCAGGCCCGGGAGCACGGCGAGAATGGACGCGGGGAGCAGGATGCGCGTCAGGCGGCGTGTGATCACAACGGCGCGGGTGCGGAAGGTGGGGTCCGGCATCGGTGAACCGCGGAGGCAGATCACCATCTTACGCGCGGGGCGCGGGCCGGACCAGCACGGAACCGGAGGGAGAACGTTCGGGATGATGGGAATCTGGCAGCGGCCCGGCGAATCCCCAGGCACCCGGCCAGCCCCCCTTCTGGCGTTCCGGGGCGCGGCTGCGCCGCATCCAGAGACGCGCGTCCCTCTCCCAGACCGCTGCTGGGAGAGGGACCCGGGGGCGCTTTCGGGGGGCTGCTTCCCGCCAAACATTCGCCTCGATGAATCAGGCGACGCCCGGATACAGCCCGGTCAGCAGTAGAAGGTACAGTCGTGCGACGGGGGGAAGCAGCATTCCGTCTCCACGAAACACTGCGACCAGCAGCCGGAAAGCGTTCCCGAGGGCCCCTCGTGGCCCTTCACCGTCCCCAGCTGCGCGTCCTCCACCGACGGCGTGAATGCCTCCACGTCGAGTGCTTCCAGGTCGAGCTTGAGCTTCGATCGCTTCATTCGAGACCTCCGGGTCTGCGGAAACGGGGGGCGCGGGTGGATTCCCGCGTCGGGATAGTCTCGACAGAGTACACGGGTGACTGGGGAATGCACAACCATAGCCGACGATTCTTGAATTGATTCCTCCCCCGCACAAACGCGACGGGCGGGGCTCCCGTGCTGGAGCCCGCCCGTCTTCCGGCCGTGCGGTGACACGATCCCGGCCCTGATCACCACCGCTGCGCGAAGCCGACGCCGAAGAGGTACTCGTGCTTGCCGGCGGTGGTGGCGCGGCCGGCCCAGCCGTCGAGTTGCAGGTTGGGGGTCAGGCGCAGGCCGCCGGTGGCGCGCAGGTGGCCCACGCCGGCGGCGCCGGCGCGGGTGGAGGTGACGCGGGCGTACTCCAGCTGGGCCACGCCGTTCCTGCCGAGGTTGGCGCGGCCCGCGGCGGAGAGCTGCGTGAGGCCGTAGCGGTCGCCAGCGGCCACGGCGTCGCGCCAGGTGCCCTGCCCCAGCGCGCGCAGGCCGTGCGGCAGCTTCCACTCCACCAGCGCGCTCGCCTCGGGCTGGAGGCCGCCCGCGCTGATGCCATCGTGCCCCGTGGGAAGCGTGGTGCTGGCGATGATCCCCACCGCGGGCACCCAGCCATCCGGGTCGCGCAGGCGGTGCTTGATGCCCGCCGATGCATCGCCCAGCCCCTCCAGCGTGCCCGTGGGCGTGATGGTGCGGGTGTAGCTGCTCAGGCTGGCGCGCAGCTCGGTGCGCGGGGCCACCCCGATGCGCACCAGCGTTTCGCCGAACGCGTGGCGGGTGCGCTGGTCCAGCCGGGCGCGGCTGTAGCCGGCCTCCAGCTGCACCATCCCGGGCGCCACGGTGGCGGTGGTCTTGGTCATCCCCACGCGGCTGCTGGCCACGGGCGCCGGGCGCGCGGCGGGGGGATTGGCGGTGGCGCAGGCGCCGGCGGCCAGCACGATCGCGGCACGGGCGACACCACGGAGGGACAAAAGGGCGTTCATGGGAACCAGCCTCTTGGAGATGAGCGTTGGGAATTCCTGCCGCAGTTCAGTTCAACAGAAGCGGATCATTCGGCCACCGCGGGCACGGTGAGCGAGGCACGGATCCGGGCGAGCGGTTCGCCTGTGCCTCCATCCAACCCTTGATGACGGTAAATGACATGCCCCCCGTCATCCAGAACCAGGTACGCGTTGCTGTGCGAGAAATTGCCGGCACCCTCAGCCTCAGGGCGGTAGCGGATGCCCAGCAGCGCGGCCAGCTCGCGCACCTGCTCATCGGTGGACGTGAGCAGCGTCCAGCGCGAGGACGGCAGACGCGCCATGCGGGCGTATTCCGCCAGCCGCCCGGGCGTGTCGCGGGCGGGGTCGAGCGAGAAAAGAACGAAGCCCACGCGCTCCGCCTCGGCCGGGGTGAGCTCGGCCTCCATGCGCTTGAACTCACCCACGATCATCGGGCAGGTGTGCGGGCAGCGGGTATACGTCATCGCCACCACCCGTACCCGGCCGGCGAGCGAGCTCAGCGGACGGCTCTGCCCCGCCTGGTCGGTCCACGGCGCATCCAGGTCGTAGACGGAGAAGCCGGACGCCGTGGTGGTCGTGGCGCGCGGGGTGGACGCGGGGCCGTGCCCGCAGGCGGCCAGCGCGGCGAGCAAAACAAGGGCGGAACGGCGGATGAGCGTGGACATGGTCACAGATCCTGTGCGCAGCGGAAGCCGAGGCCCTCGCCGGTGGTGCGGCCCTCCAGCGCGGCGCGGTAGCCGTAGCGCAGGAAGGCGGGATAGTTGTTGGGATCGGTGGCGCCGATCACGCCCGCGGCGCAGAAGAGCTGGTGGTCGCGGCCTGATGTCGCCCGCGAATCATCGGACACCAGCAGGCTGTTGAAGTCGGCCGTCCACTCCCACACCAGCCCGTGCAGGTCCCACACGCCGTAGACGTTTCGGAAGGTGCTCCCCACCGCCCCGCCGCGACTGGCGCGCGAGGTGTACATCGCCAGCAGCCGCGAGACGAACGCCGGATCGCGCGAGGCATCGCGCGACGTTTCGCTCGCCCGCGCCGCGTACTCCCACTCGTCGGTCGACGGGAGGCGCTTGCCGCGCCAGGCGCAGTACGCCCGCGCCGCGAACCAGCTCACCTGCGTGGCCGGCCTCCGCGCGTCCGCCGCCGCCCCCATGGAGAGATCGCCCGTCCACTCGCCCAGATAGCCCCGGTCGGAAAAGGCGGAGCGGACGCGGCTGCGGCGCCACTGTGGGCGGGCGGTGACGAAGGCCAGGTACTCGGCGCGGGTGACGGCGTGCCGGTCGAGCGCGAAGGCGCGGACGGACACCTCGCGGCGGCCGTTCACGAACAGCGGGGTGTAGGTGCCGCCCGGAATGCGCGCCGTCTCCGGCGGCCGCGCGCCGGCCGCCGCGGTCTGCGGCAGCGCGAGCATCAGGGCGAGGAGAAGAGTGGAGGCGCGCATGGTCAGTGCTGGGTGCTGGGTGCTGGGTGCTGGGTGCTGAGTGCTGGGTGCTGGGTGCTGGGTGCTGGGTGCTGGGTGCTGGGTGCTGGGTGCTGGGTGCTGAGTCGAATGGCTGGTGCTCGGTGCTGGATGCCTGGTGCTGAGCGGATGGTCGGATCACTCGCGACTCTCAGCACTCAGCACCCAGCACTCAGCACATCCGGGTCACTGCGCGGGCGTATACGGCCCCTCGGATATGCGGCCGGAGAAGGCGTTGTGCAGCGACTGCGGCCCCTCCACCTGCATCAGGCCCACCGCGCCCTTGCTGAAGGCGCGGAAGAGCGCGTGGTCCACCAGCACCAGCTTCCCCGGGGTCTCGGTGCGGAACTCCACGATGGCGCTGCCGCCGGCGGGGATGCTGGTGGTCTGCACGTTGTGCTGCGCCACGGTGCCGCCCTCGCCGTACACGTTGTCGAACACCTCGCCGATCACGTGGAACGAGCTGGTCAGGTTGGGCCCGCCGTTGCCCACGAACAGGCGCACCGTCTCACCCGTCTTCACCTTCAGCGCGTGGTCGCCGGTAAGCGAGCCCACGGCACCGTTGAACACCACGTACTCGGGGCGCTCGTCGATCGCCTTCTGCAGGTCGAAGGGCTGCAGCCCCGCGGCGCCGTGCGCGCCCTTGGTGTAGAAGTCACCCTGCATCACGTAGAACTCGCGGTCCACGGGGGTCATCCCCTCCTTCGGCTGCACCAGGATCATCCCGTACATCCCGTTGGCCACGTGCAGCGAGGCCGGCGCGAAGGCGCAGTGGTACACGTACAGGCCGGGGTTCAGCGCGGTAAAGCGGAACACGCTCTCGTGCCCGGGCACCACCATGCTCGCCTCGGCGCCTCCGCCGGGGCCGGTCACCGCGTGCAGGTCGATGTTGTGCGGCACGGTGCTGTGCGGATGGTTCTTCAGGTGGAACTCCACCTGGTCGCCCTCGCGCACCCGGATGAAGCGGCCCGGCACGCTGCCGCCGAAGGTCCAGAAGGTGTAGTCCACGCCATCGTCCAGGCGCATCGTCTTTTCAACCACTTCCAGGTTGACGATGACCTTCGTCGCGTACGTCCGCGTGATCGGCTTCGGCACGTTGGGGGGCGTGGTGAGCTCGGCCACCTCCTGGCCGCGGATGGCGGGCGCCTCGCGCACCGGGATGGGGGCGCGGAACGCAGGCTCGGCCCCGGCGGCGCCGCGGTTCCTGGTGGTCCAGCTCAGCACGGTGACGGCGGCGACCACCGCCAGCAGGGCGACCAGCAGCCACGGCACGGGGCGGCGAGGCGTCTCGTCGCGGCGCCGGGCGGACGGACGGCGCTTGGTGATGATGGGTTCCTGCTCGAGCAGCGGGCTCATGGTGGTTCCTCGGGGCATGGGTCAGGCGGTCAGCGCCGCCCGGACGTCGCTGCCGGCCACGCCGGCGGCGTTGAATTCGGTCTCGTGTTCGGGAGCCAGCAGGTCGGCCAGCGTGGTGGCGCCCAGCGGGGCGCGCATGTCGGCGCAGACGCGGGTCCAGGCGGCGTGCGCCTGGCACGGGTGCAGCCCGTCGCAGGGGCGGCCGCCCAGCAGGCACATCCGCCGGGGCCGCACGTCGTCGAAGGTTTCCACCACCTCGGCCAGAGTCACCTGCCCCGCCGGCACCCGCAGCCGGAAGCCGCCGGCGGGGCCGCGCGTGCTGGCGACCAGGCCCTGCTTGGCCAGCGCGTTCAGCGTCTTGGCCAGGTAGTTGGCCGGCGCCCCCAGCGCCTGCGCGATGCGCTCGGCGGGCACGCAGTCGCCCTCGGGGCGCTGGGCCAGGTACAGCAGGGCGCGGATCGCGTGTTCGGACGTCTGGGTGACCATTTCGGCTCTCTCCTTTTCTCATGTGAATATGCGATTTGCGCCGGTGCCCGCGTGTCGGCAGAGGTGTGTCATCGTTGTGGGGAGCGCGGGTGGGGCGCGGTGGGGAGATTGCCTTACGGCGGGAGGAACGCTGTCGGGAGGGCGCGGAGCGGGATGTACGGCGAGACGGATGTTCGATCGGGCGCGGCGGCGGCCGGTCTTCGGTTCGATCGGTCGATTCGCGGTCGATCGGCGCGAAAAACCGCCCTCGCTGCGGGATCAGCAAGGGCGGTCATCAGGGGGGATGGTGATGCGTCGGCTGTGCTTCTGCCGGCAAACGCCTGCGACGACGACGTTCCGGTTGGTCACCCACCGTGGCGGTGGAACGAGCTTACCGCTCGCGCAGCTGCACGCGGGTGACCTGGTCCACCGCGGCCATCACCGCGCGGAAGCCGGCCAGCTCCTGGTCGGTGATGCACTCACGGATCTCCTCTTCGAACAGGGTGAGGACGTTGGTCAGCCTTATGGCGAGGTCCACACCGTAGTCCGTGGTGTCGACCAGGAAGGAACGGCGGTCATCGGGGTTGGGGACGCGGAGGACCATGCCGGCGCGCTCAAGGCGGTCGAGCATGCTGGTGAGGGTGGATTGCTTCATCCCGAACACCCGCACCAGCTCACCCACCTGCACCGGGCCGTAGCTGCCCAGGTAGGTGATCACGTGCCCCTCGGCCGGGCTCACCCCCAACTCGCGGGTGTGGGCCTCCAGGTACACCGAGATCTGCCGCGACGCCTTGTGCAGCGGCGAAAGGAATTCAAGCGCCATCGCCCATCATCTCGTCCGCCAGTGATGTCCGCGTGGAGCGGACGTATGCCGTCGTAGCCGCGAGCCACGAGTTTGCTCGCATCTTCCTGAATCTACCCCGCGCCCACCGCACGAACACGAAATACGGTCCGATCTCCATCTATCGAAGGTCCCAGTGGCGGGACCGGCAGCAGCGAAGGACGGATCGACTTGACGGTGTCATTAGTAAATCATAATATAACGAAATCGTTTTAAACGATATCGTACTATATAGGATGGTGCGGAGGAGCGCCATCCGCCGCCGCTCAACTGGAGGAAACCGATGAGCACAGCCGCACTCGCCGTGAATCACGAAGTCGAGACCTTCCGCCACCAGACGCGGATGACGCGCGAGGTGGTGCGGATGAACCTGGATGGCATCACGCAGGAAGAAAGCTTGATCCAGCCGCGGCCGCACGGCAACTGCGCCAACTGGGTGCTGGGCCATCTGGTGTGCATCTACAACCGCTTCCTCCCGCTCCTGGGCCAGCAGCCGGTGATGGACCCCGCCGCGCTGGAACGGTACGACCGCGGCTCGTCGCCCATGCTGGACGCGTCTGAAGCGCGCGACATCGGCGAACTGCTGGCGGCGTGGGGCACGGCCGCGGAACGCGTGGACGCTGGGCTCGCGGGGCTGGGGAGCGACGCGCTGGACACGCCCGCGCCCTTCAGCCCCGGCGGAAACCCCAACGAGACCGTCCGCTCGCTGGTTTCCACGGTGGCCTTCCACCAGGCCTACCACGCGGGGCAGACCGGCATCCTCCGCCGCATCGCCGGCAAGGACGGGGCGATCAAGTAGCCGCCCGGCGCGGCTGCGCCGCACCTCACACCCGGTCGTGGGGCAGCCGGCTTGAAGTCCCCTCCGCCAGCCTCGCACCGGCGGCTGAAGCCGCAGCAACAACCACGAGAAGCCTCGCAAACTGCGCGAGGCTCCACCAGCCTGGACGTCTGCGACGACCTTCATCTTGACTCAGGATGGCATCCTCAGGGTTCATTCGAAGTGCAAGCATTCAGGCGGATTCGGTACCACACGAACGATTCGGAGCAGCCGCGACTCGAGGCTTCCGCGCGATCGATCCGCCCGATGGCGCGGAAGGTTGTGCGCCACTGGCTCTACCTGATCGAGCAGTTCATCAGGGCTAGACGTGTGGTCCACCTTCGCGGTCCGCGTCAGGCTGGGGCGAGCGTCGGCGGCAGCCACTCCACCCGGTGAATACCCGTGCGAGCGTGGAGGATGCCGCGGGCACCTGAACGCACTCGCGCACTCACGCACTGGCGCACCTGTTCCCCCGCCGCTCAGAGCTCCACCTCATCCACATAGCACCATCCCCACGTTTCCCCGGGTTCGATGGAGCGCATCACCGGGTGCGTGGTGGCGTGGAAGTGCGCGGTGGCGTGGCGGTTCTTCGAGTCGTCGCAGCATCCCACGTGGCCACAGCTCATGCAGATGCGCAGGTGCACCCAGTCGTCGCCCGTGCGCAGGCACTCCTCGCACCCGCGGCTCCCCGGGTGCACCGGCCGCACCTGCTCCAGGTGCCCGCACCGGCCCGGGTCCGGCGGCACCAGCGTCACCACCTGCTCGGTGTCCACGTTCCCGCGGCGGCGGGCGGGCGGGGGCGGCGCCGGGAGGGAGCCGCCGCTGGGCCGGAAGAGCGGCGCGCCGCGCTCGAACGCCTCGGCGGTGCCGGCCAGCGCCAGCTCGGCCCCCACCGCCAGCACGACCGCGTCGTCCGGGTCCGCCACCCACGCGCCCTCCACACGCGCGCCGCGCGCCCGCAGCCCGTACGAGGCCAGCCCCAGCTCTCCCAGCCGACGCCCCGCCGCCGGCGCGCCGTCGCGCACCGTCACCGTGCGCGCCTCCACGCAATCCTCGTCGAGCGGGCAAGGCGGAAGCGGAGGCGGATCCCCTGCGCGGAGCGCCGCGTACTGGCCGGCGCGCACCGCCGCCTCCTGCGCCTCGATCTGGTCCGGAGGCACGCGGTACTCGCGCAGCACGCCGGCAAAGAGCTGCACCACCGCCTCCAG
>DASSJS010000208.1:0-11972 GCA_035691085.1 Longimicrobium sp.
AGACCACCGAGGCGTTCCTGACCTCGCCGATCGAGGCGGCGGTGCAGCAGGTGCGCGGGGTGGAGAAGGTCGAGTCCGTCAGCGAGGAGCGGAACGGGGCGGGGAGCGCCACGGTGGACGTGCGGTTCACCCGCGGCACCGACATGAACTTCGCCCGGCTGGACCTGTCCGAGCGGCTGGCCGCGCTCGAGGAGCAGCTTCCCGCCGGCGCCCAGCACCCGCAGGTGCAGCCCTACGTCCCCGCCGAGTTCGAGAAGCAGCGCAAGCCCTTTCTCCTCTACACCATCACCGGGCCGTACACGGAGGATGCCCTGCGCCGCCACGTGGACGACGAGCTGGCGCCCGACCTGCGCCAGGTGCCCGGCGTGGCCGACGTGCGCGCCTGGGGCGGGCGCGACCGCGTGCTGGAGGTGGAGCTGGACGAAACGCGCATCCTGGCGCTGGGGCTGGACCCCGAGCAGGTGCGCACCCGCGTGCAGCAGCTGGAGTTCGTGCGCGAGGCGGGCGCCGTGCGGCAGGGGGGGATGCTGTACACCGTGGCCATCCGCGAGCGCCCCCGCTCCGTGGCCGAGGTGCGCCGGATGCCGCTGCTCACCGACCGCGGCCGCATCGTCCGCCTGCAAGACGTGGCCGCCGTCCGCGACACCTGGGACGACGCGCAGAGCCACTACCGCATCGACGGCGAGCCCGCCGTCTCCTTCCAGCTGTTCAAGGAGGCGGGGACCAACGTCGTCGAAGTCGCAAACCGGGTGAAGGCGCGGCTCAGCGAGACCCGTGGCGCCCTCCCGGCCGGGGCGCGGCTGATATTGGACGACGACGAGAGCGAGGCGGTGTCCACGCAGCTCACCGACCTGCGCTGGCGGGCGCTGTCGTCGGCGCTGGTGGTCTTCCTCGTCCTCTTCGCCTTCCTCCGCTCGTTCCGCTCGGCGGCCATCGTGTTCAGCAGCATCGCCTTCGCGGTGCTGATCACCATCACCCTGGTGTACTTCGGCGGGCTCACGCTGAACGTGCTCACGCTGATGGGGCTGGCGATGGGCTTCGGCGTGGTGATCGACAACGCCGTGGTCGTTCTCGAGAACATCTACCGCCGCGCGCGGCCGGGGCAGGACCCGGCGGACGCGGCGGAGCGCGGCGCCAGGGAGATGGTGCTCGCCGTCCTCGCGGCGACGGCGACCAACGTGATCGTCTTCGTCCCCTTCATCTACCTGCAGGGCGAGGTGCGGCTCTTCTACGTGCCGCTGGCCATCGTCGTGGGGCTGACGAATCTCGCTTCGCTGGTGGCGGCGTTCTCGTTCACGCCGGCGCTGGCCAGCCGGCTGCTGGGGCGGCGCACGCTCAGCATCCACCGGCGCGGCGGCGGGCGGCCGTGGTACGTCCGCGGGTACGCGGCGATGCTGGGCTTCACCCTGCGCCGCCCGTGGATCGCGCTGCTGGTGCCGGTGCTGCTGCTGGCGGGGTCGGGGTTCCTCTTCCAGAAGTACGTCACGCGGGGGACGGTGTGGCGGCCGTGGTGGGGCGAGGACAGCTACATCCGCATCACCTTCGAGCAGCCGCGCGGCGAGGAGCTGGCCAACACCGACGCGCTGGTGCGGCAGTTCGAACGGAAGCTGGCCGCGATGCCCGAGGTGTCGCGCTTCACCACCCGCGTGTTCCCGCAGGCGGGCGACATCCGGGTCGATTTCCCCGATTCGCTGCAGGTGACGGCGATCCCCGTGGCCATCAAGGAGCAGATGGAGGCGTACAGCCACCTCTTCGGCGGCAGCGAGGTGCGCGTGTACGGCTACGGGCCCTCCTTCTACGGCGGGGGCGGGTCGCCGCCCAACTACACCATCCGCGTCCTGGGCTACAACTACGAGACCGTGCGCGCCATCGCCGAGGGTCTGGGCGAGCGGCTGAAGGGCTTCCCGCGCATCCAGGACGTGGACACCAATGCCAGCGGCCAGTGGTTCGAGCACGACAAGGCCACCGAGGTCGTCGTCCGGCTGGATCGCGCGCGGCTGGCGATGCACGCGCTCTCCGCGCAGGAGGTGGTGCGGCGGGTGGCCGCGGCGGTGGGGCGCGACAGCCGCCGCTCGTACCTGCGCGTGGCGGACGAGGAGATGCTGCTGTCCGTGCGGCTTGCCGGGAGCGGCACGCTGGACCTTCAGCAGCTGCGGGAGCTGACCATCCCCGCGCCGGGCGGCGAGCCGGTGCGGCTGGCGGACGTGGCAACCGTGGGCCAGCGCGACGTGCTGTCGCGCATCCTGCGGGAAGACCAGCAGTACCAGCGCACCGTGGCCTACGAGTTCCGCGGCCCGGCCAAGCTGGGCGACCGGGTGCAGGCCGGGGTGATCGCCAGCACGCGGCTCCCCGCCGGCTACCAGGTGATCGGCAAGGAGGAGTGGCGCTGGAGCGACGACGAGAAGGGGCAGATCTACGCCGTCCTCGCCGTGTCGCTCATCCTCGTCTTCATGGTGTGCGCGGGGCTGTTCGAAAGCCTGCGCCAGCCGCTGTGCGTGCTGATGACGGTGCCGATGGCGCTGATCGGCGTCTTTCTCGTCTACTTCTTCACCAACGCCAGCTTCACCCGCGAGGCGTTCATCGGGGTGATCATGATGGGCGGGGTGGTGGTGAACAACGCGGTGCTGCTGATCGACCGGGTGAACCAGGTGCGCCGCCACGACGGCCTCCCGCTGCACGACGCAATCGTCCTGGGCACGCTGGAGCGCGTGCGGCCGATCCTGATGACCAGCGCGGTCACCCTGATCGGCCTCCTTCCGCTCGTGCTGTTCAGCAAGGCGGCGGATGCCAACATCTGGAACGCGCTGGGCTACTCCCTCCTCGGCGGATTGGCGAGCTCCACGGTGCTGGTGCTGACGGTGACGCCCGCGCTGTACCTGCTGTTCGAGCGCGGGCCGGAGCGACGCCGCGTCGCCAAGGCCGCCGCGGGGGGGACGATGCCGGTGCCGCGGATCGGCGCGCGGGAGACGGCGCGGGCGGGGTGATGGATTCCACCGGCGGCTGAAGCCGCAGCAACGACTACGAGAAGCCTCGCAAACTGCGCGAGGCTCCAACAGCATGGCGGCCGCGACATCGTCGGGTCGAAGATGTAGTATGTGACGGTGAAAACGGAGGAGCAGGGGGAAGATCCCTCTGCTCCTCGTTCTTATCCACATCATGCTGGATCCGGCCGCGGGTCACATCCCCATCATCCCGTGCTCCATGGTGGCGCCCATGATGCGCTGCATGCGCGCGAGCTGGCCGGCGGTGAGGATGCGGGCGCGAGAGCTCTCGTACGCGGTCCAGGCGCGGGCGGCGGCGGCGTTCACGTGGCCAGCGTCGCGGCGGGGGAGCGCGGCGCGGAGCTGCGCGGCCTGCTGCTCGCACGCGGAGGACAGGAGGCGCTCCTGGCGGCCATCGGTGCGGGCGAGCATCTCGGTGCGCTTCACCTCGGCGGAGCAGGCGCCGGGTGCCAGCAGCGCGATCCCCTGCGCGGCGTCATCACCGGCGCCAGTGGCCCATGCGGCGGGGAGGTCCGCGCGGAGGTACGGGAGCGCGCGGTGCTCCTGCGCGAACAGGCCGTCAGGGTTGGGGAGCCACACCCAGGCGTGGACCATGGTGAGCAGGGTGCGCCCGTCCGGCCCCACCTTCCCCCGCCGGATGCGGCGTTCCACGATGCCGTGCAGCAGCGGCCGGTCTTCGGTGGCGGCCGCGGCCAGGTGCGCGATGTCGTGCGTGTGCCACGCGTCGGCGCTGCCGGCGAAGCCCGCGGGGACGGGGTCGCCCGGGCGGCGGTAGACGGTGTAGGCGACGCCCGCCAGCACCTTCTGCCCGCCGATGTTGGCGTATTGCAGCGTGGAGGGATGCGCCAGGTCCAGCGGGCGGCCCACCAGGTCGCGCCGGTACCAGTGCTCGCCCATCAGCGGGCCTTCCTGCCCGAAGCGCCGGTAGCCGTCGGCCACGGCGTTGGCGTGGTCGCGGTAGCGTGCCGTGGCCGCGCGCACCGCCGCCACCTGCTCCGCCAGCGCCGCCGAGTCGCGCGTGGGCATCGGCGCGGCGGCGTGCGTGGCGTGGGCGTCGTGCGTATGCATCTGCGCCGCCGCGGGCGCGGAGATGCTTGCGAGCGCGAGGGCCGCGGCCAGCGCGGTGGAGTATCGGATGCGAATCATGATGAACAACCGGTCCCGCGGTTCGATGATGATGCGCGGCGGGCGATGATCGTCCGAGCGCGCGATGCCGCTCCATGGAGATACAGCCGCGACCGGCCAGCCGTTGGTGCGGAGCGAGGTGGATCGCCCCGAGCAGGATCCACCGTCACGAGCCCATCCGGTTTGGCAAGGCGAGCGGGCCGGGGAGCATCGTCCCCGGCCCGCTTCGTACCTCTTCATCCACCCGGATTCATCCACCCGATGATCGGGCTGGGGCTCACCGGCCGCTGGGCGGCGCGGCGGGAGCCGCGGGCGCGGCGCCGGCCGTGGCGGGCTGGCCGCCGGGGGCGGTGTCGGGCACCTCCTTCGCCGCGCGGTTGCCGATCTTCGAGCGGTCGAGCTTGGCGGCCTCGCGCGCGGGGTAGCTGACCGTGTTGGGGTCGCCGTCGCTCACGTAGCGCTCGCGCGGGTCCTGGTCCCAGTGGGCCAGCTGCCGCTCGATGGCGCCGGGGGCCGCGATGAAGCGGTCCACCGAGTGCGGGTCCCAGGCGCGGTCATAGGGCGACACCTGGGGGCCGCCGGAAACCTCCAGCACCACCTGGTAGTCGTACGTCTTGCCGTTGCGGTAGGTGCCGTGCCAGGCCAGCGGCCGGTTCTTGGGCCACAGCCCCAGCGGCAGCGCGAAGGTGGTGATCTTGTAGTCGGCCGGCAGGTAGTGCATGATCGAATCCTGCCCGCTGCCGATCTGGTCCTGCACGAAGGCGTCGGGATACCGGGAGAGCTGCGCGTGCCACATGGTGTGGTTGCAGATCTCGTGGCCGCCGCTCAGCAGGTAGTCGACCTTCTTCTTGATGGTGGCCTCGCGCTGCTCGCGCGGCGTGGTGTTCCCCTTGGTCTCGCCCCAGAAGTTGGAGGGGTGCTGCGCGCCCGGGAGCACGCACCACACGCCGCCGCCGCTCCACTCGGGGTGCTGCTGCTTGAAGGCGGTCCACATCCCCACCATGGTGTGCGGGTCGATCTCGCCGCTGGGGAGGTAGTAGAACTGCCCCTGCGACGAATCGTCGAACACGAACACCACCGGGCTGGTGCCGGCGGGGATGTTGATGTTGCCGCTGGCCACGTCCTTCATGGTCACCGGGCGGTACCCGCGCTCGTACAGCGACTGCAGGTCCTGCCGGAAGTGCGCCTCGCTGCGATACCACTCGCCCTCGTTCGGCCCGATGCGGTGGTATTCCAGCACCAGGATGCGGCCCAGCTCGTTGGCCCCCGCCTTGGCCTTGGGGCCGTTGTCCTGCCCCGGCCCGGCGGCGTTGGCCGTCTGCCCGCCGGCCTGAGCCTTCGCCGCGGTGTCGCCGCCCGCGGTGGCGGGGGCGTTCGCGCTGCCGGCGTCGCCCGCCTTCGCACCATCGCCGCCCTTGTCGCCACCGCACGCCGCCAGCAGCAGCGCGAGCGCCGCCGCGGCGGCGGCGCCCCTGGAAAACCGTGTGCTCATCAGTCGCTGTTCCGTCTCCGTAGGGTCCTGAACGCAGGCGCACCCCGCGCGCTGAATGCGACGGGGTGCAAGGTCCATGCTGAGCCGCAAAGTTCACCGCCCACCCCCGGCGCCGGCGATGCGCGCGCGGGGCTCAGGCCGCGCCGGTGGGGGCCTGCGCGCCGCCGTCCGCGGCGGGCGCCTCGGCGGCCGCGGGCTCGTCGTCGTCGGGGAGGCGCGGGAGAAGGCCTTCCTCGGCCAGTCGGGCCAGCACGCGCTGGTACACGATGCGCGCGCGGATCTCGGGAAGGCGCAGGCGCTCCACGTAGTGCTCCACCGCGGTGGCCGGGTCCACCTCGTCCTTCAGGATCTCCACGAACTCGCGGGCGCGGGCGGCGTGGGCGTCGGCCAGCTTCTCCTCGGCGCGGGCGGCGGCCAGCTCCAGCCACAGCTGCTCCTCGGCGCTGCGCTTGCGCTGCCGCTGGATGAAGCGGAGCGCGCCCAGCGGCGTCACGTAGCGCCAGTCGAAGCCCCAGCCGCGGGTGCCCTCGCGGGCCAGGTCCTCGCGCACGTCCTGCTCGTCCATGAGCGCCACGGCGCGCGTGCCCACGGCCTCGGCCTCGTCGCCCTCCAGCCCCATGCTCTCGAGGTAGCGGTCGATGGCCTCGTCGAAAGGCATGCGCGGGGCCAGGATGCCGATCAGGTCGCAGGCCAGGCGGGCGTGCACCTCCACCATGTCTTCGTGGGCGGCGGCCTCGGCGCGCTCCAGCTCGCGGTCGGTTTCTTCGGGAAGGCGCTGGTGCCAGAGCAGGGGGGCGGCCATGGGCGCTGGGGGTAGCCAGTGGGTGTGGGGCCGCGTTTGGCGGGGGCCGCCGCGGCTGGTTATCTTGGCCCCGGCGCCGGATGGATGGCGCCCGCGGGCCGCGTGGGGAGAAAGATGCACCCCGCGCCCCGCGCCGACAACCGCCCCGTTCACTCCGGCGGGGCCGACGACCGAACCCGGACGAGACCAAAGAGGCATACAGATGGCTCTTTCCCGCAGCTCCTCGTGGAAGGAGCACCGCCTGGCCAACCGCCTGGAGGTGGATGGCGCCGAGTATTCGGTGGACCTGGTGGCGCGCAAGGCCACGGGGGTGGAGGGGTGGAAGGTGACGGTGGTGTTCCTCCCCCGCTCGGGCGGCAACGAGGTGAAGGCCGAGCTCCCCAACGCCGCGTCCACCGCCGAGGTGCGCCGCCTGGTCACCGAGCTCGAAGGCGCCGACGACCGCCTCCGCGAGATGTGCCGCGCCGCGCTGCAAAACTGAGGCGGCGCGGTTGATGGTGGCGTGGATTGCTTCGATCTATCGATGGCGTCGATCGCGTGGATTCGGATGGCGTGGTTTGATGGCGTCGATCTTGGCGCGCGTATGCGAGTGAACTCGCCGCTACAACGGCACGCAGTCCGCCTTCGCGGACATCGACCGCGCGCCGTTCGAGTTCCGTTCGCATTGATGATCCGGAGCGCGTGTGAGGCCGCGCTCGCTACCTCTCCCGGTACGGGGGAGGTGGACGGCCTCGGCCGGCCGGACGCCGCGCGGCGCCGCGGATCACGACGTCGCCTCTCCGGGAGCGGGATTCCGGCGATCGATGGGCGCGCCGGATGATCATCCTTCCCGACGACGATTACCTCTCGATCGACTACGAGTTCGAGGGCGAGACGCTGCGGACGCTTCCGGACCTGCTGGCCGCCAGCGGCCTGACGCCGCGCAAGCTGCGCTACGAGGAAGACCACCTTCTCCCCGGCCTGGGGATCGGGATCACCGACCTGGTGAAGCGCCCCACCCGCGCCGCCAGCGACGTGACCGCCGCCGAGTTCCGCGAAGGCGTCCGTCGCGTCCGCCGGCTCGTCGCGGAGCTGAAGCCGAAGGTGGTCGCCTACAACGGCAAGGGCGTGTACCTTCGCGCCGCCGGCGTGGCGAGCGCGCCGTGGGGCCTGCAGCCGGGCGGCATCGTTCCCGGCGTGGCCGATTACGTGGTCCCCAGCCCCAGCGGCCTGGCCATGATCCCCTTCGCCGAGAAAGCGCGGTGGTACGCGGGGCTGCGCGAGGTGATGGAGCGGGGGTGAGCGGGGAGATCGAGGCGGACGGGATGATGTGGTCCGAGCCCCGCCAGCCCCCTCCCCCGGCCCCTCCCCGCGCTCCGCGGGGGAGGGGAGCACTGCAACTACGAGTGCGCCAACGTGATTGAAGTGCTCGCGCGGGGATTCGTTCGCGGCATTGGCGTTGCTGCTTCGCCGCCGTAGCGAGATGAACCTGTAGTTCACCCCCTCCCCCGCGGAGCGCGGGGAGGGGCGGGGGGAGGGGGCCAGCCGCGGCCGCGACGAATCCATTCGCACCGCGCCGGGGCAGTGGCACCTCCATCGGACGAAACCTGCGAAAGATCGGCCAGCATGCCACACATCTTCGGCACGCACGCGGTGGACAAGGGCGGGATCGACATGGCGGCGCGGCGCGCGGCCAGCGCCGGGTTGAAGGCGGTGCAGATCTTCACCGCAAAGCCCACCTTTTACGGCGACAAGTCCGGGATCAGCCCGGCGAGGGTGGAGCGCTTCCACGCCGCGCTGCAGGAGACCGGGATCAAGCCCGAGCACGTGGTGGTGCACGCCGCGTACGTGCTGAGCGTGGCCACGGCCGACCCCGACAAGTGGGCGCGCGCCGCCGCCGGGCTCGCCAAGGAGATGGAGCGCAGCAGCACGCTGGGCATCGGCCAGGTGTGCTTCCACCCCGGCTCCGCCAGCGACGGCGACACGGCCGCGGCCGCCGAGCGCGTGGGCAAGGCCATCACCGGCGCGTTGAAGGCGGTGAAGGGGACCACGAAGCTGCTGGTGGAGAACACAGCCGGCGCGGGGAAGACCCTGGGCCGCACCGCCGCCGAGGTGGCCGACATCCTGCGGCACGTCCCCGACGAACTGCGCGAGCGCACCGGCTACGGGCTCGACACCTGCCACCTCTTCGCGTCGGGGTACGACATCAACGCCGGCAAGGCGCGGTTCAAGGAGATCCTGGACGAGTTCGAGGAGGCCACGGGCGAGCGCCCCGGCTTCTTCCACCTGAACGACAGCGAGGGCGCGCTGGGCAGCAACCGCGACCGCCACGTGCTGCTGGGCGACGGCCAGATCGGCCGCGACGCCTTCGGTTGGCTGCTGAAGGACCCGCGCTCGCGCGGCGTGCCGCTGATCCTCGAGACGCCGCAGGAGAATTACGAGCCCGACGAGGACGACGCCTCGGCCGACCCGTACGACCTGCGCATGGCCGCCCTGCTGAAGGAGCTGGACGCATGAGCACCATGCCGGTCCTCCGCCGTCTTTCCATCCCCGCGGCGCTCCTGCTGGCGGGGTGCGTGGGGGTGATGCCGGTTCCGGCCGGATCGGCGTCGAACAGCGGGTCCGGCGGAGGCGGGGAGATGACGATGCGTGGCGAGACGGAGGAGGTGGCGCGGCTGGTGAACGAGCACCGCGCCCGCATCGGCTGCCGCGCGCTGGCGTGGGACGGCGCGGCGGCGCGCGCGGCGCAGGCGCACAGCGACGACATGGCGCGCCGCAACTACTTCTCGCACACCTCGCCCGACGGCGGGACGATGGTGGAGCGGCTGCGCGCGCAGGGCGCCAGCTACCGCATGATCGCCGAGAACATCGCCATGGGGCAGCCCACCGCGCGCGAGGTGGTGCGCGGCTGGCTGAACAGCCCGGGGCACCGGCAGAACATCGAGAACTGCGGCTACACCCGCCACGGCGTGGGGCTGCGGGCGGGCCGCTGGACACACGTCTTCTACACGCCGCTTCAATGACCGACGACGAAGTACGCCACCGGCGCGAGGCGCGGCGGCGCTTTCTGGAAGTGCTGTACGACCACAGCGAGCGCGGCGAGAGCGAGTACCAGGACGGCTACGAGATCGCCGCCGGCCTGGGTGTTTCGCGGCAGGACGCCGAGCGCATCGTGCGCTACCACGAAGACCACGGCTTCATCGCCAAGTCGGCCGGGGTGCGCGGCGGGCTCACGGTGCGCATCACCGCGCAGGGGATCGACCACGTGGAGGCGGGCGGATGATTCTTACGAAGCTGAGCGAGGCGGACCCGTACGCCGTGCTGGCCCCCGGCATCAGCACGGGGCTGGCGTGGATTCGCGCCTTCGACCCCGAGACCCCCGACGGCCGCCACCCCATCGACGGTGACGACGTGTTCGCGCTGGTGCAGAGCTACCAGACCGCGCCCGCCACGGAGAAGCGCTTCGAATCGCACCACGTGCACCTGGACCTGCAGTGCGTGATCCGCGGCACCGAGCGCATCCTGCTCACCCGCGCGGACGGGCTGGAGATCGAGGTGCCGTACGAGGCCGAGGGCGACATCGTCTTCTACGCCGAGCCGAAGGTCTCCAGCTCGCTGCTGATGCGCGAGGGCGACCTGGCCTTCTTCCACCCCGGCGACGCGCACAAGCCCGGCTGCATGGCTGGCGGCAGCCACGCGGTGAAGAAAGTGGTGGTCAAGGTGCGGCTGGATCGGTAGGCCGGCGTCCTCCCGGGAGCGCAATATCGCCCCAGGGCCGGCCGCGATATCGCCCCAGGGCGGCTGAAGCCACGGCTACGGGAAGCCTCGCAAACTGCCGCGAGGCTGCGGCCGCGGTTACGGGGCGACGCGCGGATGCCGCGCAATCCGCGGCACGTGTGCGCGGATATTGTGGATCAACATGATGGCGGCGTAACAGCCTCGCGCGGTTTGCGAGGCTTCCTGTCGTTGTAGGATGCGGCTTCAGCCTCCCGTGTCGAAATCGGCCCACGCGCGAAGGAATCGGCTCTCGCACGCCCCTTGCTGTTCACCTCGTCTACGTGTAGATCGATTCCATCGATTCACCAGGGGCGGCGGCGCGTGGCGGGACGGGTGCTGATCGGAACGCAGGGGTGGAACTACGCGGCGTGGGTGGGGCCGTTCTATCCAGACGGCACGCGCCCGGCCGCCATGCTGTCGCTCTATGCGCGGGCATTCGGCACAGTGGAGGTGGATTCCACCTTCTACGCCATCCCGCCGGTGAACACCGTCCGCGGCTGGGCACAGCGCACGCCCGACGGCTTCATCTTCTCCCTCAAGCTGCCGCAGGAGATCACCCACGAGCGCCACCTCCGCCGCGCCGACGCCGAGACGGAGCTGTTCATCGAGCGCGCCCGGCTGCTGGGCCCCAAGGTGGGGCCGATCCTGATCCAGATGGGACCCGAGTTCGCGCCGTCGGACCAGGATGCGCTGGAGGCGTTCATCCCCACGCTGCCGGGTGACCTGCGCTTTGCGCTGGAACTGCGGCAGGAGCGGTGGATGCGGCGCGACGTGCTCCCCGATCTGCTGGCGCTCCTCCGCGAGCACCGCGTTGCGCTGGCGCTGAGCGACGGAAAGTGGATTCCGCGCGATACCGTGCTGGAACTGGCGATGAACCCCACGGCCGACTTCCACTACCTCCGCTGGATGGGGCCGAACCGCGACCTGACCGACTTCTCGCACGTGCAGATCGACCGCGCCGCCGAGGTGGACGAGTGGACCGGCGTGCTCCGGATGCTCCCCGCGCGCGGCGTCGACATCTTCGGCTACGCCAACAACCACTTCGAGGGCCACAGCCCCCACACCGCCCGCACCATCCAGCGCCTCCTGGGCGTCACCCCGGTGGACCCGGGCGAGATCGGCGACCAGATCTCGCTGTTCTGAGCGGCTCTCCCCCTGGAACTAAACCGCGGCCCACCCGCCGCGGTGCCTCCCCGCACCTCGCACCTCGCACCCAGCACCCAGCACCTCCCTGTCACTTTCCCCGCCCTCATCCGTATCTCACTACGAGGCACGCTCTTCGCAGCCCGGCCGCGAGCCAGCCGCCCTTCGCGCACCCTCGCACCGGATTTGATGGACCGCCGCAAGCTTCTGCCCATGCTCCCGATCGCTGCCGTGCCGCTGCTGGTGTGGGCCGCCGCGCGGCTCGCCACGCCCGAGCCGCCGCACCGCGACCCGCTGGCGCCGCGCCCCGCCGCCGTTCCCGCGCGCGTAGCGAGCTATCCCGTGCCGCCCGACGTAGCCGAACTGCTGCGCCAGGGCCGGAACTGGCGCGCCGCACGCCTCCTTCGCGAACGGGTGACTGCCACGTCTGATCCCGGTTTGATCCTCCTCGCCGCGCGCGCCGAGGCGGGATGGGGAGGGTGGAGCGGGGTGCGCTCGCTGCTGGAAGGAAAGCCGTGGCTGGGCACCACCGAGCAGGGCGAGGGGTGGTTCCTGCTGGGCCGCGCGCGCGAGGAGGCCAGCGACTGGCCCGGCGCCGCCGACGCGTACGGCCGCGCGCTGGCGTCATCCACCGCCGCGCCGGCGCCGGAGT
>DASSJS010000209.1:0-6331 GCA_035691085.1 Longimicrobium sp.
TTCCACGCCGGGGCGCTTGATCTCCACGTTGAGGAAGGCGTTGGTCTCCGCCGCCCACGCGGCCACCTCCTCGAGCCGCGGCACCGGCTCGCCGCCGCTGCGCGCGGTGGAGATGCGGTCCCAGGCGAGCCGCGAGACGTCGCCCGTGGAGTCCGTCGTACGGTCGAGCGTGTCGTCGTGCAGGATCACGGGCACGCCGTCGGCGCTGGGCTGCACGTCGAGCTCGATGCCGTCGGCGCCCTGCTCCAGCGCCAGGCGGAAGGCGCGCATGGTGTTCTCGGGCGCGTCACGCGGCGCGCCACGGTGGCCAAGGATCAGCGGACGATGGATGGGCGGCACGTGGGGTCCGGGGATGCGGGCGGCGGTGTGATGGATCCGGGCGACGGCAATGTAGCGCGCCGGAGGCCGGCCCTCATACCGAATTGGGCGATTGAATGTGCATTCACGCGACACACCCAGATCGTCATCCTGAGCGCGACCACGCTGCACTTGAGGCGTGCTCCGACAGTCGCAGCGCGAAGGATCCATAGCGTCAGATGCGCCAAAGCCGGCTGTTTTGCGGCGGCCGGCTATAGATCCTTCGGCCTGCCGCCATTCGAGAATGCCGCGATATCGGCGTGGTCGGGCCTCAGGCTCAGGATGACAGCAGGTGGCTTGGGCGCGGCATGCACAGTCAGTCGCCGCAATCCGTATCACTCCCCAAGGATGGTTGGGGATGACAAATCCCGCGTCCTCCCGGGCTTTACGCCCCGATCCGATGCTCGTGCGGGAGTCCGCGAAGGCGGACTTTGGGCCGTTGTTGCCGCGGATTCATCCGCCCGTCTGGCCCTGAACGAAGCGTCGGCCTGAACGAAGCCTCGGCCCGAAACGAAGAAGGCCGGCCCCGCTAGAGGTCGGCCTTGAGATACGGCTGGAGGAGCTTCTGCCAGGCAGCGCGCGTCTGGTCGTACTCGGCGGGGCAGCGCTGGGCGCGCTCGGGGGGAAGGGTGCCGTCGTGGATCCACTCCTGGTACGCATCCGGGTCTTGCCCGTACACCAGGCAGAGCACGTTGTAGAAGCGCTGTCCGTTCAGCGCGTGCTCGTCGGCAAAGGCCAGGTCGTCCATCTGGCCGTCGTCGGGGAGGCCGCGCACGCCGTTGATGGCGGCCTCGTCTCCATCCTCGGCGCCGTCCACCAGGATGATGGCGGCAAGCTGGTCGACCGCGTCTTCCTCGCGGCCGGTGATGGGCAGGTCCAGCACGTTCACCAGCGCGTGCCCCACCTCGTGCATGGTGGTGAAGAGCAGCGCGTCGTTCACCGACTGGTCACGGTCGCGGTCGCCCTCGAACAGGTGATCCAGGTCGTCCACCAGCTCGAAGCAGACGGTGACCACGCCGGTCTCGGGGCGATAGAACGCGTTCGACTCGCCGCACTCGGCAAAGGTGAGCGTCACGTTGCGCGGCACGCTCACCCAGTCGTTCATCCACGCGGCGATGTCTTCCAGGAAGCGCGCCTGACGGAAGTCGTCCTGCCACTCCGCGAACACGCTGTCGTCCACGGCGCGGTACTCCACCCGGAAGCTGCCGCGACCCGGCGCCGCGCCCGGCACCACCACGGGGGCGGAGCGATATTCGCGCGCGGGCCCGCCCTGCGCATGCCCGTTCTCCACCGTGCGCAGATCGCACGAGGCGAGCAGCGCGCACGCCAGGGGCAGCGCGGCCAGAACGGATGTGCGGAGAGTGTGCGAGCGTCGCATCACGAAGCCGGGCGGACGAGAAACACGCCCCGCGCGGCGCGCCGGGCGTGGCTTCCGGAAATCTGTGCAAACTCCTGCGAACGCGCCAGTTGCCCGGATCGCCCGGATGGAGCGCTCCGGACGCGCCCCGCCCCCTCCCTGGCGCCCTGGGGCGCCTGTCCCTCCCCCGTACCGGGAGAGGGTGCCGGACGCGGCGGCGGTGTGGCCTGCAACCACTTCTGCGGACGAGGCACCGGCTCGCGGGCTCGCCTGCTGATCCTGCTGACGCCCGAGGACTTCGAGATACCCCCACGGTCGTCATCCTGAGGAGCGTCCGCACCCTGGCCGCGTCCGCACAAGCATTGGGACGCGACGAAGGATCTATGGCCAGCTCCGTGACATCGTATCCGAAGCGATCGGAAGCACAGCGGATTCTTTTCCCGGGATGATGCGATCGGCGGCGCTTCGGATGATGGGTTCCGAGCGCCGCCTTTAGATCCTTCGGCCTGCAAGTGCTTGTGTTGAGGCAGCTTCGGCGTGGTCGGCCTCAGGATGACAACGTCCGTTGTCGTGCGTCATCCCGAATCCGCGCGAGCTTACTCCACGTCTTCGCGGGTGATGCCCTCGAGGTCCAGGATCCAGTCGGGGCCGTAGGCGAGGGACGGGGTCTGGAAGCCTGCGGGGGCGTCGCCGGCGAGGACTTTTCGCACGATCTCCACGCTGGTCATGGCCGTGAGCGTGTAACCCTCGGGGGTGCGCAGCCGCGAGACGGCTTCGCGGCCGTCGCCGTCCATCACCTCGCCCCACAGCAGGCTCAGGCCGCGGGCGCGCTCCTCGTCGGTGGGGCCGGGCTTGCCGCTGTGGATGCGGCCCTTGAGCATCTTCTGCACCGGGCCCGAGCCCAGCACCCACCCCAGGTAGCGGCTGGCCACCATCATCCGCCGCTGCGCGGGCGCCATGCGCGTGTACACCTCGATGTTGCCGATCCCGGTGCTGTAAAACGCGGTCGACACGTCGCCCCACGGGATGGTCGTGGCGCTCACCGGCCCGCGCCCGAAATCGATGTCGCGCGTCTGGTAGGCCGCGGGAACGGGAACGATGCGCCCGTTGCGCCGCACCGCGCCGCCTGCCGCGGCGTTCTCGGCCATCGTGGTCGCCGTCCCGCGCGAGATGCCGCCGCCCACGGGCTGAAACGCGAGCGCCAGGTGCGTTGCCGTGGGCAGCCGCCGCTTGAGGTGCGCGGCCAGGCAGTCGCTGGGCACCACGTCGAACCCCGCGCCGGGAAGGAGCATCACCCCCGCGTCCTTCGCCTTCGGCCCCAGCGCGGCCATCGCCTCGAACACCGACAGCTCGCCGGTGATGTCCAGGTAATGCGTCTTCGTCCTGAGGCACGCCTGGGCCATGGGCCCCGCCGTGCGCGAGAACGGCCCGGCCGAGTGCAGCACCACTGGCACCTCGCCCAGCGCCGCGTCGGTGGCGGCGGCGTCATCGAGCGCGAAGGCGCGGTGCTCCAGCCCCAGCTCGGCGGCGTGGGCGCGCACCTTCTCGGCGTCGCGCCCGGCCAGCAGCGGGCGCAGGCCCTGCTCCAGCGCGCGCGTGGCGATCAGCCGGCCGGTATAGCCGTAGCTGCCGTACAACAGGAAGTCGGCGGGCATCTCGCGCTCCGGATGAGGAAAGCCCCACCAACGGCAGGGCGGTTGAAACCGCTGCAACAACCACACGAAGTCCGCCTTCGCGGACTACCGGCGCTCGCGCGGACGAGACTGCCGCGCGCTGCACCCGGTTCGATTCGCGCCTGAACCTCAGCCTCGAAGCAAAGCGCCCTGATTCTACCCCCGCCGCCGGCGCCGGGTGCTGCCGCCGCAGCGGGAGCGCAGGGCCTTGGGCGCGCCCGCCTCGGGGTACAGCTCGTGGGCTGCGTCCGCCGCAGCCTTGCGGATGGTGCACTTGCGGGCGCTGCGGGCCAGCTTCAGCTGGATGCGGTAGCTGCCGGGGTCCAGCCGCGCGGCCTGCTGCAGGTCGGCCACGGTGTCCGCACCGTCGTACACGTACATCGCCATCACCTGCGCCACGCTCTTGACCGTGAAGGCCCCCGCCACGCCGATCAGCAGCAACATCCCCAGCGCGCGCAGCGGCACGGGGAACGCCTTGTCCCACGTGCCGGGCTCGTCGGCGCTCAGCACGCCCAGCGCGGCCCACACCAGCAGCGAGGGGAGCGCCAGCATCAGCACCGCGTCGAACGCGCCCACCACCACGGTACCCGCCAGCGTGGCGGCCAGCGCCAGCGCCGCCAGCCCCTCGTCGGCATCACGCGCCGCGCGCATGCGGTGCAGCGCGGCCACGCCCAGCCCCACGAACGCCAGGATCAGCAGCACCACGGCCGCCACCCCGCGCTCCGACGCGAACGCCACCCAGTCGCTGCTGGGCCACGGGTTCGACGTGGTGCCCGCCTCGTTGTCGTTCATCGACGGGTCGCTGCGCGGCGCGTACTCCGGGTAGCGCACCGACCAGTTCCCCGGCCCCACGCCCAGCAGCGGGTGGTGCATCAGCATCTCCCCGCTGTTCTTCCACTGCTTCAGCCGCCCGGCGCCGCTCCCCTCCTTCGCGTTCACCAGCCCCGCCGCGGTCTCGGCGTAGGGGTTGTCGCTGTTCCAGTGCAGCGTGTTGGGGAGGGTGACCGCCGCGATGCCGCCGCCGGCGGCGCTCAGCAGCAGGATCATCAGCCGCGTCCAGTGGCGCATGCTGCGGCGCGCGGGGCCCACCAGCAGCCAGCCGATCAGGAAGACCGCGAGGACCGCGCCCACGCCCAGCCACGCCGCGCGCGAGCGGGTGAGCACCAGCGCGCACGCCACCGCCGCCACGCCCACGGCACCCAGCAGCGTGCCCAGAAAGCGGTGCGCCCGCAGCGCGCACAAAAACAGCACCGGCAACCCGAACGCGCACAGGTGCGCCACGAAGTTGCGGTTCCCCAACGTGCCCCCGGGCGCGCGGTTCAGCGAGAAGAAGTCGGTGCGCACCCCATACGCCTGCGCCAGCGACACCCCCGCGCCCAGCGCCACCGCGATCCCGATCGCCCATACCAGCGGCCGGGCCAGCCCCGCGCGCCCCAGCGCCCGCGCGCTCCAGAACACCACGATCCCCGACGCGCTCACCCCCAGCGCGCGCACGCCGTTCCACGGGTTCTGCGCCAGCGCCGCGCTCGCGCCCGAAAGGACCAGGAAGCCACCCAGCAGCAGGTCCAGCCGGCTGATCTGGGCGCGCCGCGCAGCGCCCAGGCACAGCACGCCCGCCAGCAGCGCGGCCAGGTGCAGCACAAGCTCCTTGGGCACGAAGAAGCGGTCCAGCTCGAAGCTCTTGTACGTGGCCGCCGCCAGCACCACCATGACGCAGGCGATCTGCAGGACGCGCAGCGCCAGCCGCTGGGCGGGCGTGGCCACGATGGGGCGGCCGTGGTCGTCGGTGGCGGCCAGCCGCGCGAAACGTTCGGTCCGGGGCATCGTTTGGGGATCGGGGAGCGCGCAGGGGATTCCGCCAGCAGCGTAGCGCGGGCGGCAACGTCTGTCCAGCCCGGGCGGCGTCCGCGTGCAGCCCTGCTATTGACGCACACGCCGCGCGGCCAGACTTTGGCGGGCGCCGGAAGACGTTTGTCTCCCGGCGCTTGTCGTTTCTGTACCGCCAGAAGTGGATGATCGGCAGCGTGGGAGATTCGAGGGAGGACCGGCCGCTGCGGCTGGGGCACATCATCTACAGCAACTGCTTTCCGGTGCACGCGCGGCTGATGGACTGCGGCCCGCCACCGGGGGTGGAGATCGTGCAAGGCGTGCCCGGCGTGCTGAACGGGATGCTCGATCGCGGCGAGATCGACGTGGCGCCGTGCAGCAGCATCGAGTACGCGCGCCACCCGGACGGCTACCGCATCATCCCCGATCTGGTGATCGGCTCGCGCGGTCCGGTGCGCAGCATCCTCTTCCTCTCGCGCCGCGATCCCGCGGAGCTGGGCGATGCGACGGTCGCGATGCCCACCGCGTCCGCCACGTCCGTGGTGCTCCTCAAGATCCTGCTGGCCAAGCAGTGGGGCGTGCGCCCGAAGACGTTCTGGTTCGACCAGGCGAAGGATGATCCGTTCGCCGCCGGCGCCGACGCCGCGCTCTTCATCGGCGACGTGGCGTTGCGTGACGGGCTGCACCCGGAGATGCCGTTCCGCTACGACCTGGGCGCCGTCTGGTGGGAGATGACGGGACTGCCGTTCGCCTTCGCCGTCTGGCAGGCGGCGGGTGGCACGGACGACCAGCTCCGCGCGCTGCACCGCACGCTGATCGAGTCCCGCGCGTACGGCTACGAGAAGCGGAAGGACCTGGCGACGCGCTGGGCCGGGCGCTTCGGCTTCACGCCCGAATTCCTCGACCGCTACTGGGCCGGCCTCTCGTTCGAGCTCGACGCGCCGATGATCGAGGGGCTGCGCACCTACTATCGCTACGCCGCCGAGATCGGCGAGATCCCGCGCGCACCGGAGCTTCGCTGGGCTCCGGCGGAGTGATTGGTTGGGCAAATCGCCCCAACAGCAACAGCGGTGAACGCAGAGCAGCGAAGATAGGCAGAGATAAGCAGAGAACAGCA
>DASSJS010000210.1:0-18678 GCA_035691085.1 Longimicrobium sp.
ACCGGCCTCAGGATGACGTCTTTGGGGTCGTCGTGGGGAAAAAACGGTCGCCGGCGGACAGTCGGCACCTAGCCTCAATCGGCGTACCGGGATAGCTTTTCCGTTCATCATCCACCCGTCCGCGCCAAGCCAACAGACGCAGTCGCCGAGCCGATGAGGTTCCAGCCGGACCCGCGCTTCACCTTCGACACCTTCGTCGCCGGCCCCGGCAGCCAGATGGCCGCGGCCGCGGCGCGCCGTGCCGCCGAGGCGCCGGGGACCAGCTACAACCCGCTGTTCGTCTATGGCGCCCCGGGGGTGGGGAAGACGCACCTGCTGTACGCGGTGGGCCAGCTGGCGCTTACCGTGCGCCCCGACCTGCACGTTCTCTGTCGCACCGCCGACCAGCTGGTGGACGACATCTCCAGCGCCGTGAGCGGCGGCACGCTCGAGGCGTTCACCGACGAGGTGATGGAGAGCGACCTGATCCTGATCGACGACGCGCACCTGCTGGCGGGGAAGAGCCGCACGCAGGAAGAGCTGCTGCGCGTGTGGGACGAGATCGTGTGGACGGGGACGCAGATCGTGCTGGGCTCGCAGCTGGCGCCCGCCGACATGCAGGGGGTGAGCGAGGAGTTCCGCGCGCGGCTGGCCGGCGGGCTGGTGGTGGACGTGACCCCGCCCGAGGCCGACACGCGGGTGGAGATCGTCCGCCGCGGGGCCGAGTCGCGCGGGGTGAGCCTGGGGCAGGGGGTCGACGCCGCGCTGGCCGGGCTGCCGCTGGACGGCGCCCGCGAGCTGCACGCCGGGCTCGACCGCATCGCCGAGGTGCAGCAGGCCGAGCGGCGCACCGTGAAGTCGCAGGAGCTGGCCGCCGTGGTCGGCTTGGCCGACGCCGAGGCGCCCGACGAGTTCAGCGCCTTCCTGCTCGACATCGCCAACACGGTGGAAGCGCTGGTGGAGACCGACCCGTGGCGCAAGCGGCTGGCCGAGGCCATCCTGCGCTACGAGGGCGAGGGGATCCGCACCCGGCGGCTGGAGCACGCGCTGGAGGCCGACAGCGCCCCCGACGTGGAGGCGCTCCTGGCCGGGTTCGCGGCCGACCTGGAGAAGCTCAAGGCCATCGCCGCCGAGCTGGCCGGGCTCGACGCCGACGCCGCCCGCAGCGCCGTGCTGCACGACCCCGACCGCGTGGCCGAGGCCGAGGCGATCCTGGTGAGCGCGCGCGCGGCGGCCGAGCGGGCGCGCCCGGCGCCGCCGCCGGTGGACCGGTGGTACTTCAACAACCCCGAGAAGGTGGCGTGGGGGTGGCTGGCGCTGGAAGACCGCCTGATCGAGGAGCTGGCCTGAGATGGCGATCAAGGGAAACCTGCGCGAGGCCGGCCTCCCCGACGTGCTGCAGCTGCTGGCCATGGGGCAGAAGACCGGCTGCCTGTCGCTGACCGACCGCAGCAACTTCGGCTACATCTACTTCGACCGCGGGCGCATCACCTACGCCAGCATCGTCAACCGGCGCGACCGGCTGGGCGACCTGCTGGTGAAGAACGGCCTGCTGCGCGCCGAGGACCTGTTCGCCGCCATCGACGAGCAGACGCGCACCCCGGGCGACCGGTTGGGCGAGATCCTGGTGCGCCGCGGCAACATCTCGCGCGAGCAGCTGCAGCACTACATCCGCATCCAGATCGAGGAGGCGGTCTACTTCCTCTTCACCTGGAACCAGGGAAGCTTCCAGTTCGAGCCCGACCAGCGCCCCGAGGAAGGGGCCATGCTGGTGTCGATCAACCCCGAGAACCTCCTCCTCGAAGGGGCGCGGCGGATCGACGAGTGGAGCCTGATCGAGAAGAAGATCCCCTCGCTCGACCTGGTGTTCGACATGGACCGCTCCAAGCCGATCGAGGGCTTCGAGCTGAGCGACGAGCAGCGCAAGATCCTCCCGCTGATCGACGGGAAGCGCAGCGTGCAGGACACCATCGACGACAGCGGGATGGTGGAGTTCGACGTGGGGAAGGCGCTCTTCGGCCTGATCCAGGCGGGGTTCGCGCACCCGGTGGGCCGGCGCGCGGTGGAGGTGCAGCAGGTGCCCCGCGCGCGGATCGACGAGCACCGCAACCTGGGGATCGCCTTCTACAAGACGGGGATGTACGAGGAGAGCACGCGCGAGTTCCGGCGCGTGGCCGAGCTGCAGCCCACCAACCCCGACGCGCGCTTCCACCTGGGGCTGATCGGGCTGCGCAAGGGCGACGACCGCTTCGCCCTGCGCTACTTCCGCGAGGTGGTGGAGATCGGCGGGGTGCGCCCCAGCGCGCTGCACGACATGGCGCTGGCGCTGGAGCGGCTGGGCCGCCTGCAGGACGCGCGCTTCGCCGTGGAAGAGGCGGCGCGGATGGCGCCCAGCCGCCCGCCCATCCTCCTCTCCCGCGCCATCCTGCTGCTGAAGCAGGGCGATCCCCACGCCGCCGCCGAGGCGTTCGTGAAGTATCGCGAGGCGCTGGGGGAGAAGGGGAAGGTGCCGGCGGCGTACTATGCCTACGCGCTGATCGCCGAGGCCTCGGCCGGGCGGGTGGACGAGGCGCTGAAGCTGGGGGAGGCGGGGATTGCCGCGCACCCGCACAGCGCCGCCGTGCACCTGCACTACGGCGCGGTGCGCGAGCGCCGCGGCGAGTGGGAGCAGGCCGAGGCGCTCTATCGCCGCGCGGTGGAGGAGGACGGCGACCTGCCGCAGGCGCACAAGGCGCTGGGCGACGCGCTCTACCGCCGCGGCGCGTACGACGAGGCGGCCGACAGCTACCGCCGCGCCATCGCGGTGAAGGGCGACCTGGGCGACGACGTGTACTTCCGGCTGGGGAACATCCACTACAAGCGGATGGAGCGCCCCGAGGCGGTGAAGCTCTGGCGCCGCGCCCTGGAGATCAACCCGCAGAACGCCGTGGTGCGCACCAACCTGGAGCTGGTGGAGAACGTGCTGCGATGAGTGGGTTCACGCCGCCGCCCCCGTACGTACCCTTCCCGCTCCCGCTGGAGGGCGACGAGGAGGAGCTGGAGAAGCTGAAGCGCAAGATCGAGCGCGACCGCGGCTTCAACTGCTCGTTCTACAAGGACAAGTGCCTCCGCCGGCGCATCGCGGTGCGGATGCGGGCGCGGGGGCAGCGGACCTTCGCGGAATATTCGGCGCTGCTCGACCGCGAGCCGGCGGAGTACGAGCAGCTGCTCGACACGCTCACCATCAACGTCACCAAGTTCTTCCGCAACCTGGAGACGTGGGCGGCGGTGGAGGCGCAGGTCCTTCCCGCGCTCTTCGCGCTCAAGGGCCCGGTGAAGGTGTGGAGCGCGGGGAGCGCCAGCGGCGAGGAGGCGTACACGGCCTCCATCCTGCTGCACGAATGGGCCGAGCGGCACGGTAAGCGCGCCGAGCTCGACCGCTTCCGCATCGTGGGCACCGACATCGACCGCAGGAGCCTGGAGAACGCGCGGCTGGGGGTGTTCCCCGACCTGTCGCTGACCGAGACGCCGGCGCACCTGCGCGAAAAGTGGTTCTCGGCGGGGCCGCCGTACCGCATCCGCCCCGAGGCGCAGCGCAACGTGAGCTTCGTGCGGCGCGACCTGATCAGCGAGCGCGCCGAGGGGGGGCAGCACCTGATCTTCTGCCGCAACGTGGTGATCTACTTCGACCGCGAGATCCAGGAGCGGCTCTTCAAGGACTTCCACGACGCGCTCGCGCCGGGCGGGTTCCTGGTGATGGGGAAGGTGGAAACGCTGGTGGGCGTGGCCCGCACGCTCTTCCGCTCGGTCAACAATCGCGAACGCATCTTCCAGAAGCCCGCATGAAGCCCCGGCCGATCTACGTGAAGGTGGCGCACCACGCGGTGGGGCAGGCCGGCGACCTGCTGGTCACCCTGGGGCTGGGGAGCTGCGTGGCCATCATGCTGCACGACCGGCAGGCCCGCGTGGGCGGGTTGGCGCACGTGCTCCTCCCCGAGCCGGCGCTGGCGCGCGACCGCGGCAACTCGGCCAAGTTCGCGGCCACCGCGGTGCCGATGCTGATCGAGGAGATGGCCGCCCTGGGCGCGCGCAGCGCGCGGCTGGAGGCGCGCATCGTCGGCGGCGCCAGCATGTTCGCCACGCTGATGGTGCCGGGGTCGCTGAACATGGGCGAGCGCAACATCCGCGCTTCGCGCGAGGCGCTGCGCAAGGCGGGGATCCCGCTGCTGGGCGAGGCGGTGGGCGGCGACCATGGCCGCTCGGTGCGCTTCAACGTGGCCGAGGGGAGCACGCTGGTGAGCTCGGTGGGGAAGCAGGATGTCGTCCTCTAGGGCGCCGTCCTCCCTCCGCCCGGCGCGGCCGGGGCGCCCGCACACGGTGCTGGTGGTGGACGACAGCGCCTTCATGCGCCGCGTGATCACCGACATCCTCTCCTCCACCAGCGAGTTCCGGGTGATCGGCACGGCGCGCGACGGGAACGACGCGCTGCGCAAGGTGCACCAGCTGGACCCCGACCTGGTCACCATGGACGTGGAGATGCCGGGGCTGGACGGGCTCACCGCGCTGGGCTACATCATGAGCGAGACCCCGCGCCCCGTGGTGATGCTCTCGGCCTACACCACCGCCGGCGGTGACGCCACGATGCGCGCGCTGGATTACGGCGCGGTGGATTTCGTCGCCAAGCCCGGGGGGACGATCTCGCTGAACCTGGAGACGGTGGGCGACCAGCTGCTGGACGCATTGCGCGCCGCGGCCACCGCCAACCTGGCGATGATCCCCGTCCGCGTGCACCGGCACGTGGAGCGGCCGAAGCCGCCGGCGCCCGAGCCGGGCGCGGGGGCGGACGCCCCGCCGTCCGTGCTGGACGCGCCCGGGAAGGTGGCGGCGCGGCGCGCCCCGGCCATGCCGCCGCGGAAGAAGCGGCGGCGGGCGGCGGCGGGCGCGGGGCCGTCGGAGGTGGCGGTGGCGGTGGCGGCGTCCACGGGTGGCCCCCGGGCGCTGGCCGAGCTGCTGCCGCGCATCCGGGTTCCGCTGGGCGCCGCGGTGCTGGTGGTGCAGCACATGCCCGCGCACTTCACCCGCACCTTCGCCGAACGGCTGGACGGGCTGGATGGGCTGCCGGTGTGCGAGGCGGTGGACGGCGAGCCGGTGCGCGGCGACCGCGTGTACATGGCCCCGGGCGACTTCCACATGCGCGTGGTGCGCGTGGACGGCGTGCCGACGATCGCGTTGAGCCAGGAGCCCACCATCTGGGGCGTGCGCCCCGCGGCGGACCCGCTCTTCCGCTCGGTGGCGGAGGCGTACGGGGCGCGGTGCGTGGGAGTGGTGCTCACGGGGATGGGGCGCGACGGTGCCGAGGGGCTGCGCGAGATCGTGGCGGCGGGCGGCGCGGGGATCGCGCAGGACAAACGGACGTCGGTGATCTACGGGATGCCGCAGGCGGCGGGCGAGGTGGCGCAGTCCATCCTCCCCCTGGACGAGATCCACGGCGCGATCGAGCGGGAGGTGGACGTGCGGATGCATGCCCTGGCGCGGCCGGCGGCTTTCGTGGAGGGTGAGGCGTGAGCAGCGCGGAGCCGTTCCGCCCGTTCCGCGAGCGCGTGGCCGAGGACGAGGCGCAGGTGATCGCCTTCCACATTGGCGGCGAGCTGCACGCGTGCGACGTGCAGCTGGTGGAGGAGGTGGTGACCAGGCGGCGGGTGCATCGTCTCCCCGACATGCCGGCGCGGCTGCTGGGCGTGCTGCGCCTGCGCGGCGAGCTGGTGCCGGTGGTGGACATCGCCCCGCTGCTGGACCTGCAACTGCAGGCCGAGCAGCCCGCGATCATCGTGGCCGCGCTCGGCGAGGTGCGCGTGGGCGTGGCGGTGGATGCCGCGCACGAGGTGGTGACGCTCACGCCCACCGACTATCGCCCCGCCCCGCTCACCGGCGGCGAGCGCGACCAGTTCGTGGTTGGCGTGGCGCGGGTGGAGGGGAAGCTGGTGAACCTTCTCGACGTCGCGGAGATGCTGCGGGAGCAGCCGGTGGGGTCGGGGTAGGGGTTCGCGCGGGGCTCGGCGGACGTTGAACAGGTGCGCAAGTGCGTGAGTGCGCGAGTGCGTTGCTGGACGGCGCCCGCGCGTTCGGCGATGATTGCAGGGCGCGCCGGTGCCGGGGCGTGCAGTCCGCGAAGGCGGACTTCCCGATGGTTCAGCGGCGGGTTTCAACCCGCCGGACAGGTGATGGCAGGAAACACCTCGATGATGTCCATGAGCATCCGCCACACGGATCACCGACACACACCATGAGAAACGTTCGGCAGGCGGCCGTGCCGCAGGTGCAGCTGGTCACCTTTCGCGTAGGCGGCGAGGAGTTTGGCCTGGACGTGTTCCAGGTGCACGAGATCCTGCGCCACCAGGAGCCCACCGTGATGCCCAAGGCGCCCGCCTTCGTGGAGGGCGTGCTGGACGTGCGCGGCACCCTGGTCCCCGTGGTGGACCTGCGCAAGCGCTTCGAGGTGCACGACCTGCGCTACGACGACGACACCCGCATCATCCTCGTCGACTTCCAGGGCGAGCGCCTGGGCCTGGTGGTGGACGAGGTGAGCGAGGTGATGCGCGTGCCCGAGACCGCCGTGACCCCGCCGCCGCAGTACGTGAAGGGGCTGGCCGCCGAGTTCATCCGCGGAATCGTGCGGCTGGACGGGCGGATGGTGGTGCTGCTGGACCTGGACCGCATCCTGAGCAACCAGGAGCGGATGCAGCTGCTGTTCGCCACGGGCGGCGACGAGCCGGCGGGCACCGGTGCGAAGGGCGCGCGGGGATGACGATGGACGAGCTGCTGGCCGCGTGGGAAGAGCGGTACGGCCGCATCGCCGGGCGGCTGGACGCGGGCGACGCGTCGCCGCAGGTGAAGGACGAGATCGTGGGGCTGTTCAAGGAGGCCGAGACATCCATCGAGCGGATGACGGCTTTCAAGGAAACGATCCGCGAGCTGGTGCAGCGCTACAAGACGCTGGCCGGCGAGAAGCAGGCGGCCGCGCCCCGCGGCGGCGCGCGGTCGATGGTGGCCGACCACATCGGCAGCTCGACGTACGTGGAGCGCGGCTGGAGCGCCATCGCCAGCGGCGACCACAAGCGCGCCGTGAAGGAGCTGGAGCGCGCGCTGGAGCTGGCGCCCAACGACCCCCAGGCCGAAACGCTGCTGGGGTGGGCGCAGATGCTGCGCGGCCACTACGACGACGCGCTGTTCACCTACTACAAGGTGCTGGCGAAGACGCCCGACAACCCGCTGGCCCGCGTGAACCTGGGCTACATCTGCCTGAAGAAGGGGATCTTCGGCGAGGCCATCGAGCACCTGTCCAAGGCCATCCGCCAGGAGCAGGACCGCAAGGCCAGCATGTACGCCCACTTCTACATGGGGCTGGTGTACCTGGAGCGCGAGATGTACGACGACGCGCGCGCCTTCTTCCGCAAGACGCTGGAGCTGGGGCCCAACATGCTGGAGGCGTGGTACGAGATGGGCCGCGCCTTCTACATGGAGCGCAACCACCGCGCGGCGGCCGAGGCGTGGCGCCAGGGCGTGGAGACCAACCGCTTCAGCGTGTGGGGCGAGCGCTGCGGGCTGGCGCTGAAGCAGCTCGAGAGCGGCGGGAAGGTGGAGTTCGCCGAGCTGGAGAGCGCGGCCTGACCGCTCGCCGGTCCTGCATCATACCGGGCCGGGGGCTTTCCTTTTAGTGGACACGGAGGTCACGGAGGGTACACGGAGGCCACGGAGGAACTGCGATCCTCCGTGGCCTCCGTGGTTCTCCGTGCCCTCCGTGTTCATGAGGCGGCGCCTGCATTGCCGCGGCAATGATGTTGAACCGCAACGGCATGAACGCAGAGCGAAGCGCACACGCAGTTGCAGTTCACGGTCGTTCATCGCGCCAAGGTGCCTCGCCTGGGTCAGTTGTGCGGCGGCGGGGGCGTGCCCGGTCCGCCCGTGCCGGTGTTCGGATCGGCGGATGGCGCGCCGTTGGGCGGCGTGTGCGGTGCGCCCGGGCGCGGGCCGATGCCCGGCGTGGCGCGCGACCCCGGCCGCCAGCCCACGAAGCGGCGGAAGAGCCAGATCACCAGCGCCGCCAGCGCCAGCAGCGGGAGGAGCCAGCCCAGCATGGAGATGAGCCCCGCGAGAAAGCCGACGAAGTTGTCCCACGCCTCGCGGAAGGCGTCGATGATGGGGTTGCCGCCCGGCCGCCCGCCGATCACCGGCATGGGCTCGTGCAGCTTGACGGTGAGCGTGCTCAGGGCCACGCGGCTGCGGAGGAAGCGCAGGCGCCCCTCGTAGCGCTCGATCTCCTCGCGCACGCGGGCCAGCTCGCGCTCGACCGCGAGCACGTCCTCGAGCTTGCCGGTGCGCGTGGCCAGCAGCTCCACCAGCCGCTGCTCCAGGCGCCGCGCGTTGTTCATCCGCGCGGTCACGTCCACGTACTCCTCGCCCACGTCCTCGGTGCTGGTGGTGAGCGCCTCGAGCTTGCCCAGCGGGCGCAGGCCGGCCACCGCCTGATCCCACCGCTGCGAGGGGAGCTTCAGCTCCAGCGTGGCCTCGCGCACGTTCTGGCTCCCGCCCTGCACCGAGGTGTTGGACACGTAACCGCCCATCTGCTGCGCCATCTGCTGCACCCGCGCGATGGCGGGCTCCAGCTTGTCCACCTGCAGCGTGGCCGTGCCGGTGCGGATGATCATCCGCGGCGCGGCGGAGTCGGCGGCGGCGGGGGTGGGGGGGAGCCGTTCGGCGGGTGCGGCGGCGTCCGCCGGTTTGGGGGGCGCGGTGGCGCTGCCGGATGAGACCGCGTTGGGCGCGGGCGCCCCGGCGCTAATGTCGGGCGACTGGTAATCGGCCACGTCTTCGCGCGTCGTCGCCGCGCGGTCTCCGCCCGAGCAGCCGGTGGCCAGAACGTATGGGAGCAGCAGGACGACGCGGTGCAGGCGGGGCATGGGTCCGTGGTGGCCAGAGGTGGTACGGCGAGGTCCGTTGATGGAACGGGGCGGGGTGGATCGATTCTGACGCGTCGTTCAACCGGCGGGGCGCGCGCGGCCGGCGCCGCCCAGGCGGCGGATGGTCTCGCGCACGTCGTCTTCCGTCGTTCTCGGATTGATGGTGCACAGGCGCAGCGCGGCGCGGCCCCGAAGCTCGGTGGTGCTCAGCATCGCCCATCCGCTGCGCGTGACCTCGGCCGTGACGGCGCGCTGGTGGGCATCGAGCGCGGTATCGTCGTCGATCCTCCTGGGGCGGTGCCGGAAGGTGATGATGCCGAGCTGCGCGGGGGTCAGGATCTCCCACTCGGCCGATTGACGGAGCTCGTCCTCCGCGACCTCGGCCAGGTGGATCCCCCAGTCGATGGCGGCGCGGAAGGCGGCCATCCCGAAGGTCTGGATGGAGAGCCACAGCTTGAGTGCGCGGAACCCGCGGGTGAGTTGCACGCCCCAGTCGCGGAAGTTCACCTCCTCGGTGGAGAGGTCCGAGTCCTTCAGATACTCCGGGACCTCGCGAAAGGTGTCACGCAGCGACCGGGCGTCGCGCACCAGGATCACCGCGCATTCATACGGCTGGAAGAGCCACTTGTGCGGGTCCATCGACAACGAGTCCGCCTCGCCCAGCCCGCAAAGCAGGGCGCGGCCGCGCTCCGTGAGCGCCGCCGCCGCGCCGTACGCGCCATCCACGTGCAGCCACGCACCAGCGCGCCGGCAGAGCTGGCCGATCTGCGGGAGCGGATCGACGGCGCCCGTGTTCGTCGTCCCCGCGCTGGCCACGACGGCAAAGGGAACGAGGCCGTCGCGCGCGTCCTGCTCCATCGCCCGCTCCAGCGCCGCCACGTCCATGCGGAACGCGTGATCGGACGGAAGCACGCGCAGCCGCTCGGGCGCGAACCCCAGCACGCGCGCGCCTCGGGCGATGGACGAGTGCACCTGGTCGCCCGTGTAGATCACCGCGCGCGAGAAGTCGCCGCGGCCGAAGCGGCGGTCGCGCGCCACGGCCAGCGCGGTCAGGTTCGCCATCGACCCGCCGCTGACGAACGCGCCGCCGCCGTCCTCGGGAAGGCCGCAGGCGGCGCGGAGCCAGTCCACCGTCACCAGCTCGGCCTGCGCGGGGCCGCTGGCGGTGACCCACGCGCCGTTGAACGGGTTGAAGCCGCTGGCCAGCGCGTCGGCCATCGCGCCCACGAAGTTGCCGGGGCCCGGCACGTAGGCGAAGAAGCGGGGATGGTTGTTGTGCGACATCGTCCCCAGCACGTCGGTGGCCGCGCGCTCCAGCGCCGCCCGCCAGCCGACGCCATCCTCCGGCGCGGGCTCGCCGAGCCGGGCCTCGAGCGTGGCACGGCTCTCGACGTCGTACACCGGCGCGTCGTGCAGCCCCGCGAAGTGCTCCACGATCAGGTCCACCACGCGGTACCCCATCGCCCGCATCTCGTCGGCGCCGAGTTCAAGGCGATGTGCGTCGGGCGGCGTGGTCGGCATCAATGGATCGGGATCGGGCGACGGAAGGGGGTAGACGGGAGGACGGGTGAAGATACGCACGCGCCGCCGTTCATCAACCGACAGCCGATGAATCCGGCGCGGGCACGGGCGTTGCGACCCCGCCGCGCGTCCCGCGACAGCCCACAGCCAGCCGGAGCCGGAAACTTGGCAACCGATCGAGAGCCGCCCTTCGAGGGCGGATCGCAGCCCGTGAAGCAGGAGACAGACCCCATTCCGCCCAGCCGCGCCAGCCCCCGCGCCGGGCTGATGCTGGCCGTGGTCGTCCTCTTCCTGCTGGCTGGCGCCGTCTTCGTGTTCGAACTGTTCAAGGGCTGACCGCCGCGCCGCCATCATCTACCGGGACATTCGGCGGACGACCAGCGCGTCGATTCCGCCGCCGCCCGGACGGAGTGTGATGGCGCAGGCCGGAATGGGCGCGTCCGGGCCGGAAGGGTGGGCCGGGCGCTTCCCCGACGCCGTCCACGCGGCTAGATTTTGCGCATGTTTGCCCCGCCTGCCGCGCCCCGCCGCTGGATCTTTCCCGGTCCCCCGGACCTGGCCCTGGTCGACCGCCTGAGCACCGAGCTGCGCCTGCCGCCCGCCCTCTGCCGCCTGCTGGTGCAGCGCGGCTACGGCGAGCCGGCGCGCGTGCGCGACTTCCTGCGCCCGCACCCCGGCCAGATCCACGCGCCGCTGGGGCTGGCGGGGATGGACGACGCCGTGGAGCGGATCGTCCGCGCCGTCCGTGGCGGGGAGACCATCCTGGTGCACGGCGACTACGACGTGGACGGGATCTGCTCCACCGCGCTCTTCGTCCGCGCGCTCAAGATGATGGGCGCGAAGGTGGTTCCCTTCGTCCCCCACCGCCTGGAGGACGGGTACGACCTGTCGGACGCGGGCCTCCGCGCCGCCGCCGCCGCCGGGGCCACGCTGATCCTGACCGGCGACTGCGGCATCGTGGCGCACGAGGCCGTGGACCGCGCGCGGGCGGCGGGGATCGACGTGATCGTGACCGACCACCACACGCCGGGGCCCACCCTTCCCAACGCCGTCGCAGTGGTCAACCCCAACCGGCGCGACTGCGGGTATCCCGACAAGTCGCTGGCGGGGGTGGGCGTGGCGTACAAGGTGTGCTGCGCGGTGGCCGAGGCGCTGGGCTTTCCCGCGGAGCGGCTGCACGCCTTCCTGGATCTGGTGGCCGTGGCCACCATCGCCGACCTGGCGCCACTCACGGGCGAAAACCGGGCGCTGGTGCGCTGGGGGCTCAAGATTTTGCCGCGGACCCCCAACCCCGGGCTGCGCGCGCTGATCCGGGTCACCGGGCTGGAGGGGCGCGAGGAGATCAGCGCGTCGCAGGTGGGTTACGTGCTGGCGCCGCGCATCAACGCCGTGGGGCGCATGGGCGAGGCGCTCCGCGGCGTGCGCCTGCTGCTGACCGACGACCCCCGTGAGGCCGATACGATCGCCGCCGAGCTGGAGGCCGAGAACCGCTGGCGCCAGACGGTGGACGGCCAGACGCTGAAGGAGGCGATGGGCGCGCTGGAGCGCTCGTTCGACCCCGGGCGCGACTACGGGATCGTGCTGGCGAACGACGGATGGCACCCGGGGGTGATCGGGATCGTGGCCAGCCGGGTGGTGGAGCGCGTCCACCGTCCCACCGTGCTGATCGCGCTGAGCGGGAACGATGACGGGAAGGGGAGCGCGCGCTCGATCGGCGGGTTCCACCTGTACGAGGCGATCCGCGCGTGCGGCGAGCACCTGACGCGCTTTGGCGGGCACCGCATGGCCGCCGGGTGCAGCATCCGCCCCGAGCGGGTGGACGGCTTCCGGGAGGCGTTCAACGCGCACGCGCACGGAGTGCTCCGCCCCGAGCACCTGGTGCCCGAGGTACGCATCGACCTGGAGGTGGAACTGCACCACGCCGACGAGTCGCTCGCCCGGATGCTGCGCCACGCCGGCCCCTTCGGCGCGGGGAACGCCACGCCCGTGTTCGCCGCCCGGCGGGTGGACGTGGTGGGGTACCCCAGGATCGTGGGTCAGAACCACCTGAAGCTCACCATCGGCGCGCACGGGCGCACCATGGACGCCATCGGCTTCAACATGGGCGAGCGCGGCAAGGAGCCGTGGCTGGCCGCCGGCCGCCTGGACGTGGCCTTCAAGCTCGAGGAGCACCACTACAACGGCCGCGCCTCGCTGCAGGCCAAGCTCGTGGACCTGCGCCCGGCGGAGTGAAGTGCAGGGGACTTGATTTACTTTGTTCTTTTTGTTTCTTTGATAGCACTGCAAGGTCGTCGCGTGGCCCAGCCGCGTCCGCGCTTCACTTCCCGATCACGGCCGGATCTTGTATGAGCCACATCCAGAGTCGAAGTGCGGCGGACATGGAGGAAGAGGCAAAGGCCTGGAGCCGAGACGACCTGCTGCGGGTCTGGGACCACATCAAGGCGCGTCAGCCGCTGGACGGTTGGCTACGAGGCAAGGCATTCGAGTATTTCGTCATCCGTGCGTTTGACGTTGAAGGGCTTCGAGTGAAATGGCCGTACGTAGTGACGTATCGGCAGAAACTCGGGATCGTGGAGCAGAACGACGGGTTCATCTATCTTGGAGACCGGCCGTTCCTGGTCGAAAGCAAGGATCTTTCTGATCCGCTGGAAGTCGAGTCGGTGGCCAAGCTCCGGTTTCGGCTCGAATCTCGTCCTCCGGGCACGATGAGCGTGCTATTCAACTCGACCCGGTTTAGTTTGGCCACGGAAGTCTTCGCGCAGTTCGCGGTTCCGCTGAACGTGGTTCTGTGGCGCGGCCAGGATTTCGACTATGCCCTCCCCACCGCCTCGATGGCGGCCGGGCTCCAGGCGAAGCTCGACGCCGCCACGGAACGGGGAACTCCGCTATTTCCACTGGAGTAGGCCCATGGTGACCATTTTCGTGGAAGGCACGGCCGAACAGAACCTGCTCGGGCGCCTCCTTGCCGACCTTCCAGCCGCGGTGAACGTCCGCGTGGTTGCCGCCGGTAACGCCGATGACGCAAGACCACGAGCGCGGAAGGAACTCCTGTTTCACCAGCGGCCCACCCTCCTGGTGATCGATGCCGATTCGGTGGACGCTGATCGCGTGGAACAGCAGCAGCGCGAGTTGGAGGCGTACCTTGCCTGGGGCGGGAACGGGCTTCCGTATCAGGTGGTGCAGTTCGTCCCGACAATGGAAGCGGTATTTTTCGACGCGCCTGACGTGCTCGAACACCTGGTCGGCCGCAAGGTAGATGAACTGATGCTGGCTGCTGGCGAGATCGCTCCCAAGGCCGTGCTCCAGCGCATCGGTGTTCCGGATGTCGAGGCTCGGTTGGACCGATTGACGGCGGATGACATCCGGAAATTGCGCGGACACCCGGCCATCGCCGCAATCCGCGAATTCGTGCAGGCGCACGCGGAGCCGGAACCGTTGCGGCGGTCCGCCTGATCCTGCGCATCGCCGCGGATACGTCCAGCCCCTCGCCGTCCGTCGGTGGAGGGGCTTAGTTTGTGGCGGGTGAGCGATCGCGAGATTTCCGTCCACGTGCGCCAGGGCTGATGCGGATCGTTGCGGGGGAATGGGGCGGGAGGCGCATCCAGGCGCCGCCGGGGCGGGGGACGCGGCCGACCACCGACCGTGTGCGCGAGGCGTGGATGAGCACCGTGTCGGCCGAGCTGCCCGGCGCGCGGGTGCTGGACCTGTTCGCCGGCTCCGGCGCGCTCGGGCTGGAGGCCCTGTCGCGCGGCGCGTCGCGGGCCACGTTCGTGGAGCAGGATGCGAAGGCGCTGGCAATCCTGCGCGCCAACCTCGAGGCGCTCGGCGGCGCCGATCGCGCCGACGTCTTCCGCACCGACGCGGTGAAGTTCGCCGCCGCGCTCACGCCGGGCGCTTTCGACGTGGCGTTCGCCGATCCACCGTACGGCAAGGGGTTCGCGCGCGCCATCGCCGAGGCGTTCGCGGCGGTGCCGTTCGCGGGGCTGCTCTGCATCGAGCACGGCAAGGACGACGAGCTTCCCACCGTTCCGGGCGCGCGCACCCGCCGCTACGGCGACACGTACCTCACCTTCATCCCCGCCCCGGAATGAGCGAGCGCATCGCGCTGTGCCCCGGCTCCTTCGACCCCATCACCGTGGGCCACGAAGACATCGTCCGCCGCGCGCTGGCGCTGGCCGACCGGGTGATCGTGGCCGTCGGATTCTCCCCGCAGCAGAGCAAGCAGGGGATGTTCGGCGTGGACGAGCGCGTGGCGCTGATCCGCCAGGTGTTCGCGGACGAGCCGCGCATCGAGGCCGACTCGTTCCAGGGGCTGCTGGTGGACTACGCCCGGCGGAAGGGTGCCACCCTCGTGGTGAAGGGCCTGCGCAGCGTGGCCGACTTCGAGTACGAGATGCAGATGGCGCTGATGAACCGCGCGCAGCACCCCGGCCTGGAAACGGTCTTCCTGGCGCCCGATCCCGCGCACTCCTTCGTCTCCTCCACCCTGGTCCGCCAGATCTCCACGCTGGGCGGCGACGTGAGCCCGTTCATCTCCCCCGCCGTTCTGGCGAAGGTGCGCGAGAAGGTGGGGAGGCCGGGAGATTGAATCGACTGGACGGCAGATGGATTTCCTGAAGAGCATCCGGCGCCGCGCGCGCGAGCGGCCGCGCCGGCTGGTGTTTCCCGAGGGGTTTGACGCGCGCACGCTGGAGGCCGTTTCGCGCGTGGCGGCCGAGGGGCTGGCGATCCCCATGGTGATCGGCGGCGATCTGACGCGCGCGGACCTGGACGACTTGGGCGCCACGGACGTCGAAGTCGTCGATCCCGCCACCGATCCGCGCCGCGCGGAGCTGGCCAACCGTCTGTATGAACGCCGCATGGCGAAGGGCGTGAGCGAGGAGGAGGCGCTGCGCCAGTCCGCCGAGCCGCTGCTCTTCGGCGCGCTGATGGTGGGCGCGGGGTTCGCCGACGGATCGGTCGCGGGCGCCGCCAACACCACGGGCGACGTGATCCGCGCGGCGATCTACGGCGTGGGGCCGGCGCCGGGGATCCGCACGGTGTCGTCCGCGTTCTACATGGTGGTCCCCGAGTTCCGCGGCGAGGGCACCGAGGTGCTCACCTTCACCGACGGCGCCGTGATCCCCGACCCCACGGCCGAGCAGCTGGCCGACATCGCGCTGGCGGCGGCCGAGGCGCGGGGGAAGATCGTGGGCGACGAGCCGCGCGTGGCCTTCCTCAGCTACAGCACGGCGGGGAGCGCGCAGGGGCCCAGCATCGACAAGGTGCGGCAGGCGCTCGCAATCTTCCGCGAGAAGGCGCCGCACGTGGCGGCCGACGGCGAACTGCAGCTGGACGCCGCGCTGATCGCCGCCATCGGCGACAAGAAGGCGCCCGGCTCGCCCGTCGCCGGCCGCGCGAACGTCCTGGTGTTCCCCGATCTGGACGCGGGGAACATCGGCTACAAGCTCACGCAGCGGCTCGCGCACGCCGACGCCATCGGCCCGCTGCTGCAGGGCTTGGCCCGCCCGTGCAACGACCTGTCGCGCGGCGCCAGCGTGGACGACGTGGTCAATACCGCCTGCCTCACCTCGCTGATGGCGGAGTAGGGGTGGACTGGCGTCTGTCCCGGTACGTCTCCGGGGAGGGCGCCATCGTCCCATCCGCGCGGTGATCGACCGGTTGCCGGGCGTGACAGAAATCATCAGCCACAAACGATCCTCTATCCGACGGAAGTTCATCCTCCCACCATCTTCCTCAACCGCGCGATGCGAAACGCGCTCCGTTCCATCCTCCGTATCATTCCCTTGAGCCTGCCGCTCGCGGCGGCCGTACCCGCGGCGGCGCAGATCACCTTCCACGGCATCGCCCCCGGCACGCCGGTGGAGCAGGCGCGCGGGGGCTGCAGGCGCTCGGCTACCGCTTTCTGGGCGTGGACCAGGAGGCTGCTCACGTCTATGCCGGGCCGGTCGGTTCGGAGCTGGTGTTGATGACCGGCGCACGGGGCGTGGTGCAGTTCGAGGAGAGGTGGGAGGGAACCCCCGCCGTGGTCCGCCGCCGCCATCGCGCGATGAGCGACTCGCTGCGCCGCGTGCTGGGTGCCCCCGTCCGGGCTTCCGGTGAAGACGGGGTGGTGACGTGGAACCGTGACGGCACCGAGCTGCGCACCGTTCTGGCGGACGAGCCGTCGTCGCGCTACCTCTCGCCGTTCACCACGCTGACGCTGGCCTCGGCCGGGTACGAGGCGGAAGTCCAGCGGCGCGCAGGAAGCGCGGCAGGGGAGCGGACCGTGCCCGCGGCGGACGACACGCTGTTCAGCGGGGCGTACGTCCCGGTGGGCGGCAACGGTCGCAACGTCGTGGAGGTCGATACGTCGCGCGTCCTGCGCCTGGCGCCCGGCATGTTCCGCGCGCGCATGCACGAGGAATGGTGGTGGACGCTGCGGATGACCAATGGGATGATGTACATGCGCGAGGTGCGCGCCACGGAGCTGGACTGCCGCCGGATGCGGTGGCGCACGGTGGGCGCGGTCCGCTGGTTCGGCGAGCAGAGGGTGGAAGGGACGCCGCGGGACGCGCCGCGTGTGCCGGCCGCATGGACCTCGCCGGGGGCGGGGACGGAGAACCACCGCATCCTGCGGTCGAGCTGCGACGCGCTAGGCGCGGTGCGGTATTCGGCCGCGCAAATCGCGCTGGGAGGGCTGGCGTGGGGCACGCCGCCCGCGCAGGTGCGGGTGCGGCTGGAGGCCCGCGGCTACCGTTTCCGCCGCGTGGACGACGACGGCGGCCACGTGTTCGCGGGGCCCGGATCCGGCGAGGCGCGCGCGGCCTTCGACTCGGCCGGGCTGGGGCAGCTGGAGCTGCGCTGGCCGGGAACGCCGGCCGCCGCCCAGCGCCGCTTTCGCGCCGTGGCCGATTCGCTCACCCGCGCGCTGGGGCCGCCCGCGCGGACGGCGTACGAGTGGGAGCTGTCGTGGAAAGGGGAGGCCGGTGTGCTGATCGCCCAGTATGGCCCTCCGCGCCGGGACGGCGGGGGCCTGGCTTACGCGGCGCTCCTGGCCCAGTCCGACGCGTACGTGGCCGCGGAGCGGCGCCGGAACGCGCCGTAGCTTGCCGCCTTCCGACCGTTACCATCAAGGCTTGGGAGCCGGTTGCACATCGTCGCGGTATTTCAGCGCGAGAAAGCCGTAGAAGACCGTCAGGATCGTGCCCAGGAGGAAAGCAACCTGCATGATCGCGGCGAAAACCTGGACCATTGGATCGAGCAAGGCATCGCGTTTCTGGACGACGTCGGGGTGGTGGATGGCGTCGTGCAGCGAGCCGGTGAGAAACATCATCGCAACCACACCACACACGATCGCGGCAAAGAACGAGATCCACGACAGCGGCAGCGGCCAGCGCCACCGATTGGGGATCGCCGCGTTCGATTCCTTCCAGAAGGTGAGGGTGACTCCGAGCACGATGGTGGAAAGGCTCACCATCTGCTTGAGCAGGTCGCTGGAGGACGTCAGCAGCATACGTTCGAGATCGGTGGGAACTGCCATGGCTGCCTCTCGAGACAGGTATCGGCCACGCGGGGCGAGGTGGCTTATTGATCGGTCGGGCAGAAAGGCCACAGGCAGGTTGTCCGCGCCACACGGTCTACTTCCGCCTCTCTCACCAGCGTGTGCTGCTCGTGGGTGGAGGCGGTGATGGCGGGTGTGCCCTGCCGTGCGACCTGTGCCACGAACAGCGTCCACTGCTTCGAGGCGATGTTCACCTCGGCGGGATTTCCCCCGCGTCCCGCCAGAACGGCTGCACCTTGTTTCGCGAGATCCTGCAGCGAGCCCGCGGCCGCGTAGTCCACCACGGCGTCGGCGCTGTCCAGCACCGCGGTGGTGATTTGCTCGAACCGCTGGGACAGGGTGTCGCGCGTCATGGTGACGGGTGTGCCGGTGGTGTCCTGGGCTGCGAGAGCGGGGCACGAAATTGAGAAGGCGAAGGCCATCAGTGCGGCAAACGAGGCTCTGGTCCACATCGGAGGGAACTCCGGAGAGGGTGTCAGGGGCCTGACCGGGAAACGGCGTCCACCCGAATGGTTGGACGGCGCGCCATGTTTTTCTTTTGACTGCGTGCCTGCCAGATCCACCGTGCAGCCGCTTTCTCAGCTCCCCGTTTGCGCTCGCGCGTGCCGCCGCGTACCTTCGCACATCGAACGCGCGTGGGGCGGTGGGTGGCGCGGTTGTTGCCCCCATCGCGCCCGGATTGCGGTGCCGGACGTCAAC
>DASSJS010000211.1:0-3868 GCA_035691085.1 Longimicrobium sp.
CCCGCCGCGGCTCGGCCGGCGCCTCTCTCCCCACATCCGCATCCGTCCCACCCTTACGCCCCCACCGTCGCCACGCGGGCCGCGGTGGCGCGCGCGACGGGCATCGGCACCGGCCGCGAAGGCCGCGGCGCCACGCGCTCCAGCACCTTGGCGGACGAGAGCACGCCCGGCACGCCGCCGCCCGGGTGCGTCCCCGCGCCCACGAAGTAGAGGCCCGGCACGTCGCCGCTCTGGTTGTGGTAGCGGAAGTACGCGCTCTGCGTCAGCACCGGCTCGGGGCCGAACGCGGCGCCATCCACCGAGCGCAGCTCGTGCTCGAACTCGTGCGGCGTCAGGAACCGCTGCGTCACCAGGTTCTCGCGGATGCCGGGGATCAGCCGCCGGTCCAGCTCCGCCAGCACGCGCTCGAAATACGGCTCGCGCTCGCGCTCCCAGTCCACCCCGCCGCGGTTGTTGGGGACGGGGGAAAGGACGTAGAACGTCTCCATCCCCGGCGGCGCCAGCGATGGATCGGTGCGCGTGGGCGCGTGGAGGTAGAGCGAAAAATCATCCGCCAGCACACGGCGCTTGAAGATGTCGTCCAGCAGCCCCTTGTAGCGCGGGCCAAGGACGATGGTGTGGTGCGCCAGCTCCGGGTACTGCTTCCGGCTGCCGAAATAGCCCACGAACAGGCTCATCGACTGCCGCACCCGCTTCACCCGCGCGTCCGTGTGGCGCCGCCGTGCGGACGGTGGCAGCATGTGCGCGTAGGTGTAGCTCGGGTCGGCGTTGCTCACCACGAGCTGCGCGGGGATCGTCTCGCCCGCCGCCGTCCTCACCCCGGCCACGCGGCCGTTCCGGACGATGATCTCCTCCACCGGCGTGTTCAGCCGCACCTCCACGTCCAGCTCGCTCAGCAGGCGCACCAGGGCGTGGACGAGCGAGGTGGTGCCGCCCCTGGCGAAGTGCACGCCCCACTTCCGCTCCAGCCAGTGGATCAGCAGGTAGATGGAGGTGGTGGAGAAGGGGTTCCCGCCGACGAGGAGCGGCTCGAAGGTGAGCGCCTGCCGCAGCCGCTCGTCGCGCACGTAATGCGACACGAGGCCGTACACCGTGCGATAGCTCTGCAGCCGCATCATCTGCGGGATCACGCGGAGCATGGTGGCGGCGCGGTGGAAGGGCTGGTCGGCCAGCTGCGTGTAGCCCACGTCGAAGATGCGCTCCGCGTGCGCCGCCAGCCGCTGGTAGCCATCCACGTCCGCGGGGTTCATCCGCCGGATCTGCTCCAGCAGCCTCTCCTCGTCGCCCACGTAGTCGAAGGTGCTGCCGTCGTTGAAGAGGATGCGGTAGAACGGGTCCACCGGCACCAGCTCGGCATAGTCGGCCAGCGAGCGGCCGGCGAGCGCGAACAGCTCCTCCAGCAGGTACGGCGCGGTGATCACGGTGGGGCCCGCGTCGAAGGTGAAGCCGTCCTGGCGGAAAACACGCGCCCGCCCGCCGGGCTGGTCCAGCGCCTCCAGCACGGTCACGCGCCACCCCATGGCGCGCAGCCGCACCGCCGCCGCCAGCCCGCCGAACCCGCTCCCGATCACGACCGCCGTCTCGCTCATGGGCTCTCTTGCACGAGGGCTATGTTGGCCTGCTTCAGCTGCTTGACTCCCGGGCTCGAATTCTATTCCAGCCAGCGGAATATCAGGAATAGAATTCGCCGCCCAACCGTGGGACGGAAACTCACGGGCCTGGGCGTGTTTGGCGCTCAGGCGCCAAACCGGGCTGCGCGCGCCGTAGGGCACGATACCGCTGTGCCCAACGGCGCCGGGCCACCGCCGCGCTCCACATCTCCGCGGATCCGCCACGCAAGCGCAGCGCGGCGGCGTCCCGGCCCTTCGGGCGCGCATCCCTCACGCAAAAATCCGCGCCGAAACCGCCCTGGCGCTTCTTCGCGGCCCGGATGGTGCGGCGCGATCTCGCGCCCGTCCGCGACCCTGGCCTCGTGGCATCGGTCCCATCCGCACCGACGGTCCCGACGCCGACGGAAGTACGCTGTCCTACCCTTGTCCAGCCGATGTCAAACTATCCTGCCTGACTCTGCTTGACAAGGTTTGTACAAGGTTGTAAGGTTCGACCGACGCGATATACCGGGACAGATCCAGCCGCCGCGTGAACGGCGTATCCCTCCCGCGGCGTGCGCACGGAGTACGCCCGCGGCGGCGGAAGCGGATCTGCGGGACCCCAGCCGCGGGCGCGGAGCCCACGGAGAGAAGAACAGGCGCGTGATGGGAACCGAGCAGGGTGGGGGCGGGGCGGGGGAGCGGGCATCGCGGGTGGCGCTGTGGGCGCTGTACGCGTTCACCGCGGTGGCGGTGGCGGGGTACGCCAGCTTCGGGACGCATCCGGAGCTGCTGGCGCGCTTCCCGGGGACGGCGGGGTTCTACGGCGTGGCCTTCCTCTTCTTCTCCCGCGTGCAGATCATCGTGGCGGGGGCGGCGCTGGCGCTCTTCCTGACCGTCCACGCGCGCGGGCGGTGGCTGGGAGCGTTCGCGCTGCTTTATGGCATCAGCCTGTGCAGCGAGCTGGCGGGCACCACCGCCGGCCTCCCCTTCGGCCCCTACGCCTACACCCCGGCGTTGGGGCCGCGCTGGTTTGGGCACGTGCCGCTGCTGATCCCGCTCAGCTGGTTCTTCATGGCCGTCCCCTCGTACGCGCTGGCCCGCATCCTCCTTCCCATCGGGCACCGCGCGTGGGAGCGGGTGCTGCTGGCCAGCTTCATCCTGCTCAGCTGGGACCTGAGCCTGGACCCGGCCATGAGCCACGCCACGCGCTACTGGGAGTGGGGCACCGCCGGCCCGTATTACGGGATGCCGCTGCTGAACCTGTTCGGCTGGTACGTCACCGGGCTGGCGCTGATGGGCGCGCTCGCCGCTCTCCGCTCCGACGCGTGGGTCCAGAGGCTGCCCGCGCGCTGGCTGGCGGGCTTCTACGCGGCCAACCTGCTGCTGCCGGTGGGGATGATCCTGGCGCGCGGCCTGTGGCCCGCCGCGCTGGTCACCCTCGCCGCGCTGGGCGCCGCCGTGCTGCTGGCCCGCCTGCGCGCGCCGCGCCGCCGCGCCTCGCTCTCCACCGCGGAGGCCGCCGCTTGAGCGCCGGGCTCAAGGCCGCCTCGCCCGCCGCCGCATCGGCGGACGTGGACGCGCCCGGCGCCGCATCTCCCGCCGGCGCATCTCCCGCCGGCGCATCGGCGGACGTGCTGGGCGCCGCCCGCGAGCAGGTGCGTGCCGCGCTCCTGCCGCTGCTGGCCGGGTGCGGCGGCGTGCCGCCCGTGGACCTGCGCGGCCAGCTGATCCGCCCGCTCACCTCCCACGCCGCGGCGCTCGCGCTCGGCTGCGGGGGCGACGCGCGCGCGGGGTACGGCGCGCTTGCCGTGCAACTCGCGCACGAGGCGTCGCTGGTGCACGACGACATCGTGGACGGCGCCGCCACCCGCCGCGGCGAGCCCACGCTGGCCGTCGCGAAAGGCGTGGGCGCGGCGCTCGTCGCGGGCGACCACCTGCTGTCGTGGGCGTACCGGCTGGCCGCGCGCACCGGCTCGCTGGCGTACGCGGAGCTCTTCGCCGAGGCCGTGGAGCGCACCATCGCCGGCGAGATCGCGCAGGGCCGCGCCACCGGCCGCATCCTCGATCCTGACGAGTACGAGCGGATCGCGCTGGACAAGGCCGGCGCGCTCCTGGGCTGCGCGCTCGCCGCCGCGCCCGCGGTGCGGGGGCGCGACGACGTCCGCGCGTTCTACGACCTGGGCCGCTCGCTGGGCCTGCTCTACCAGCGGCTGGACGACCTGCTGGACTATTGCCCGCTGACCGAGACGGGGAAGCCGCCGCTGGGCGACTACGCG
>DASSJS010000212.1:0-26672 GCA_035691085.1 Longimicrobium sp.
GCCTTCGCGACGAGAGAGGGCGTGCGCACGCCCTCCAGCGCGGCCACGCCGCCCGCGCGCTTGCGCGGGCCGTGCATCACGCACGAATCCAGCTGCACCACCCCGTCGGCGTTGGGGAGCCCGCCGTAGCCCACGGAATCGTCCGCCGGGTCCAGCTCCACCAGGTTCACCCCCGCCACCACCGCGTCCAGCACGTCGGCGCCGGACGCGATCATCCCATACGCCTTCTGCACCGCGGTCACGTCGCCGCCGTTCCTGAACTGGTTGCCGTTCCCCGACGCGATGACCACCGCCCGCGCGGCGCCGCGCGCGTGGACGGCGGGCGCGCCGAAGGCGGGCGCGGGGAGCGCGGCCGCGGCGGCGGCGGCCGCTCCGGTGCGCACGAAATCGCGGCGGGTGATCGGGGTGTTCATCGTGAGGAGGATGTCGAAAAGGGAGAGGCTGCGACGACGGGAGGATGCGAGGATGTTGCCGCTCCGCCGGCCGCGCGGCAAGGACGAGAGAACCCGGGCGCACCGGATGAAACCTTTCGTGAAGAGGCCCCGTACGGGCCATCACCCCCGTCCTGGCGCCGCTCGGCGCCCGGTGTCCCCCGCAGGAGAAACGACTCATGAACGCTGATCGCGCCAACCGCGGCGTGGCGCCCCCCCGGCTCTTCACGAGCCTGGGCGCCGCCGCTTCGCTCGCGCTGTTGATATCGGCCGCCGCCACGCCGCTGGCCGCGCAGAACCCCGCCGCGGGCCGCCCGCCCGCCGGGCAGGCCCCGGCCGCGCGCCCCGCCGGCGCGCAGCAGTCCCCCGGCGCCCGCCCCCCCATGGCGCAGCCCCCCGCCGCCGGCCCCGGCGAGATCCGCGGCACCGTGGTGGACGCGCAGGGGAACGCACCCGTGGCCGCCGCGTCGGTGGCCGTGTGGAGCAGGTCCGAGAACGCGCTGGTGGCCGGCGCGCTGGCCCGGCCCGACGGCTCGTTCCGCATCGAGGGGCTGCGGCCGGGCGAGTACTTCCTGAAGGTGTCGATGATGGGCTACGCGGCGCACACCGGCGCCACGCTCACCATCGCCGCGGCCGAGCCGCGGGTGAACGCGGGCGCCATCCGCCTGGCCCGCACCGGCGTGGCGCTCGCCGGGGTGACCGCGACCGGCCAGCGCCAGGCGGTCTCCATCGCCCCCGACCGCAACACCTACCAGACGCGCACGGTGGCCCCCGCCGCCACCACCGCCAGCGAGGTGCTGGAGGCCGTCCCTAGCGTGCAGGTGGACGCCGACGGGAAGGTGAGCCTGCGCGGGAACGAGAACGTGGTGGTGCAGATCAACGGCCGCCCGTCGCCGATCCACGGGGCGCAGCTGGCGTCGTACCTCAAGCAGCTCCCGGCCAACACCATCGAGCGCGTGGAGGTGATCCCCAACCCCTCCGCCCGGCAGGACCCCGAGGGGATGGCGGGGATCATCAACATCCAGCTCAAGCAGAACGTGGACCTGGGCTTAAGCGGCGGGATGACGGTGGCCGCCTCCACCGCCGAGCGCTACACCGCGTCGGGGAACCTGGGCTACCAGCGCGGCCCGGCCACGTGGATGCTGAGCTACGGCTTCAACAGCGACAACCGGTCGATGGCGGGGATCAACAACCGCACGCGGCTGGGCGCGCTGGAGGCGCCGCTCTCGTTCACCGAGCAGGACCTGTCGGGGAGCAACGGCAACAGCGGCCACAACCTGAACGCCACCCTGGACTACCGCCTGAACCCGCGCGACGTGCTGAGCACCTCGCTGCTGGCCAACTTCCGCGGCGCCAGCGACGAGTCGCTGAGCCGCTACAGCGAGCTGAACGGCTCGCGCGCGCTGCTCGACCGCTACAACCGCATCCGCGACAGCAACGGCGACAGCCAGCTGTTCGACGGATCGGTGGCGTTCAAGCGCACGCTGCAGCCGCAGCGGCACGAGATCTCGGCCGAGGTGCGCTTCAACCGGTCGCGCGACCTGGACCGCACCGACCTGTGGCGCCAGCCGGCCAGCGGCACGGCGATCGTGGACGTGGAGAACGACCGCACCGACGCGGTGGCCTCGCAGCTCACCGGGCAGCTGGACTACACCCGGGCGCTGGGCGCGCGCGGCAAGCTGGAGACGGGGTACAAGGGGTACGCGCGCTGGACCGACCGGGACTTCGACGTGCTGCGCGACTCGCTGGGCACCGGCACCTTCACGCGCAGCGACCTGAGCAACTCGCTGCAGCTGGACGAGCAGGTGAACGCCGTCTACGGCGTGCTGAGCCAGGGCACGGGGCGGTGGGAGCTGCAGGGCGGGCTGCGCGCCGAGTACGCCGGCCGCACCTTCTCGCTGGCCAGCACGGGCGAGCGCTTCCCGCACAACTACTGGAGCGTGTTCCCCAGCGGGCTGGCGAGCTACAAGCTGAGCGAGCAGGACCAGGTCAAGCTGAGCTACTCGCGCCGCGTGCGCCGGCCGGGCACCCAGGAGCTGAACCCCTTCCCGGTGTTCTTCGACCTGCAGAACGTTTTCCTGGGCAACCCCCAGCTGAACCCCGAGTACACCGACGCGGTGGAGCTGGGCTTCCAGCACTCGGCGCGGATGGGCTCGGTGCAGTTCTCGCCCTTCTACCGCCGCACCACCGACGTGATCCGCTTCGTGATCAACACCTCGGACGTGGTTGCCGGGCGCGAGGTGACCTCGGTGAGCTTCAAGAACCTGGACACGGGCACCAGCTGGGGCGCCGACCTGAACGGGAGCCTGCGGATGGGCCAGGCGTTCAGCGGGCTCGCCGGGTTCAACGTTTTCAAGATGGTGACCGAGGGCGGCGGCGAGAGCACCCTCTCGTCCAACACGGTCACCTGGTCGGCACGGGTGAACGGCACGTACAACCTCACGCCGCGCACCGCGGTGAGCGCCGCGTACTTCTACCGCGCGCCGATGAAGATCGAGGGCGGCCAGTTCGACGCCTTCGGCTTCGCCAACGTCTCCGTGCGGCAGAAGCTGAACGGCGACAAGGCGACCATGACGGTGCGCGTGAGCGACCCGTTCAACACCCAGCGCTTCCGGGTGCGCGCGGGCGACGACCAGGTGATCCAGCTCACGGAGCGCACCTTCACCTCGCGCGCCGTGCACGTGACCTTCCAGTACAACTTCGGCCGCCCCCCGCGCCTGCGGCAGCAGCGCCCGCAGGAGCAGCCGCAGCAGGGCGGCACCCCCTTCGGCGGGTGATCGTTCGACGGATCAGCCGATGTGACGAAGGGCCCCTCGCGATGCGGGAGGCCCTTCGGATTTGATGGGGATGATGACGGAAGTCATACCTATTTGCGGCGATTGACTGTGCATGCCGCACCCAAGCCCCCGTTCCGTCATCCTGAGGCCGACTCCGCCGATATCGCGGCATGCGCGAATGGTTGCAGGCCGAAGGATCTAAAGCCGGTCGATGCGAAACACCCGGCCGTAGCGCGTCCGACGTTATAGATCCTTCGCGCTGCGGCTGTCGGAGCACGCCTCAGGTGCAGCGTGGTCGCGCTCAGGATGACGAGCGACCGGTGTCGCGCGAATGCGCCGTCAATCGCCGAATCCGGTATCAGCTCCCCTGGCGGAGCCAGACCAGCACGATGCCGCAGTTGTCGTTGCGGGCGCGGTACTGCACCGGCGCCATCGACGCCCGGGGGTACGCCTCGATTCCCTCGATCGTCTCCGGCTGGATGCTGGAAAGGTTGCCGTCGTCGCTGTCCCACTTCCTCCCGTCCACCCAGATCAGCGGGATGCACCCCTGTCCGCGCCCGGTGCGCCCGTCCATCGACGCGGGGCCGCCATCGGGGTTCTCGGGGTTGATGGTGCTGGTGCCGCCGAAGCCGCCGGCGCTGCTCAGGCTGTCCCCAGCGGTGGTGCGGCGGGTCATCAGCGAGGTCCCCTCGCGGCTGCGGGCGGGCTGCCCGCGCAGGCGGATGCTCCCGTTCACCACCTCGAACCCGTTCACGTTCCGGAACAGGTCCGCCGTCTGGCCGGGGTTCTGCCGCTCGATGTCCCCGCGGGTGATGAAGCGGCCACCCCCCGCCGTCAGCACGCGGTCGTAGAACCCGCCGTAGCCGCCGCCCTGCGCCAGCACGCGGAGCTCTTCCAGCCGCTGCTCGCGGGTCTGCGGCTGCGCGTGCTGCGAATCGGCGGCAACCGTCGTGTTCTGGGCGCGCAGCGGTGCGGCGGCAACGAGCAGGAGCAGGCCGGCCGGAACCGCGCCGCGGGAGATCAGGGAGCGCATGACACCTCGGGCGGAGGAGGTGGGATCGCGGGAAGCCCGGCCGATTCGGCGCGGGCGAACGTGGAAACCGGGTCCCCGTCTCCTGGCGACCCGGAGGCGGGGTTCATCCCGGATGGTACTTCGGATTGTGGTGAAAGCGTAGGATTCTGTGCCGAGCCGCACGCACGAGGGGATGAACCGAAGCGCCTGCCGCGAGGATAACCGGGCGGGTTCAGGCTCCCAGTGGTCAGGGCTTCGTCGTTTCCGCGGATTTCGTGACCACCAGGTCGCCGCGGCGGTTGTTGTAGACCTCAAAGCGCCAGTAGCGATCCGGGCTTTGCAGTACCTCGGGCCACAGGTATGGCGCCTCGCGGTCCGCGCCCTCGGGCACCGTCTGCGCGATGCGGTTCGGCTCCGACGCGCTCACCGCGCGATCCATCCACGCGCACTGTCCCGGCTCCAGCCCCGCGGTGGCGGGGCCGCTGCCGCGCGTGAAGATCAGCAGCCCGATGCGCGTGGGCCGCACCATCACGTTCAGCCCCGCCGTGCCGCGGCAGATGAGCGGATAGCTCGTCGGCGGAGTGAGAGTCGTGACGGCACTGGGGACGGGACGATGCGGAGCGGGCGTGATCTGCGCGGCCGCGCCTTGGGACAGGGCGGCACTTCCGCTCAACAAGAAGACGACAGCGAGCAGGCGGGGATCGAGCGAGCGCATCGGGGAGCTCCGGTCGAGGAGTCGGGAGCACGGGTGGGTTGGGCCAGCCGAAAGCGCCGCAAGAGAAGGGCCGCATGAAATGCGCAACTCCAGCACTGCACGCCGGGCTCCAGCAGGTGAAGCCTGACGGTCGGATGCGACGAAAGGGCCTCCGCGCGGGCGCGAGACCCTTCATCGTTCATTCATCCTGCTGGACTCCCGCCTGGTTCACCGTGCGGCAACTGCAAAACTGCCGACGCGGCGAGTTGTTGGGCAATGGAGAGTTGCTCCGCCTTGTCTGAAGGCCAGCCTCTGATATTGGCGTGACGTGGCGGAGTGTCATCGGGATCCAGTGACAGACCAACCTCCTGGACTTTCCAAACGGTGACATCGGCGCGGGCGTGCAGCGTCTTCTCCCGGAGGTCGGCCACCTTTTCACCGATCTTCCAGATCTCGGGCTCTGCAAGACCCGCGATGCGGAACACCGACGTGGTGGAGCCTCGGCTCTCCGGCAGGAACGCGACCGCTTTCACACGCCTGTGCGTGGGACTGAATTCTCTCCGCGACAGAATGAACCGCGCAAGGTGATCGTCAGGTTCCACCCCGACGATGTCGGGCGACCTCTCGGACGAGCCGCGAGAGGTTGGCAAGAATGATCCGAGGAACTGACGAAGAGAATTCTTCAACCCCATGCGTCCGGCTCTTTCCGTAGAGACCCGCGTATGAGATTTCCCGTGGCCCGATACTCATCGTAAACGCGACGTCCGGCAGTTCGGTGAGCCATTCCAGGTTGACCTCACCATCGGGATCAATCGCAATCTCGGGCACCGGAAAGATCGACGGAATACCTCGGAGAATCCGTCGCGCTACGTTCACGGCGCGCGGGTCAGCCGCCTCCGCACCATATCCGTTCCAATCAGGAGACGATGCCTCCGCGACCGCGGCATCCAGTTGCTGCACGATCGTCCGGTAGCGATCGTCCAGCACGATGCTCGCGGACCGGGTTTGCCCCGCCTGGAAACGCGCGCGCAGCCGTGCCGCCTCACTGCTAAGCCCGTGGTCGTCCGAGACGGAAACGTACGGAGTTGCGTCGGCAATGGTCATTCGTACCTCCGGATCGCGGCATCGGTAAGGCTGTTGAAGAAGATCCGATTCTTGAAATCGTGAAGCACCTGAAGCGTTTCTTCGACTGTGGGACTATCAGCCGGCGCGTGCATTTCACTGAATGCATCCACATCGAGCAACACTGACTTATCCTCGGCCCCGATCGGCTCCACCACGACCGTTACCGCAGCGGTAAGATCGTCGGGAATGTCGTGGAGAACGACGCGCGTGAGGAACTCCTGCACGTTCCCCGGCAAGGTCGGCGAGATGGCGGGACCGAGCAGCAGGTAATCCGACAGCGCGGCTCCCGAGGGAATGCTGAGGTGGTTGATGTAGCGAAGCCCCAGCCGGATCACCCCCTCACAGCCTGTAGCCTGGCAGTACAACCCCCAGAGGCGCATCGCTTCGGGAAGAAGCTCCTTCCAGGAGGTATACGGCCGAAGCCGGTTGTACGTAAACCCGTCAATCCGGAATTGCGCGATCGAGAGTCCATCCTGGCTCCGGCAGAGGAACCCGTAAAACCGATTTACGATCGGCTCGGCGACCACTTCGCCACGCGCGAGCTCGATGTGAGCGCCCACCTGCTCTTGCTCATCCTTGTTCGGATATTCATCGCCGAGACGTTCCGCCAGCGCCTCCAACGCTTCCCTGATGGATGGGGAATGCGGTGGAATCCTGAAATCCACGAGCGCCTCGGTCAAAGGGGCCCTGGACAAGTGCCGCACGTCAGCCATCCGCCTGTTGCCTCGGTTGTGTTTGTCGCCTTTCTTCGGCCTCCGTGATCAAGTTACATCAACAGCGACGTGCAACGCCACAGAAACTCCGTCGTTCTTCCAGATCCTGCCGTAGCAACGGCAATCACGATACCGGGTTATGGTACGGTTCCGAACCGATGCAGTTCCTCTCGCACCACACGCCGCATCATCTGCTCGAGCGTCTCACCTCGACTGATGTGATCGCGGAGAGCGGCATTGATCAATCGCGTGTAATCACCGCCGCACGCCGCGTGGACCTGCTCGCGAAACCAGTCGAGCACTTCGTTATCCAGCCGGAGCGTCACGCGCGTGGTGCCGGGCGGCGGCGGGAACACGGGTCCGCGAACGCCGTTGCTGAAATCGTACTCGTCTTTCACGGAATGGTGCGGCCATGATGCCGCCTGTGAGATTTCCCCTATTCTACCTGCCCGGGTTCGGGGCTCGGCTCGTTGTCCTCCCACATGCCTTCCAGGTGGAGTTCGATAGCCTCACGAATCAGATCGCGAACTTCGGCTTCTGTCTCGGCTACAGCCACGCACCCGGGCAGTTCGCGCACCCAAGCGCCGAATCCGTTCGCGCTTCGTTCGACGATCTCGTATCCGGAAGCCATGGATCAAACGTAAACAAGAATCCGCCGGCATAGAAGAGAACGCCGGCCGTGCGGGAAAACACGGCCGGCGTTCGACGTCCTTGCGCGCAGCGGTGGCGCGTTCGGGCTTACTTCGTTGCCCGGGAGGTGCCGTAGAGGATGGCTTTCTTCACCTCGCCGATCGCCCGGGTGATCTTGATCTCGCGGGGGCAGGCCTCGGTGCAGTTGAAGATGGTGCGGCAGCGCCATACGCCCTCGCGGTCGTTCAGCCGCTCCAGCCGCTCGCCCGCCGCATCGTCGCGGCTGTCGAAGATGAAGCGGTGCGCGTTCACGATCGCCGCCGGCCCCACGAACTCCTCGTTGGCCCAGAAGCTGGGGCAACTCGTCGTGCACGCCGCGCACAGGATGCACTTGGTCGTGTCGTCGAAGCGCTCGCGGTCTTCTACCGTCTGCAGGCGCTCGCGCTCGGGGGGGCGGCTGTCGGCGATGAAGAACGGGAGCACGCTGCGGTACTGCGCGAAGAACGGCTCCATGTCCACCACCAGGTCCTTGATCACCCGGAAGCCCATCAGCGGCTCCACGGTGACCTGGTTGCCCACGTCGCGCACCAGCACCTTGCAGGCAAGCCGGTTCACGCCGTTGATGCGCATGGCGTCGCTGCCGCAGATGCCGTGGGCGCAGCTGCGCCGGTAGGTGAGCGCGCCGTCCTGGTACCACTTCACCATGTTCAGCGCGTCGAGCACACGGTCGGTGGGGTCGGCCTCCACCGCGTACTCCTTGTAGTACGGCACCTCGTCCGTTTCCGGGTTGTAGCGGAGGACGCGAACGGTCAGTCTGCTCGCCATCAGTACACCCGCTCCTTCGGCTGGAACTTGGTGATGGTCACGGGCTTGTAGCTGATGGAGAGCGAGCCGTCGTCGGCCCGGTTCACCAGCGTGTGCTTAAGCCAGTTCACGTCGTCGCGCTTTTCGTAGTCCTCGCGCATGTGGGCGCCGCGGCTCTCGGTGCGGTTCAGCGCGCTGAGCGTCGAGACTTCCGCCAGGTCGAGGAGGTTGCGCAGCTCCCACGCCTCCAGCAGGTCGGTGTTGAAGGCGCGCCCCTGGTCCATCACCCCCACGCGACTGAAGCGGTCCTTCAGCTCGCGCACCTTGGCCAGCGCGTGCGTCATCCCCTCGCCGTTGCGCGAGATCCCCACGTCGTCCTGCATCACGTCCTGCAGTTCCTCGCGCAGCTTTGCGGCGGGCTCGCCGCCCTGCTTGTTCCCCAGGATGCTGCCGAACAGCTCCTCCACCCGCGCGGTCGGGTCCGCCGGGAGCTCGGGCATGTCGGCGGTCTCGCAGAAGCGCGCCATCTCGATCCCCCCGCGCCGCCCGAACACCACCAGGTCGAGCAGGGAGTTGGTACCGAGGCGATTCGCCCCGTGGACCGAGACGCAGGCGCACTCGCCGGCCGCGAACAGGCCGGGGAGCACGGTGTTGTCGCTGTCGATCACCGCGCGGCACCACACGTCGGTGGGGATGCCGCCCATCCCGTAGTGCGCGGTGGGCTGGATCGGCATCGGCTCCTTCACCGGGTCCACCCCCAGGTAGGTGCGGCAGAAGTCGGCGATGTCCGGCAGCTTGTTCTCGATCACCTCGGCGCCCAGGTGCGTGGCGTCGAGGTAGACGTACTTCTTGCCGCCGATCCCCCGCCCCTCGCGGATCTCCTTGTGGATCGCGCGGGCGACCACGTCACGACTGGCGAGGTCCTTCATGGTGGGCGCGTAGCGCTCCATGAAGCGCTCGCCGTGGTCGTTGCGCAGCACTCCGCCCTCGCCGCGCACGCCCTCGGTGATCAGGATCCCCAGGCGGTAGATGCCGGTGGGGTGGAACTGGTAGAACTCCATGTCCTCCAGCGGCACCCCGGCGCGCAAGGCCACGGCCACGCCGTCGCCCGTGTTGGCGTGCGCGTTGGAGGTGATGCTCCAGATGCGCCCGAAGCCGCCGGTGGCGAACTCCACCGCCTTGGCGCGGAACACGTGCAGGTCGCCCGTGTGGATGTGCCAGGCCACCACGCCGCAGCAGCGGCCGTCGTGGATCAGCACGTCCACCACCTGGAACTCGTCGAAGAAGTCGACGCCGTTCTTGATGCAGTTCTGGTAGAGCGTCTGCAGGATCATGTGCCCGGTGCGGTCGGCCGCATAGCAGCTGCGGCGCACGGGCCCCTGCCCGAAGTGGTGCGTGTGCCCGCCGAAGGGGCGCTGGGCGATCTTCCCGTCGGCCGTGCGGCTGAAGGGGAGCCCCATGTGCTCCAGCTCGATGATGACGGGGACCGCCTCCTCGCACATGGTCTCGATGGCGTCCTGGTCGCCCAGGTAGTCCGACCCCTTCACGGTGTCGAACGCGTGCCACTCGGGGTGGTCTTCCTCGAGGTTGGCCAGCGCGGCGCAGATGCCGCCCTGCGCGGCCCCCGTGTGCGAGCGCGTGGGGTAGAGCTTGGAAATGACGGCGGTGCGCAGGTTGGGGTTGCGCGACAGGTAGATGGCCGTCATCAGCCCCGCCCCGCCGCCGCCCACCACCAGCGCGTCGTAGGTGTGCGTGTGGATCATGCCCGGTGCACCGGAATGGCGGGGTTGAACGTCAGCAGCGCGAAGATCCCCCAGGCGAGGCTCGCCAGGACGATGGTGTAGGCCACGGCCTTCACGGCGATGCGCAGGCCGGGCTTGCGCACGTAGTCCTCGATGCTGTAGCGAAGCCCGTTCAGCCCGTGCAGCATGGCGAAGGAGACCAGCCCCACGTTGAACAGGCGCCAGAACGGGTTGGTCCAGCGCTCGCGCACCAGCCCGCTGTCCAGGTGCTCCACCCCCACGATCAGGTTCCACCAGGTCAGGTGGTAGAGCGCCATGAAGATCAGCAGCAGCCCGCTGACGCGCATGAAGAACCACGAGTACAGCTCGAAGTTGCTGCGCTGGTCCTTCTTCTGGGGCCGGCTGTACCCGCCGCGCGGGTCGCGCACCATGGAGCTCATCGCGCGCCCTCCGTCACGGGGGCCGCCGTCGCCGCCGGCGCGGCCGGGCCGCGGTAGTCGCTGATGGAGGGCTGGGTGGCCTGGATCCGCGCGCGGTGGCGGGCGGTGCCCGGCTCGTCGCGCAGTCCGAAGAGCGGCGCCAGCATGATCCAGGCGACCGGGAGGATGAGGACCACCGCGGCGCCGATGGCGGCCAGCCCCAGCTGCCGCTGGCGGAGCATGGCGGCGGGCCAGAAGTCCTGCACGATGATGCGCAGCCCGTTCAGCGCGTGGAAGAGCACCGCGAAGAAGATCAGCAGCTCGGCGAAGCGGAAGACGGGGTTGCGGTACAGGTTCAGCGCGTGGTCGTACAGCCCCGGCCAGTAGATCACGATGGCCGTGTCCACCACGTGGATGATCAGGAAGAGGAGGATGCCCAGGCCGGTGGCCCGGTGCAGGAGCCAGGTCCACATCCCCTCGCGCCCGCGGTAGCGGAGCGCGGTCCAGAGCCCGCGGACCTTGTGCACGGTAGCCATGTGTGTCTCGCCTTCTCGGGTCAGGTCCTTTGGCTCGTCGCCGCCGCCCCCAAGCCCAAGCGCGCCGCGTGCCCCTGGGGGCGCGCGGCGCGGGGGCCGGTGCGGCGCTCGTTACTTCACCAGCTCCATCGGCTCGAGCACGGCGTCGGCGCTGGCCTTGAGCGCGGCGCGCTCGTCGTCGGTCAGCTCCACCTCGATCACGCGCTCCATCCCGCCCTTGCCCAGCAGGACGGGGACGCCCAGGAAGAGGCCGCTCATCCCGTACTCGCCCTGCAGCCAGGCGGCGCAGGGAAGGATGCGCTTCTTGTCCTTCACGATCGCCTCGGCCATCTGCACCGCGCCGCTGCTGGGCGCGTAGTAGGCCGAGCCGGTCTTCAGGAAGCTCACGATCTCGGCGCCGCCGCCGCGGGTGCGCTTGACGATGGCGTCGAGCTTGTCGCGCTCGATCAGCTGCGTGACCGGGATGCCGCTGACGGTGGTGTAGGAGATGAGCGGCACCATGGTGTCGCCGTGGCCGCCCAGCACCATGGCCTGGATGTCCTCCACGCTCACGCCGATCTCGGTGGCCAGGAAGGCGCGGTAGCGGGCCGTGTCGAGCACGCCGGCCATGCCGATCACCCGCTCGCGCGGGAAGCCGCTGGCCTTCATGGCCACGTAGCACATCACGTCCAGCGGGTTGCTGACCATGATGATGATGGCATCCGGGCTCACGCGGGCGATGTTCTCGCTCACCTGGCGCACGATGCTGGCGTTGGTGTTCAGCAGGTCGTCGCGGCTCATCCCCGGCTTGCGGGCGATGCCGGCGGTCACGATGTAGATGCCGCTCCCGGCGCTCTCCTCGTAGCCGTTGCTGCCGATCACGCGGCTGTCGAAGCCCTCGATGGGCGCCGACTGCCACTGGTCGAGCGCCTTCCCCTGCGGAATGCCCTCGGCGATGTCGATCAGCACCACCTGGCGCGCCAGTTCCTTCTCGGCCACGCGCTGGGCGGCGGTGGCGCCCACGTTCCCCGCCCCAACCACCGTAATCTTGTCCATGATCCGTTCCGGATTCGGTTCGATTTCAGACCCCGCGCGTATCCCAGAGCGCCTTGGGCGCCGGGAACATAGGCCGTGCCGCGGGGCGTGTCAAACACAGATCGCGCCCCGGCAACGAGCCTGCGACAGCCATCTTCCGGACGGAAACGGATGGCGCTCCGGGCGATGCCGTCCCCGGCGCGATCTGCGCCGCACCCGCTCGGCCGATCCCTGCCATGATACGAGGGAAGTGCTTCCGCCGGATGCGTTTGCGGATCGATCCGGGCACGGTTCAAAGCTCCGTCCGCCGGCGGCTGAAGCCGCGGCGGCGGCGACGAGAAGCCTCGCGAACGGTGCGAGGCGGTGGGCGCGGGCATCGGAACCGCAGCCGCGCACCCCGCGCGCGACGATCGCTTCGCTTGCCTGGCGCGTCATCTCCGCACAAGGTTCCGGACGCGCGTCCTTCATCCACCCCACCGACGGAGTTCCTTCGATGCCGCGCCGCCCGCTCCTGCTCCTCTTCGCCGTGCTCTGCTCTGCCATCGCCCGCCCCGCCGCCGCGCAGACGGCGGACGAGGAACGCGTGGTCCAGGCGCAGGTGGACGCGTTCAACCGGCACGACGTGGAGGGGTTCATGGCCGCGTTCACGCCCGATGTGATCTTCTGGGAGTACCCGGCCGACACGGTGTTCGCCGGCGCGGCGCGCGTGCGCCAGCACTACACCGAGCTCTTCGGCGATCCGGACGCGAAGGGTCTGCATGCCGAGGTCCGGCAGCGCATCGTGAAGGGCCGCTTCGTGATCGACCACGAGCTCGTCACCGGCCTCCCGGGCGAGGGGTCGCACGTGAGCGTGGTGATCTACGAGGTGGCGGGCGGGCGCATCAGGAACGCATGGTTCATGAACTGAGGATCCATCCAGCCTCGAGCTTTAGCCAGTTCATTCAAAGGGTCCAGCCGGTTCGTTCAATCGGCCCCAGGGCGGCATCCCTATCATTCTCTCGTCGATGGCGGGCACACCGGCACACGGCCGGTCCCGCCGCCGGCCAGCGAATCTCGACGACGAGGGATGACGATATGACGACCGCGAACTGTGGCTGCGCGACGTGCTCCGGGATGGACTGCACCTGCGGGTGCCAGGCGCTTCGGAGCTGCTGCTGTGGCACCGCCTGCGCCTGCGCGAGCTGCGACTGCGGCTGCGGCGCCTCCTGTGGCTGCGCCGCCTGCGGCTGCAACGCCTGACTTCCACGCGCCGCCCCGTCTTCCCCGCCCGCGGGGAGGACGGGGCGCATCCATCCCACCTCCGTGAACACCGTGGAACGATGCAATCTCTCGACGTGATCGTGGTCGGCGCCGGCCAGGCCGGGCTCGCGATGGGCTACCATCTGTCGCGGGCGGGGCTGGACGTTCTTCTGCTGGAGGCGGGCCCGTCGGTGGGCCATGCCTGGCGGACCCGGTGGGACTCGCTGAAGCTGTTCACGCCGGCGCGCTACAGCTCCCTTCCGGGCCTTCCCTTCCCCGCCGAGCCGGACCATTACCCGGCCCGCGACGAGGTGGCCGCGTACCTGGAGACCTACGCCTCCACCTTCGGCTTCCCCGTGCGCACCGGCACCCGCGTGACCGCGCTGCGCCCCGACCCCGCCGGCGGGTTCCGGGTGGAGACCAGCACGGGAGAGCTGCACGCCCTGCAGGTGGTGGTGGCCACCGGCCCGTTCCAGCGCCCGCGCGTCCCGGACATGGCCGGCGGCCTCGATGCCGGGATCGTGCAGATCCACGGCGCCGGGTACCGCAACCCCGGCCAGCTTCCGCGCGGCGAGGTGCTGGTGGTGGGCGCGGGGAACTCGGGCGTGCAGATCGCGGCCGAGCTGGCGGCCACGCGGCCGGTCACGCTGGCGGCCGGCGAGCGGCTCACCGCCCTTCCCGAAACCATCCTGGGGCGCAGCGTGTTCTGGTGGCTGGAGCGGAGCGGCTACTTCAACGTGACTGCGGATTCGTGGATGGGGCGGCGGATGAAGGAGAAGGAGCTGCTCATCGGCCACGGCCCGGACTGGCTCGCCCGCAACGCCGGCGTGAAGCTCGCCGGCCGGATCACGTCGGCGCGCGGCGGCGAGCTGCGGACCGCGGATGGAGGGCGGATCCGGCCCGACGCGATCGTCTGGGCGACCGGATATCGAAGCGAGTACTCGTGGATCGAGGCGCCGGTCCTCGGCGCCGGGGGGATGCCGGTCCACCGGCGTGGCGTGACTTCGGTGCCGGGGCTGTACTTCCTCGGCCTGCCGTGGCAGCACACGCGCGGCTCCGCGCTGATCGGCTGGGTGGGGCGCGATGCGGCGGTGCTGGCGGGCCACGCCGCCCGGCACGCACAGCCGCGCCGGCGCCGGGCCATGGCCCCGGCCGCGCCCCTTCCCGTGAGCGAGCTGGCCGCCAGGACGTTCGCACTCCGGGAGCTGGCCGCGTGACGGGCCGCACCGCCTCCCCGTCAGCCCGCCCGAGCTGACGCCTGCCGGATCGCCCCGTAGAGCGCGATGCCGGCGGAGGTGGCGAGGTTCAGCGAGCGCGCGCCGGGGCGCATGGGGATGCGCAGGCAGCGGTCGGGCTCGCGGGCGAGCAGGTCGTCCGGCAGGCCGCGGGACTCGGGGCCGAAGAGGTGCACGTCGCCCGGCGCGAAGTCCGCCTCCCAGATCGTCCGCTCGCCCTTCGTGGTCAGCATCCAGATGCGGCGGCCGTTGATGGCGGCGGCGAAGTCGCTCCCGGCCACGTGGTGGGTGTAATCGACGTCCTCCCGGTAGTCCATCCCCGCCCGCTTCGCCCTGGGATGGGTGAAGGAGAAGCCGAGCCGGACGAGCAGGTGCAGCGGCGAGCCCGTGGCGGCGGGCGTCACAGCTCCAGCTTCACGCCCAGGTTCACGGTGCGGCCGGCAAGTGGCGCCCACACGTCGGTGGTGCGGCGGCCCAGAGCGTTGGGCGCGGGGAGAAGGAGCGGGTCCCACCGCGTCTGGCGGACACCGGTAAGGTTCAGCGCGTTGACGAAGATGGAGCTTTCACCCGCCACGTTGATCGCCGCGAGCAGGTTCACCTCCACGAAGGGGCGGCCGAACGCGCGGTAGGGGTCCAGGTCGATGCGCTGGCGGCCGGTGTACGAAAGCTCCACTCCGGCCCGTCCACGCGCCGCGCTCTCCAGCAGAACCGCCAGCTCGGCCGCGTCGCGCGGGACCTGCTCGGCCCAGCGGCGCCCCCCGGACGCGGCGGGCTCCGTGGCTGCGAGGTGCGTGTAGCTGGCGATGGCCTGCAGCGGCCCGCGCACATACCGCGCGAGCGCCTCCACCCCGGCGCTGCGCAGGTCGCCGGGGAGGTTGCGCAGCTTCAGCCGCGTGGAGTCGGCGGGGTCGCGCCCGGCGCGGAGCGGGTGGCGGATCTCGGTGCCGAAGGCGCTCGCGGCCACTTCCCACCCGCCGCCGCTCCACTCCGCGTCGAGCGACGCGCTGGCGGCACGCTCGGCCACCAGCCCGGTCATCGGCGACAGCCGCTGGAGCCCCACGGCCTCCACCTCGTCTTCCAGCGGGCGCGGCAGGGCGAACCCGGTGCCCGCCGAGGCACGCACCGCCACTCCGCGCCCGGGGCGGAAGAGCGCGGAAAGGCGCGGGCTGGCGAAGGTGCCGTAGCGGTCCTGGAAATCGGCACGGGCGATGGCGGCCAGCCGCAGCCACGGCGCCGCGGCCACCTCGTCCTGCGCGAACACGGCGGGGGTGGTGTAGCGGTACTCCGCGCCTGGCGCGCCCGCCGACGCCAGCGCGTCATGCGAGAGCGCGGCGCCGGCCACCCAGGTGTGCGGGCCGCGGGCGCCGGCCAGCGTGGCCTCGGCATAGCCGGTGGTCTCCGCGTCGCGCTCGCCCTCGCCGCCGAACGCCCGCCGGTGCGCCTGCCGCGTGGCCGAAGCGCGGGCGCCCAGCACGCGCCCGCCGGGGAGGAGCGCGTGCGCCGCCACCCCGGCGTCGATGCTCCGCGTCCGCACCGACTCGCGGTATCCCCCCAGCGCGCCGCCGGTCCCGCCGCCGTCGCGGCCCTCGGCCATCCCGCCCACGGTGGCCAGGACGTTCGATCCCCCCGGGCCCGTCCAGAACACCCGCGGGCGGAGCTCGGCGCGGCGGACGCGCGGCAGGTCGGCCCAGCCGTCGCCGTTCACGTCCACCGGCTGCTGGCCGTGCACGCCCGCGGTGAGGGTGGCGCCCAGCCGCGGCGACAGCGGCGCGGGAAGGAACACGACCGCATCGGCTCCGCGGCGTGAGGTGAGGCCGGCCAGCGCCAGCGGGTCGCCCTCGGGCCGGCGCGACACCAGGTTCAGCACCCCGCCCAGCGCCGAGCCTCCGTACAGGGCCGAGGCGACGCCCTTGATCACCTCCACGCGTGCCAGGTCCAGCGGCGGCGTCTGCAGCAGGCCGAACGCGCCCGGCTGCTGCCCCAGCAGCGGCAATCCGTCCACCAGCACCTGCGTGTGCCGCGCGGGGAGCCCGCGGATGCGCAGCCCCGCGCCGCCCAGCCCCGGCGCCGATGGCTGGATCTGCACGCCGGGGAGCTCCTCCAGCAGCGTGGTGAGGCCGCCGGGCGCCACGGTCTGGTTCTCCTCGATCTCCTCGGCGGGCACGGCTTCCACGCGGATCGGCTGGTCCTGCAGGATAGTTCCGCTGCGCGACGCGGTTGCCACCACCGCCTCCAGCGCCAGCGTGGCTTCCCGCAGCCGTACCGTGACCGCGGTGTCGCGCCCGGCCCGCACGGCCAGCGTGTCGCCCTGGAACCCGGCGCGCGTGACGACCACCTGGTGCGTGCCGGGGGCCAGCGCCAGCACGGCCGTGCCCGCGCGGCCCGTGACCGCCGAATCGCCGCCGGCCCGGACGGTGGCGCCGGGAACGGGCGCGTTCAGGTGCAGCACGTGCACGGTCACGCGCGGGCCCGTCTGCGCCGGGAGCGCGCGCGGGAAAAGGAGCAGCGCGGCGAACGCCACCGCGCGGTGGACGGGACGCATTCGGGCTCGCGAACGGGCGTGATGGACGCGTGTGGGAAGGGCGTGGCCGCGCGACGCAAGACGCCCGCCGCCGCGTGTTACCCGCCGCGCGGGGCGGCGGCCCGGATCGCCTCGTAGAGCGCGATGCCGGCGGAGGTGGCGAGGTTCAGCGAGCGCGCGCCGGGGCGCATGGGGATGCGCAGGCAGCGCTCGGGGTCGCGGGCGAGCAGGTCGCCGGGGAGGCCGCGGGACTCGGGGCCGAAGAGAAGGACGTCGCCCGGGGCGAAATCGGCATCCCAGATCGTCCGCTCGCCTTTCGTGGTCAGCATCCACACGCGGCGTCCGCCGACGGCGGCGGCGAAGTCGCTCCAGGCCACGTGGTGGGTGTACTCGACATCCTCCCAGTAGTCCATCACCGCCCGCTTCGCCCGGGGATGGTTGAAGGAGAAGCCGAGGCGGCCGATCAGGTGCAGCGGCGAGCCCGTGGCCGCGCACAGCCGCGCCACGTTCCCCGCGTTCGGCGGGATCTCGGGCTCGTACAGCGCCACGTGGATGGGGTTGGCGAGAGGGAGCTGGATCATCTCGTCCGAAGCGGGAACCGGCGGCTGAAGGCGCGGCAACAACCACGAGAACTCTCGCAAACTACGCGCGGCTCGACGGCGGCGGAACGGGCGGTCGCGCGGGGAGATTCGGGACCGCGACAGGCACATCCACCGGGGACCAGCGTGTAAACGCCCGCCGGTCCGCGACTTCCGCCGGGTCGGCCCGAAACCTGCCTTGTGGCTGCGCGATCGTTCATGGTCCGTACAGCCAAACAGGCGAATCGATATGAGAAAACTGGTTTGCGCGGCGCTGGCCGGGCTGGTGCTCGCGGCGTGCGGCGACAAGGACAGCGGCGGCGACCAGAAGGCGCCGCCCCCGCAGCCCGGCACCGCCGAGGCCGCGCCGGCGTCGAACGGCGCCGACCTGCAGTACGCGCAGGACAGCGCGCTGACGCCGCAGCAGATCGAGCAGGGACGCTTCGCGCAGGACTGGACCAAGGTGGTGAAGCTCGACACCACCGGGAGCGGCGCGCCCGTGCGCAACCCCGAGAAGTGGGAGCAGATCAACGCCCAGCGCGTGAACTCCGGGGCCATGGTGCTCCCGCTCTCCGGCCAGGTGAGCGGGCCCAGCGTGCTGCGCGTGCAGATCCTTCTCGACCGCGCGCTCTTCTCGCCGGGCGAGATGGACGGGCACTACGGGAAGAACACCGCCAAGGCCGTGTACTTCTTCCAGCAGACCAACAACCTGCCCACCACCGCTCGGGTGGACAGCGCCACCTTCCAGGCCCTGGCGCGCGCCGGCGGCTCGCCCAACGACCTGATCACGCAGCACCGCCTGACCGCCGACGACGTGAAGGGGCCGTTCATCCAGATCCCCGAGAACGTGCAGGCGCAGGCCAAGCTTCCGTGCAGCTGCTACAACTCGCTGACGGAAAAGCTGGGGGAGACGTACCACATCTCGCCCGAGCTGCTGAAGATGCTGAACCCGGGCGTGAATCTGGACGGGCTGCAGGCAGGGCAGTCCGTCAACGTGCCGCTGGTGCGCGACTCCAACGCGGGGCGCGGCGGCCAGGTGGCGCAGATCGTGGTGTCGGGCCAGGGGAGCTACGTGCAGGCGCAGGACGCCAGCGGCAAGATCCTGTTCCACTTCCCGTCCACCCTGGGCGCCACCTACGACCCGTCGCCCAGCGGCGAGTTCAAGGTGACCCACATCGAGCAGAACCCGGTGTGGCACTACCAGCCCGAGCTGATCGCCACCGCCAGCGACACGGCGCACGAGGCGATGGTGCCGGGTGGGCCCAACAACCGCGTGGGCGCGGTGTGGATGGCGCTGTCGGCGCCGCATTACGGCATCCACGGCACCAACAAGCCCGAGACCATCGGCTACGCCACGTCATCCGGCTGCGTGCGGCTGACGAACTGGGACGCGCAGTTCCTCTCCCACCGCATCAGCCGCGGGGTGCCGGTGCACTTCCGCGACATCCAGGGCCGCGCCGGCGGGCAGTCGTTCGGCGACGAGGGGATGTCGGGGAGCAACCGCGCGCCGGGCTCCGGCGCGGCGGCCAGCGGCGCGCGCGTGGACAGCGCCACCAGCGCGGCCAGCGGCGAGGCCAAGGGCTCGCGCGGCACGCCCAGCACCAGCGGCCGTCGCGGCGGCGGAACCTCGCGTGACACCACGTCGTCCACGCGCCGCGGCCGCACGGGCACCGGCTCGCGCGACACGACGAAAACGCGGTAAGCCGAGCGCGCGATCCGCAATTCAGCGAGAACCCCCTGCCGTCATCGCGACGGCAGGGGGTTCCCTCGTCCGCATCTCGTGTGGGCTGGCTGGAGAAGTCCACCTGCGAGGACTGCTCGTCGGCATTCCCCGCATCTAATACCGAATTCGGCGATCGATTGTGCATTCACGCGACACACCCGCCTCGTCATCCTGAGCGCGACCACGCTGCACTTGAGGCGTGCTCCGACAGTCGCAGCGCGAAGGATCTATAGCGTCAGATGCGCCACGCTGAGTGCTGGGTGCTGGGTGCTGGGTGCTGGGTGCTGGGTGCTGGGTGCTGGGAGTTACGCCGCGACGACGCGGTTGCGGCCGGCGCGCTTGGCGGTGTAGAGGCGCGCGTCGGCGGCGGCGAGGAGGTCGTCCGGGCTGTCGGCCCCGGTGTTCCCCGCCACGCCGAAGCTGGCGGTAACGCGGAGGCCGGGGGCGATGGACGGCCAGTCGTGCGCTTCGATGGCGGCGCGGAGCTTTTCGCAGGCGTGAACAGCCTGACCTGGCTCGGTTTCCACCAACAGCAGCACGAACTCCTCGCCGCCGTACCGGGCCGCCACGTCCACGGCGCGGATCCCGTCGCGCAGGATGTGGGCGACCTGGCGCAGCACCGCGTCGCCCGTGGCGTGCGACCAGCCGTCGTTCACGGCCTTGAAGTGGTCCACGTCCACCATCACGGCGGTCAGATGACGGCCGAAGCGGCGGGCGCGCTCCCACTCCAGCGCCAGCAGCGCGTCGAGGTGGCGGCGGTTGGCCAGGCCGGTCAGCGCATCTTCGCGGGTAAGGCGCTCCAGCTCGGCGGCCTGCGCCCGCAGCAGCTCGGCCTCGCGCTGGCCGCGCTCGATCTCGGCCCGGGTCAGAATCGCCTGGATGCGCCGCTCGGTCTCGGCTCCCTCCACCTCGTCCTTCACACGGTGATACGCACGGTAGTGCTCCAGCGCCGCCCCCAGGTCTCCCCCAGCCTCGTACGCGTCCGACAGCGCCTGGTGCGCCTCGTAGACGATGAGCGGCGACTGGATTCGTTTTCCCAGCACCAGCGCGGTGCGCAGCTCGTCGGCGGCATGCGGGGCGCCGGCCGCGACCAGCGCCTGCCCCAGCCCCACGCGCGCACCGGCTTCGGTCGCCGTGTTTCCGGTATCCGAGGCAACGTGGATCGCTTCCGTGTAGAACGCGACCGCGTCCTCCAGCTTTCCAAGCTGGCGAGTCACATCGCCCAGGCAAACGAGGACCTCGGCGCGGATCTCCAGGTTCCCCATCTGCTCGGCGTGCTCCAGCGCGGCCTGGAATAGCTCCAGCGCGCGCGGGTATTCGCCCATCTCCTTGTAGCTGGACCCCACGTTCACCAGGGCGATGCTTTCGCCCAGCCGGTCGCCCAGCCCGCGCCTGAGCGCAAGCGTACGCGTGTGATAGTCGAGCGCGGTGTCATATTGATGGAGCCTGCCATAGATGTTGCCGATGTTGTTCATCGCGTTCGCCCGGCCGAGCGAATCGCGCTGCGCCTCCTTCAGCGCCAGGGCAGCACGGAAGTGCTCGAGCGCGCGCGGGAAATCGGACAGCTCGTAGTAGACGTTCCCCAGGTGGATGTGCGTGCTCCCCTCGCCCTCCACGTCGCCCACCCGGCGCTGCATCTCGAGCGCCTGCAGCTGCAATTGCAGGGCGGTGGGGCATTCGGCGCGGCGCAGGTGCACGTTGCCGATCCAGTTCAGCACGCTCGCCGTGCCCACTTCATCGCCCAGCGCGCCAAACAGCCGTTCGGCCTGGTAAAGGTCCGACAGCGCCGCGTCGAGCTGCCGCATCAGGCAGCGGCATGAGCCGGCGTTGCGCAACGCGTAGGCCTCGCCACGCGCGTAGCCCGCCGCTCGCGCCGCCTCGCGAGCCTGCTGGGCGAGCCGCAGCCCTTCCGCCAGGTCGAGGGTGCGAACCTCCCACGTCCGGCGGTTCAGCGCGTCCACCTCGTCGCGCGCGCCGGCGGGTATGTGCGAATCGGGATCGTGCCGCTGGAATGGGGACGGAGCCATGAATCGTGCCCTGGCCTGAGGGGCTTTATCAAAGTACGAACGGAAATCATTGACTGGAGGGCGGGAGCGGCCTGGCGCACCCGCCCTGGATGCTGCTTTTGGCTACTTCGCCGGGCGCGCGCCCTCGTCGGCCGAGGGGCCGTAGATGGCGGGAACGGGGACGTCGAGCAGGCGCAGGTACACGCCCAGCTGCGCGCGGTGGTGGACCATGTGGCTGATGCCGAAGGCACGCAGCGCGGCGGCGCGCGGCGCCGAAAAGAACACCTGGTCGCCCGCCTTCAGCTGCCACGTCTTCCCCCACGCGTCCGGCGCGACGGCATCGACGGCCTGCGTCAGCATCCGCACGGCGTTGTCGAACGCGGCGAGCACGCCCTCGCGGTTAGTGGGCGGGCCATCGGGCCAGCGGTTGGCTCCGGCCACGTTGAACTCGTCGCGCGAGGCCACGAACATGGCCAGCATCGGGATCTCGGCCAGGTGCGTGGCCAGGCGGCCCAGCGGGGTCGACTTCTCGTGCGGCTTCCACTCCCAATGCTCGTCGGGGACGCGCTCCAGCACCCGGCGCGTGTTGGCGAGCTCGGGCTCCAGGTCGCCGAAGGCGGCGGGGCGCGTGGAGGTTGCGGCGGTGTCGGTCATCGAATCTGCGCGGATGCAGGTGGACGTGCGCGGGCACGCGCGGCGCGCCGTGCCGGGCGTGTAGCGTGGCACGCCGCCGCGCGGGCGTCAAGCGCGACGGGGTGATAAACGGGCGCGGGGAAGCGGCCGGAGCGTCCGCGCGATGAAGAAATGCGGTTCTTCGTCGATTGGTTGCAGCCTGATCGCACCGGAGCTCGCCGACGAGTGGCTGCAGGTTCGGAATGCGCTGAGTATCGAAATTTTTTCGCAGGAACACCCGCTTCCGTCGTTCACCCCGTCGTCTGCGCCTGAAGGCTTCGTTCACTGCGTCATCAGGGGGAATCGAGCCCTCCCGGTCCTCCGTGCGTCCCTGCAGCCTTCGCGGATACGGCGAATGATCGCCATCCAGCCCTCGATGCGCAGGACGTGCACGACGGCCGGACTCGCCTCGTGATCCCCTGATCGATCCGTTGAGACAGCCGGCCTTCCGTGTGTGGCCGCGGGGTCGAGGGGGCTCTCCAAAAAATTTTCGATACTCAGCGCGAGCGCCACCTGCAGCCACTCGTCGACAGGATCGGAACGAGCGGGAGACCTGCTGCAACCAGATCCGCGATGGATCAGAAATACGCGGGATGATCCTGCTGACGGCGGGCAACCGGCGGGCGATGGGGATGCCCGGACGGTTCGGAAGAAACCGCGTGGAGGAGGAGCGCGCGGCGAGAGGCCCGGCGGCGGCTACCCGGCCGTGGGGGGCGGATGCGGGGCGCGCGGGAGGACCAGGGTGAAGGTGGAGCCCTGGCCGGGCGCGCTGCGGGCCGAGATCTCGCCGCCCATGGCGCGCGCCAGCTCGCGGCTGATGGCCAGCCCCAGCCCCACGCCTTCGCCCGGGCGCCCGCCGCCCACCTGCACGAACGGCTCGAACACCGAGCCCAGCCGGTCGGCCGGGATCCCCACGCCGGTGTCGCGGACGTGAACGCGCACCGCATCGCCCTCCACCTCGCTCTCCACCTCCACCACCCCGCCGGGCGGGGTGAACTTGATGGCGTTGCCGAGGAGGTTCAGGAGGATCTGCTGCACCTTCTCGCCGTCGGCGCGCACGTGCACGCCGGGCGGGCACGGGCGCAGCGAGAGCCGCAGCCCGCGCGCGGCCGCCTGGGTCGCCACCATGATCTCGGCGTCGTCCAGCAGGGGCGAGAGGGGAAGGTCGCGCAGGTCGTAGCCGAGCGAGCCGGCGCTCAGCTTGGCGAATTCCAGCACGTTGTTGATCAGCCCCAGCAGGTGCTGCGTGCTGCGCCGGATGCGCGACAGGTCGTTCAGCTGCGCCTCGTTCACCGGCCCGCGGATCCCCATCTCGAGCAGGTCGGTGTAGCCGGCGATGGCGTTGAGGGGGGTGCGCAGGTCGTGGCTCATGGCCGCCAGGAAGGCGCTCTTCGCCTGGTTGGCCGTCTCGGCCTGCGCCCGGGCCGCCTCGGCCTCGCGCCGCGCGTCCACCGCCTCGCGGAAGAGGCGCGCCCGCTCGAAGGCCTGCGCGGCCGCCGCGGCCATGGCGCGCAGCGTCTCCCGGTCCTGCAGGGTGAAGTGCCGCTCGCCCGCGAAGTTCAGCACCAGCACGCCGCCCACCCGCCCGCCGAAGCGCAGCGGGAGCCCGGCGTAGGCGGTGTAGCCGTGCGCGGCCACCCAGTCGGCCCAGCGGGGATAGCGCGCTTCCCACCCCGCCGCGCTCTCGATGTACACCTCCTCGCCGGTGCGCGCCACGTCGCCCGCCGGCGTCCCCAGCGTGGCCGGGTAGCGCGACCACCCGTTCATCTCCGTGTCCGAATGCCCGGCCGAGCTCACGCACACCAGCTCGCCGGCCTGGTAGCGCAGCACCAGCGCGGCCTGCGCGCTCAGCAGCGCCGCCGCCTGGCCGATCAGCGCGCGGGCGATCTCTTCCTCGCTGAGCGCGGTGGCCAGCGCCGACGCCACCGCGTTCTGCCGGTGCAGGTGCGCGGCGGTCTGCTCGGCCGCCGCGCGGGCGCGCTCGGTCTCGGCCAGGGCGTCGCGCAGCTGCTGCCCGCGCTGGAGAAGCGCCTGCTCGGCCGAATGCTGCGCGGTGCGGTCCAGGCACAGCGCCACGCCCTCGGATTGCGACCCCTCGAAGAAGGCGCTGGCGATCAGCACGGGCACCGCGCGCCCATCGGCCGCGAGGTACTCCTTCTGGTAGGGGCCGTGGCGGCCGGTGGCCAGGAGCTCGGCCACCTTCCCCTCGTCCTCGTCCTTCCAGGCGGGCGGGGTCAGCGCGCGCCAGTCCACGCGCCCGGCCTCCAGGTCGCCCCGGGTGTACCCCACGAGCGAGAGGAAGGCGTCGTTGGCGCCGGTGATCCGGCCGTCCACGTGCCAGAAGAAGGCGCCCACGATCCCCGATTCGAGGATGCGCCGCAGCCGTCCCTCGCTCTGGCGCAGTGCGGCGGTGGCGCGCTCCACCTCGGTGATCTCGTCGATCACGGCGCCCACCCCTGCCGCGGCGCCGTCGAGGCCCGGCACGGGATAGAAGCTCACCAGCCAGGCGCGCTCCGCGGGGCTGCCGGGGAGCGCGCCACGCAGGGGAAACGGCGGAAGCGGCTTCCCCGTCTCGAGCACCTGCCGCAGGGCGGCTTCGACCTGCCCGCCGGGGAACGGCATCATCTCGGCCGGGGTGCGGCCCACATGCTCGTGCGCGGGGCGGCCGTGCAGCGCGGCCATCTGGTCGTTCACGCGCGTGTAGCGCAGCTCCCGGTCGAGCATGGCCAGCCCCACGGGCGCGCCGGCGTAGAACGCCTCCAGCTCGGCCAGCCGCTGGCGGGCCAGCGCCGCGGCCGCCTGCTGCGCGCCCAGCAGGCGCTCGCGCTCGAAGGCGGCCCGCTTGCGGTCGGTGATGTCGATGCAGGCCCCGGTCATGTACGACGGCTCGCCGTCGGGCCCGAAGAAGGTGCGCCCCTTGTCGTCGAGCCAGCGCACCGTGCCGTCGGGCCACACCACGCGGAACTCCTGGTCGAAGTCGGCGCCTCCCTCGGCGCAGCGGGCGCAGGCGTCGGCCACCCGCTCCCGGTCGTCGGGGTGCACGGCGCCGATGAACCCCGCCAGCGAGCGCACGGTGCGCCCGGGCTCCAGCCCGAAGAGCCGGTCCAGGTTCTCGTCCCAGTCCAGCGCGTTGGTGCGGATGTCCCAGCGGAAGGTCCCCGTTCCCGAGGCGTACAGCGCGGCGCGCAGCCGCTCGTCGCGCTCGGCCAGGGCGCGCTCGGCGGCGCGGGCGCGGGTGTCGTCGCGGATGGTGCCGATCACGCGGACGGCGCGGGCGGACAGGCCCTCGCCCGCCCACACCACCCGGCCGACGGCGTGGATCCAGCGCTCGCCCCCGGCCACGCGCACGCGGTAGCTCGCCTCGCACGGCCCGCGCACCGCGGGGTCGAGCGATGCCCGCACCGCGGCCTCCATGGCGGGCCGGTCGTCCGGGTCGATCCGCGACCGCAGCAGCTCGCCGCTCACCCGCGCGCCGGGCTCCACGCCGTGCAGCGCGCGGGCCACCTCGTCCCAGTGCAGCTCGTCGCGCTCCACGTCCCAGTCCCACACCCCCAGCCCCGACGCCTCCTGCGCCAGGCGCGCGCGCTCGCCCGCGCCCGGCTCGGGCGCGGCGAACAGGGGGATGGCGGTACCGGTCTGGGTCATTCGGTGTTTCCAGGGGCAACGAGGGCCGAGGCCGTGCACCCATCGAGGGGCACGACGGCCGCGGGCCGGAGCGAAGCCGTTACAAAGGTTGGAGCCCCGCCAGGGAGCGTCAAGGTCCGTGCCGGGCCATGACCTTCAGCGGTTCCGCGAACGCGCATGGTCGGGGGGTCGAGCCAAGATCGACCTTTGGCGGGGGCGGAACAATGCACCTTTCCTTACAAGCGCGTCAGGAGATGGACGATTGTGGATCGCGCCGGGGCGGGATACGCGTGCGCGGGCGGATTGCGGAATGGAGGTCTGGGTCACCCCACGAAGATCGGACGATGGCGTCCCGGGTCGAGACCGTGTGGGTCAGCCCGGGCGCGCCTCCGCCATCTCCTTGCGGTAGAGCCACGCGCCGCGCAGCCCCTGCGCGATGGTGATCCCCAGCACGAAGGCCACCGGGATGCCCGCGCTGGTGCCGTGGGCGCCGTAGGCCAGCCGCAGCTGCGCCACCACCATCAGCATCAGCAGCACGCCGCACGCGCGGCTGCGGCGGTACAGGCCGTACGCCAGCGCCAGGATGATCAGCGGGTCGGCCAGCAGCAGCAGCTCGCCCCCGGCGGTGTGGCGCCAGACGCGCACGGCAACCGTCAACCGCAGCACCGCCCACAGCGCCGCCACGCTCCATCCCAGGTCGATCAGCCGGTCGGCCTTCTCCAGCCGCTTCGACAGGCCCTCCGGATGATCGGGATGCGCGGGCCGGCGCAGGCGGGTGAGCGGGTCCGTCATCCCCCGGCCGGTCCCTCGCCCGCGGCTTCCTGCGCGATGCGGTACGCCTCGTTGCGCGCGATGCCCAGCCGCCGCCGCAGCTCCTTCGCCACGCCGCTGGGCGTTTCCCCCCGCGCGAGCAGCGCCTGCGCGACCGAGCGGGCGGCGAGCGCGTCCACCTCGCCCTCGGCCCGCGCGTCCGCCGGCCGGCCTTCCACCACCACCACGATCTCGCCCAGCACCTCGCGATCCGCGAAGTGCGCCGCCGCATCCTCCGCGGTGCCGCGGAAGAACTCCTCGTGCAGCTTGGTGAGCTCGCGCGCCACGGCCACGCGACGATCTCCGCCGCACGCCGCCGCCACGTCGTCCAGCAGCTTCGCCACGCGGTTGGGCGATTCGTAGAGCA
>DASSJS010000213.1:0-5267 GCA_035691085.1 Longimicrobium sp.
GAGGTCGAGGCCGTCCTGTCGGACCACCCGGACGTGCGCGAGGCGGTGGTGGTGGCGCGGGAAGACGTGCCGGGCGACCGGCGGCTGGTGGCCTACGTGGTGGCGGAGGAGGAGGTCAGCCCCGCGGAGCTGAGGGCGCACCTGAAAGGGCGCCTCCCGAAGTACATGGTGCCGTCGGTGGTCGTGCGGCTGGAGTCGTTGCCGCTGACGCCGAGCGGGAAGGTGGCCCGGCGGGCGCTGCCGGCCCCGGATCTCGCGTCGCCGGACGAGGCGTACGTGGAGCCGCGCACCCCCACCGAGGAGGTGCTGGCGGGGATCTGGGCGGAGGTGCTGCGGCTGGAGCGGGTGGGGGTGGAGGAAAGCTTCTTCGACCTGGGCGGGCACTCGCTGCTGGCCACGCGGGTGGTCTCGCGGGTGCGGCAGGTGTTCGGGGTGGAGCTGCCGCTGCGGGCGCTGTTCGAGGGGCCCACGGTCGGGGAGATGGCGGTGCGGGTGGAGGAGATGCGCCGCGCGGGGCTGCCCGTGCTCCCGCCGGTGGTATCGGTGGAGCGTGCGGGGGCGCTGCCGCTCTCCTTCGCGCAGGAGCGGCTCTGGTTCCTGGACCGGCTGGACCCGGGGAGCGCCACCTACAACATCCCCGTGGCTTGGCGCCTGGGCGGTGCGCTGGACGGGGCGGCGCTGGAACGCGCCCTGGGCGAGATCGTCCGCAGGCACGAGGCGCTGAGGACCACGTTCGCGGAAGTCGACGGCGCGCCGGTGCAGGTGGTGGCGCCCTTCGCCGGGTTCGCCCTGCCGGTGGAGGACCTGTCGGCGCTGAGCGATGCGGATCGCGAGGCGGCGGTCCGGCGGCGCGCCGGGGAGGAGGCGCGGCGCCCGTTCGACCTCTCGGCCGGCCCGCTCTTCCGCGCGGCGCTGCTGCGGCTGGGCGGGGAAGACCATGTGCTGCTGCTCTCGATGCACCACATCGTCAGTGACGGGTGGAGCATGGACGTGCTCGTCCGGGAGCTGTCGGCGCTGTTCGCGGCGTACCGCGAGGGCGGGGAGTCGCCGCTGCCGGAGCTGGCGGTGCAGTACGGCGACTACGCCGTGTGGCAGCGCGAGCAGCTGGAGGGAGAGGTGCTGGAGCGGCAGCTCTCCTACTGGCGGGAGCGCCTGTCGGGCGCGCCCGAGCTGCTGGAGGTGCCGGCGGACCATCCCCGCCCGGCGGTGCAGACGTACCGGGGCGCGTCGGTTCCGGTGGAGCTCTCCCCCGAGCTGCTGGAGCGGTTGCAGGCGCTGGGGCGGAGCGAGGGCACGACGCTGTACATGACGCTGCTGGGCGCCTTCCAGGTGCTGCTCTCGAAGTACAGCGGAAGCGAGGACATCGTCGTGGGCAGCCCGATCGCGGGGCGGACGAGGAAGGAGGTCGAGGAGCTGATCGGCTTCTTCGTCAATACCCTGGTGCTGCGGACGGCCCTCTCGGGAGACCCTCCGTTCCGCGAAACCCTGGGGCGGGTGCGGGAGGTGACGCTGGGCGCGTACGAGAACCAGGAGGTGCCCTTCGAGCGCCTGGTGGAAGAGCTGCAGCCGGAGCGCAGCCTGAGCCACTCGCCGCTCTTCCAGGTGATGTTCACGCTGCAGAACGCCGGGGGTGGGGGAAGCGCTCTTCCGGGGCTGCGCGTGAGCGGAGTTGGTGCGGAGCTCGGGAGCGCCAAGTTCGATCTATCGCTGGCCTTGGCGGCGACCGCGCGCGGACTGCTGGGCGCGCTGAACTACAACACCGACCTCTTCGAGCGCAGCACGGTCGAACGGATGCTCGGCCACCTGGAGCGCGTGCTGGAGCAGGTTGCGGCGGACGCGGACGTGCGGCTCTCGCGGCTGGACCTGCTTGGCGAGGCGGAGCGCACGCTGGTGCTGGAGGAGTGGAACCGGACGGAGACGGAGTATCCCACCGGCCGGTGCATCCACGAGCTGGTCGAGGCGCAGGCGGCGCGCACGCCGGGCGCGGTGGCCGTGGTCGCCGAGGAAGCGGAGCTGACGTACGGCGAGCTGAACGAGCGGGCGAACCGGCTGGCACGCCACCTTGTCCGCCTGGGCGTGGGGTCCGAGGCGCGGGTGGGCGTGTGCCTGGAGCGCGGGATCGAAATGGTCGTCTCCCTCCTGGCCGTGCTGAAGGCCGGGGGGGCATACGTCCCGCTCGATCCGGCGTATCCGGCCGAGCGTCTCGCGTTCACCCTCTTCGACTCCGGCGTGGCGGTGCTGCTGACGCAGGAGTCGCTGCGCCCGGCGCTTCCCGTCCCGGACGGCGTGACGGTGGTGAGCGTGGACGGCGCGGCGGCCGAGATCGCCGCGGAGAGCGCGGGCAGCCCCGCGCGTGGAAGCGCGCCGCGGAGCCTGGCGTACCTGATCTACACCTCCGGGAGCACCGGCGTCCCAAAGGGGGTGGCGATCGAGCACGAGAGCGCGGTGACGCTCCTGTCGTGGGCGGCGGCCGTCTTCACGGCGGAGGAGCTGTCCGGCGTGCTGGCGGCGACGTCGATCTCCTTCGACCTCTCCGTCTTCGAGATCTTCCTCCCGCTGTCACTCGGCGGCCGCGTGATCGTGGTGGAGAACGCGCTGGCGCTGCCGCGGTCGGCCGCGGCGGACCAGGTGCGGCTGGTCAACACGGTCCCGTCGGCGATCGCGGCGCTGCTGCAGAGCGGCGGGATCCCGGCCGGGGTGCGGACCGTGAACCTGGCCGGCGAGCCGCTGCGGGCCGAGCTGGTAGACGCGCTCTACGCCCGGGGCATCGACCGCGTGTACGACCTCTACGGCCCCTCCGAAGACACCACGTACAGCACCTGGACGCTGCGCCGCGCGGGGGGGCCGACGACGATCGGGCGGCCGATCTCCAACACGCGCGCCTACGTGCTCGGTGCCGCCATGCTCCCGCTTCCCGCGGGGGTGCCGGGCGAGCTGTACCTCGGCGGCCGCGGGCTGGCGCGTGGATATCTCGGCCGCCCCGGGCTGACGGCGGAGCGCTTCGTCCCGGATCCGTTCTCGGGCGAGCGCGGCGCGCGGCTGTACCGGACGGGCGACCGGGCGCGCTGGCGGGCGGACGGCACCATCGAGTACCTGGGGCGGCTCGACGCGCAGGTGAAGGTGCGCGGGTTCCGCATCGAGCTGGGCGAGGTCGAGGCGGCGGTGCGGCGGCACGACCGGGTGCGCGAGTGCGTGGTGGTGGCGCGCGAGGACCAGCCGGGAGAAAAGCAGCTCGTGGCGTACGTGGTGGGCGGCGTGGAGACGGACGCACTGCGCGCGCACCTGCGCCAGAGCCTGCCGGAGTACATGGTGCCGGGTGCATTCGTCTTCCTGGACGCGCTGCCGCTGACTCCGAACGGGAAGCTGGACCGCAAGGCGCTGCCGGCGCCGGAGCTCGCGTCGGCGGGGCACCCGTACGTGGCGCCGCGGACGCCGGTGGAGGAGGTGCTGGCGGGGATCTGGGCCGAGGTGCTGCGCCTGGAGCGCGTGGGGGTGGAGGAAAGCTTCTTCGAGCTGGGCGGGCACTCGCTCCTGGCCACCCGCGTGATCTCGCGCGTTCGCGACGTATTCGCCATCGAGCTGCCGCTGCGGGCGCTCTTCGAGGGACCCACGGTGGCGGAGCTGGCCGTGCGCGTGGAGGAGATGCGTCGCGCGGGGCTGCCGGTGCTGCCGCCGGTGGTGCCGACCGAGCGCACGGGGGCGCTGCCGCTCTCCTTCGCGCAGGAGCGGCTCTGGTTCATCGATCGGCTGGAGCCGGAGAGCGCCGCCTACAACGTCCCCGTGGTATGGCGGGTCGGCGGTGCGCTGGACCAGGCGGCGCTGGAGCGGAGCTTGGGCGAGATCGTCCGGCGTCACGAGGCGCTGCGGACGGTCTTCGTGGAGGTGGACGGCTCGCCCGTGCAGGTGATCGCGCCCTTCGGCGGGTTCACGCTGCCGGTGAAGGATCTGTCGGGGTTGAGCGACGCGGATCGCGAGGCGGCGCTCAGGCGGCGTGTCGGCGAGGAAGTGGCGCGGCCCTTCGACCTTTCGGCGGGTCCGCTCTTCCGTGCCGCGCTGCTGCGGCTGGATGCGGAGGATCACGTGCTGCTGCTGTGCATGCACCACATCCTGGTCGATCAGTGGAGCCTGGGATTGCTCCGCCGGGAGCTGTCGATCCTGTACGCGGCATGCCGTGATGGCGGCGAGTCACCGCTTCCGGAGCTGGCGGTGCAGTACGCCGACTACGCGGTGTGGCAGCGCGAGCAGCTGAGGGGCGAGGTCCTGGACCGGCATCTCGCGTACTGGAAGGAGCGCCTGGCCGGAGCCCCGGAGCTGCTGGAGCTGCCCACGGACCGTCCGCGTCCCGCGGTGCAGACGTACCGCGGGGCGCGCGAGGGGATCACGCTGTCCGGCGAGCTGCTGGCGCGCCTGGAGGCGCTGGGGCGCGGCGAAGGCGCGACGCCGTTCATGACGCTGCTGGCCGCGTTCCAGGTGCTGCTGGGCAGATACGGCGGGAGCGAGGACGTGGTGGTGGGCAGCCCGATCTCGGGTCGGACGCGGCGGGAGGTGGAGGAGCTGGTCGGCCTCTTCCTCAACACGCTCGTGCTGCGTACGGACCTCTCCGGAGATCCCAGTTTCCGCGGGGTGCTGCGGCGGGTGAGGGAGATGACGCTGGGCGCCTTCGAGCACCAGGAGATTCCGTTCGAGCGCCTGGTCACCGAGCTGCAGCCGGGGAGGTCGCTAAGCTACTCGCCGCTGTTCCAGGTGATGTTCGTGCTCCAGGAGGCGGGACGCCCTGAAACCGCGGCGGGGAGCCTCGAGCTGCGGGGCGTGGGCGCGGGGACCAGCGGGACGAGCAAGTTCGACCTGACGCTGTTCACGGTCCGCCATGCGGGGGGCCTCACCGCCTCGCTGGAATACAACACCGACCTGTTCGACCGCGGCACGATCCGGCGGATGCTGGGCCACCTGCAGCGCGTCCTGGAGGAGGTCGCCGCGGATGCGGACGTGCACCTCTCGCAGCTGGCCCTGCTGGGGGATGCGGAACGGCGGCAGGTGGTGGCGGAGTGGAACGCCACGGAAGCCGTGTACCCGCGGGAGCGCTGCATCCACCAGCTCTTCGAGGCGCAGGCGGATCGCACGCCGGCCGCCGTGGCCGTGGTCTTCGAGGGCGGCGAGCTCACCTACCGGGAGCTGGACGAGCGGGCCAACCGGCTCGCGCGGCACCTGGCGGCGATGGGCGTGGATCCCGACGCACGCGTGGGGCTGTGCCTGGAGCGCGGCCCGGA
>DASSJS010000214.1:0-3379 GCA_035691085.1 Longimicrobium sp.
TGAAGCCGCGGGCTACAACAACGGGAAGCCTCGCAAACCGCGCGAGGCTTGTTGCGTCGGCATCGTTTGATTCCCGGGCATCTCCGCACGTGGGACGAGGATCTGGAGAGATTCGGCGCATCACCACGGCAACCGCGCCCACAGCCTCGCGGCAGTTTTCGAGGCTTCCTGTCGTCGTAGCCGTGGCTTCAGCCGCCCGGGGAGATGTGGCGGCTCGGGAGGAGTGCCTCGGATGGCACGGGGCCTCACGCACTCACGCACTCACGCACTCACGCACTCACGCACTCACGCACTCACGCACTCACGCACTCACGCACCTGTTCGCGGTATCCGGGTGCCACACAACAACGAGAGGGACCGCCCGGCAGCGGCCCCTCGCGTCATCCCCGATCTGATCCGCCCGTCTTACAGCGAATTGACGTACGCGACCACGGCCGCCTTCTGAGTGGCGGTGAGGGCGTTGAACTTCGAGCGCGAGTTGGAGCCCTCGCCGCCGTGGAGCGACACGGCCTGCTCGATGGTGCTGGCCGCGCCATTGTGCATGAACGCTTCCATGAAGCGCGCGCCCATCAGCGGCTCGGTGCGGAACTCGGTCTGGAACGCCTGGTCCAGGCAGATGTCGGCGGTGCTGGTGCCCATGTTGTGCAGCAGGAAGTCGCTGAACGGGCGCACCGTCTTGTAGCTGAGCGCCGGGATCCCCACGTCGGTGGTGGTGAACTGCGGGGTGTGGCACCCGGTGCAGCCAACCGAGCTGAACAGCGTCTTCCCCGTGGTGGCCTCGGTGGTGAGCGGCACCGGGGGCGGCGGCGCCAGGAAGAGCACGAAGTTGTTCAGGTCGTCGAAGTCCGAGTTGCTGATCTCGGGCTCGGGGGTGGGGTCGACCCCGGCGGGGAGCGCCATGCCGCCGAAGTTGTTCTCCGTCAGGTTGAACTTGTTGGTGATCCCCATCTCGTTCAGCAGCGCGCCGGCGTTGAAGAGCGTGAGGCTCCCCTCGGCGGCCTTGCGGCCGAACTTGCCGATGTCGCCCGCCGCGGTCCGGTGCGCGTACCCCGAGATCCCGTCGCCGTTGTAGTCGTACGGGTCTTCCAGGTTGACGATGGCCTGGTTGGGGATCGCCGCGATCAGCCCGAAGCCGAACACGTCGGGGGTGATGCGCGAGCCGCGCTGGTGCGTGGTGGTGGGGAACGGCTCGCTGGTGAGCCCGGTGGCCGCGAACAGCTTCGGCGTGACCGAGTCCTGGTGCACGAAGCCGCCCTTGGCCGTGAGCGCGTTGCAGGTGCCGTCGCTGCGCACCGCGGTGAAGTGGGTCTCCACCTCGTCGCCGGTGCCGCCGGGCTCGCCGGCGGCCTCGCCGTGGCACTCGGCGCACGAGCTGGCGTTGAAGGCGGGGCCCAGCCCGGTGAGCTGCTCGAAGCCGCGCTGGAACACGGCCTTGCCGCGGGTGAACGAGGCCAGCTGCGTGAGCGACAGCCCGGGCACGGGGTCGCCCAGCGCGCCGCTGCTGGCGGTGACCTCCCTGCGCGGCGCGGCCGGCGTGGTGGGCGGATCCAGGCTGTCGGTGCACGCCGCGGCCAGCACTCCCACCGCAAGCGTGAGTAGAACGTGTGCCGAGCGATGCATGCGACCTCCCTGGCACTACGTGGGCGGCTGGTGGAACTACGTTGTGGCGCGTAGGGGACTTGCGCCGTCGCTTGCGGAGGGCGCTGCCGGGCGCACTCCGAACCGACGGCGGGCCGCGGCACAGGGGTGCCCCGCCAGCCGAGTGGGCGACGCGGCCGAGAGGGGTTCGGGCACTCTGGGGAGCGAACCTGTTCGGCCGAAGCTGCCCGTGCCGCCGGCGCGGAGGTGCGCCGGAATGGCCGGGCGGCGAACAGGAACGGGCACGGGGTGCACGGTCCCGGCACTCGGGTCCGTCGCATTTGTGGGCGTCCTCATAGTAGGTCAGGCACGCCGGGGAGTCAATGATTATCTGTCAGGAACCGTGCGGATCACGGGACAATCTGCTCGCAATCCCCTGCTGCGAACGAAGTTGGCGGCACGGCGGGAAACGGGCGATTCCGCGTGCTCTTGCCGGCCGGCCGGGGTGGGCCGGGGACTCGCTCACGCGCGGGAGGCGATTGACGGGGGATGGTCAGGCTGGACGCCGTCATCCCCAGACCTCCGTTCACATCGGGATGCCGGCGTACGGCATGGCGCCCGCAGTCGCGCCGCGGGCGCGGAGGACGGCGTCGGCGTCTTCGCGCAGCAGCACGAAGGTGTCCGCGGCCAGGTCGCCCAGCCGCTGCCGGTTCCGGGTGGCCATCACGCAGATGAAGGCGGGGATGCCCCCGATCAGCATCGGGTTCACCTCCAGCAGCCGCAGCGCCGTGCGGATGGAGGCTTTCGCCAGCCCCGGCGGGTTTCCCCGCGCATCCACCACGCGCAGCCCGGCGGCGCGCTTTCCCGGCGTGGCGCCGTACGTTCCCTCCAGCCAGGGAAAGTAGGCCAGGGCCATCCCCGCCCACAGCATCAGCGCCACGGGCATCAGCGCTTCGGGGAGCACGATCGCGGGAATCACCCCCAGCATCATCAGCAGGTGGTCCAGCACGGTGGCCAGCCAGCGCCGGGCCGCGATGCCCACGTCGTACCGTTGCGCGTAATGCTGGGGCATGGCCGCGTACGAATACTGGCCATACGCAGGCTGGCCGTACGGGCTGGGCGGGTGGGCGCCGGGTGCGTACGGCTGGCCCGCGTACGGCTGCCCGGGGGCGTACGTCTCCGCCGCCGCGGGCCAGGCACCCGCGTACGGGTTCGGCGCGGCGGCGTGCGGCTGGGCCAGCGGCAGCACCCGGCCGCAGCGGGGGCAGCTCATCTCGGGCGTGCCGGCGCGTTCCTGGGGCTGCACCGGTCCACACTCGGGGCAGAAGGCGGCCATGGGGGAGAACCTTTCCGGTGGGGGAGGATGATGTGCCACGCGTCCGTCTGATCCGGCGGATCGTCTCGCCGGTTCCGCGATCCGCCACGGTGGCCAACGGACAGCCTCGCGCCATTCGCGAGGCTTCTCGTAGTCGTGCGGCGCTGCGGCTTCTTCAGCCGCCGGTGAGTTGAGGCCTCACCCGGCCCGGTCATCCTTCAGCACCTGCGCGCGCAGCTCGTCCGCCGGGAATACGTGGTAGCCGCAGTGCCCGGTGAACACCGCCACCTCGCGCAACTCGGGGTCATGCAGGTGGAAGGCGTAGCGGAAGCAGGCGAACGACCGGTCGGGGAAGTCCAGGCGAAGGTTGGTGCCCACGGGAAAGTCGTGCGCCACCAGGTGCCCCCGCTCTTCGCCGGCGGTCTGTACGATGTGACGCCGGACGCGTTCCGTCCAGCGCTGCGGGATTTCCAGCGGAGTGTACGG
>DASSJS010000215.1:0-29048 GCA_035691085.1 Longimicrobium sp.
TGCGGTCTTCCTCGATCACCTCGGTGCCGGTGATGTCGCCGGGCATCAGGTCGGGCGTGAACTGCACGCGCTTGAACTCCAGCTCCAGCGCCGAGGCCAGCGTGCGCACCAGCAGCGTCTTCGCCAGCCCGGGCACCCCGACCAGGAGCGCGTGCCCGCCGGCCAGCAGGCAGATGATCACCTCCTCGAGCACCCGCTCCTGCCCCACGATGCGCCGCTGCACCTGCGCCCGCAGCTGTGCCGCGTCACCCAGCAGGGTCTCGATTTCCTTTTCGGCTGTGGCCAGAAGGCACCTCGGTGTGGACGTTCGTTCCCCGCGCGGAGAGACGCCGGTCAGGTTTGCGCGGAGAAAGTACAGCGCGACGGGTGCCAAGATCCTCGCACGGGGATGGAACCGCAACGGGTGGGGACGAGATGATGAAGAGTCGTGTCGAAGAGCCCAATTGGGACCGGGCGGTTGAAACCGCGGCAACGACCACACGAAGCCCGCCTTCGCGCACTATCGGCTATGCCGCGGCCGAAATACAAGTGCGCGACACCGGCGCCGAGGTCGCCCACCCTCGAAACCCGTGTCGCGCACGGACACTTCGGCCACCCGAATGCCGGTAGTCCGCGCAGGCGGACTTCGTGTCGTTGTTGCCGCGAATTGATTCGCCCGTTGGGGATCGAATCCGCGAGCGGTCAGCTCGGCCGCGCCAGCTCCCCCCGCGGCGCCGAGCGGATCTCCGCGCGCGGGCCGATCTCGAAATCGAAGATCCCGGTGGGGACCGCCACCGTGCAGCAGACGTTGGGGTGCTCCAGCATGCAGCTGATGTGGCCGTGGACCGGCGCGGCGGCCAGCAGCACGTACGCCTGCTCACCGGTGAAGCCGTAGCGCTGCAGGTGGCGGATGGCGTGGCGGCAGGCCATCCGGTACGCCACCCACACGTCCAGGTAGTGCTGGGTGTCGTTCTCGTCCACCGAGATCCCCTGGAAGGTCATGTACTCGGCGTACCCGCGGTCCACCGGCGCCGGCTCGAACACCGGGCTGGTGATCCCCGTCTTGTTGATGCCGTCGGGGATGAGGTCCACGTGCAGGTCGATGTACCCCGCCATCTTCACCCCGCCCAGCCCCGTGATCTTCCCATCCCCCTGGCTGAACTGCAGGTCGCCCACCGACAGGTTGGCGCCGGGGATGTAGACCGGGAGGTAGGCGCGCGAGCCGCGGGCCAGCTCCTTCACGTCCAGGTTGCCGCCGTTCTCGCGCGCGGCCCAGGTGCGCGGCGCGTCCTTCGCCAGCCGCTCGGCCATGGCGCCGGTGAGCCCGCCCATCAGCGCCCCCTCGCTCTGCGGCACCATTGTTCCCGAGACGAAGCGCCCGCCGTGCGTGGACGCCACCGCCAGCTCGCGCCGGTTCCAGCGCGCCATCCGCTCGGGGCTGGGCGCGCACCCGATCGTCCCCGGGTGCGGCAAACCGGCAAAGCGGACGCCCTGCACGTGGCGCGAGGTGCCGTAGATCCCGTTCAGGTCCCAGATCGCCTTGCGCGCCTCGGGGTACTCATCCGTCAGCAGGCCCGTGCCGGTGTGGCGGTCCAGGATCCCCGTGAACCCCCACTCGGCGCCCGAGAGCGGACCCATGTCCAGGATGTCCACCACCAGCAGGTCGCCGGGTTTGGCGCCGTTCACCGCCACGGGGCCGGTGAGGTAGTGGAGCTGCGACAGGTCCAGGTCGCGCACGTCGTCGCTGTTGTCGCTGTTCACGATCTGGCCGCCGGACAGGTCCAGGCACTCCAGGCGGAACACCGAGCCGGGATCCACCGAAGCCGCGGGGGGGATCTCGGGGTGCCAGCGGTTGTGGGGGCGGGGATACTGTTCCTCGGGCGGGCGACGGAGGTCGACCCCGATCAGGGTGGCGGGCACCTTATCACCTCCGCCGCGCCCTGGGTGAGGGGCGCGGCCTTTCGCGGGCGCGGTGTGATGGATGCGGCCCGGCGTCCGGGGCCGGGCGGGTGTTCATTCGGGTTCGGGCGGCGGCTCGGGCGGGGCGCCGAAGCGGCGCGCCACCTCGTCCACGGCGCGCACCATCCGCGCGATGGCATCGCCCGCGCCGCGCAGGTACGGGTCGCCCTGCGGGGCCGCGTCGTACTCGCGGGGGCCCTGGCCGGTGAGCAGCCAGTGGCCGCTCACGCCCAGCGCCGCGGGAAGGCGCAGCATCACGTCGCCGTTGGGCACGCGGCCGCGGGTGAACCACTCGCTCACGGTGGCCACGCCCACGCCCAGCTCGCGCGCGAGGTCGGCCTGCGACATGCCACGGTCGTCCAGCACCTGCCGCAACCTCTCGAAGAAGGCCGACAGCTCCACGGCCTTGCGGCGCAGGGGTCCGGCATTCTGCTCGGGGGCCAGCACGGCATCTCCGACGATGGGGGTTCCCGGCTCGAAACGCATCTCGCGCCCTTGCAAGGATTTAGCCGTTGCGTCGGACGGCGTCCCGGTGACGGTCTCCCTCGTGCCGGCTTCGGTGAGCCGAACCGCATTTGACATGTCGAACACACGGTAGCAGATTGACTCCGCGCCTGCAAGGGAGCCAGATCGGCTCGGTTTGCGGGCTCCCACCCCATCTTTCACCCGCGGCACGCGTGAGCAGCACCATCCTCCTGGTCGAAGACCACGAAGACAACCGGATCGTCTACCGGACGATCCTGGAACACTACGGGTACCGCGTCCTGCTGGCCGGGGACGGAGCCGAGGGCGTGCGCCTGGCGCGCCAGGAGCTCCCCGACCTGGTGCTGATGGACGTCTCCATCCCCGTGATGGACGGGTGGGAGGCCACCGCCACCCTCAAGGCCGACCCCGCCACCGCGCGTATCCCGGTGATCGCGCTCACCGCCCACGCCCTGGCCGCCGACCGCGCCCGCGCCGTGGAGGTGGGGTGTGACGGGTACCTGGCCAAGCCCGTGGAGCCCCGCGTGGTACTGCAGGAAGTCCGCCGCTTCCTGGGCGACGGGGACGGCGCCTGACGGGGAGGCCCGCACAAGATGCGTGGCCGCCGCGCCCCGGCCAAGCTGCACGAACCTTCTACGCCGCCACGGCCTCTCCGGATCCCGGAGGGGCCGCTTCGTTCTGGAGGATGATGAACGGCTGGATCTCAGATGGAGAGATGGGCGCACGTCGTCAGGTCAGGATGTGGAAAATCGTCGTCCATCAACCATCACCACAGACGTGTCATCCTGAGTCGCCGCTTCGCGGGTCCTTCGGCTGCAAGGAATCAGGGCGGCGGCGAAGGATCTGCCGGTTGCGCTCGGAACCCACGTCTCGAAGCGCGCCGAACCCGCTGATCGCTCGTTACGGCAGACGATCTCGGTGACGCGGCGATAGATCTTCATCGCCGCCAGAATCCAGTGCAGGCTTGGCGCAGGCGCGGCGGCTCCTCAAGATGACAGGTTGGGGGTCGGTGCGGAATGCGGATCAATCTCCCGTCGTGGCCTGTCATTCCCCATCCGGGAGGAACTGCCGCCACTCGCCGCTCTCGGCGATGCGCTTGATGACGGCGTTGCGCACCTCCAGGAAGCGCGTCATGTAGCGGCGCAGCACCAGCCGCTCCGCGACGCGGCCCAGCGGGCCCAGCGGCGCGGCGAAGCGGAACTCGTCGCGCAGCACGGTGCCGCCCTGCGCGGCGTCGAACCAGTGGTCGTGCACCATCCAGGCAAAGGCGCCGCGCACCATCTCGTCGCGGAACCAGAAGGGGCGGTCGTAGCCGGTGATGCGGCTGGTCAGCTGCTGCATCACCCCCAGGTGCCGCGCGCGCCACGTCACCGTCTCGCCCATCTCGATCAGCCCCGAGGTGCGCCCGCCCACCGCGCGCTCGCGGGTGTGCTCCAGCGAGCGCTGGTGCAGGTCGATGCTGCGCGCCAGGTCGAACACGCGCTCCCGCGGCGCCGCGATGAACGTGATCAGCTCGATGTTGACCACCTGCCTCCTCCCCCTGATCGAAACGTCCCCGCGGCTCCGGCCGTCCGGCGCGATGCCGGCGGGCACGATGCCGCCGCGGCTTTCTTGCTCACACGGCGTGCCGCGGGTATCCTGCCGGAACGCCGAACTCATCGATTCCCATCCTTCAGCGTGGACAACTCTGATGGCGCAGGCCGTCCCGGGGAAGATCGAGAACGTGTCCGACACGGCGCGGTGGGTGGCCATCTACCGTGCCATGGAGTCCGAGCGCCCCGACGCCCTCTTCACCGACCCGTGGGCGCGGCGGCTGGGCGGCGAGCGCGGCGAGGCCATCGTGCGCGCCATGCCGCGGGGCCGGTCGATGGCGTGGCCGATGATCGTTCGCACGGCCGTTTTCGACCGGGTGATCCTGGAATCCATCCGCACCCGCGGGGTGGACCTGGTGCTGAACCTGGCCGCCGGGCTCGACACCCGCGCCTGGCGGCTGGACCTGCCGCCCGGCCTCCGCTGGGTGGACGTGGATCTCCCCGGCATCACCGAGTACAAGGCGGGGGTGATGGCCGGCGAGACGCCGCGCTGCCGGTACGAGGCGGTGTCGGCCGACCTTTCCGACGCCGTGCAGCGCGACGGGGTCTTCGGCCGCGTGGCGCGCGAGTCGCGGTGCGCGCTGGTGGTGGCCGAGGGGCTGCTGGTCTATCTCCCCGAGGCCGACGTGGCGGCGCTCGCCCGCTCGCTGCACGCGCAGCCGGCGTTCCGCTGGTGGCTCGCCGACCTGGCCAGCCCCAGGCTGATGGATTGGATGCAGAAGCGCTGGGGAAAGACCGTCAGCGCGGGGAATGCGCCGTTCCGGTTCGCGCCCGGCGAAGGTACCGGCTTCTTCGCGCCGCTCGGCTGGCGCGAGGCCGAGGTGTACGGCACCATCCAGGAGGCGCTGCGGCTGAAGCGCGCCATGCGCGGCGCGTGGATCTACCGCCTGGCGCTGCGTGTGGCCCCCGAGCGGAAGCGCGAGGAGATGCGCCGCTTCTCCATGTACGTCCTGCTGGAACGGACCTGAGCGCCCCTTCCCTCCCCCCTTCGACGTGACCGATCAATGGGAACCCGAGATCCGCGCATCGACGCCTACATCGAGAAGGCGGCCCCGTTCGCCCGGCCGATCCTGACGCACCTGCGCGAGCTGGTACACGCCACCGTCCCCGAGGTGGCCGAAGAGATCAAGTGGGGGATGCCGGCGTTCACCTACAAGGGGATGTTCTGCGGGTTCGCCGCGTTCAAGGAGCACGCCGCCTTCAACTTCTGGAAGCACTCGCTGATCGTGGGCGGCGAGCGGCCCGACGACGCGATGGGGAGCTTCGGCCGCATCACCTCGCTGGCCGACCTGCCGGCCGACGACGTGATCGCCGGGTACCTCCGCGAGGCGAAGCGCCTGAACGACGTGGGGATCAAGGCGCCCAGGAAGGAGAAGCCCGCCGGGGAGAAGAAGGAGCCCGGCGTTCCCGACGACCTCGTGTCGGCGCTGGAGGCCAGCCCGGCCGCGATGGAGCACTTCCAGGCCTTCTCGCCCAGCAAGCGCAAGGACTACATCGAGTGGATCACCGAGGCGAAATCCGACGCCACGCGCCAGAAGCGCCTCGCCACCGCCGTCGAGTGGATCGCCGAGGGGAAGAGCCGCAACTGGAAGTACGAGCGGAAGTGACGGCGAGCGGAAGTTGATGGCGTTCTGTGTGTCAGCGCTCGATCACGCCCCACACCGATGCCATTCTGAGGGACCCTCTTTTTCAACACAGAGGGAGCAGAGGGAGCAGAGGGACGCTGCGGCGCGCGCACGGGCCCTCTCCGTTCCCTCTGCTCCCTCTGCGTTGAAATGCGGTTCGCGATCTCGGACGATCTCGGACGATCTCGGACAGGAAGCGCGGCATGATTGAACCGCGTTGCGTGGCAGCGACTGCGATCCATCATCTCCACACCACGTTCCAGCGTTCTGGCGCCGCCGCCCTTGCCCCCGCCCGCACGCGCCCGCCAGATTCCCGCCCTCCATCTGTTTTCCCCACCGGCCCCACCGCCCCGCTCCAATCCCGTCATGCCCGAATTCCAGACGCAGTGCGCCAACCTGCTCAAGGCGCGTTTTCCCCTGCTGTACCTGCCCACGTGGGAAGAGGAGCGCGCGCTGGCGTCCATCCGCGCCATCGCGCAAGACCCGGCGCTGATCAAGACGCCGCGCACCGTCTACGTCTGGAAGCAGACCACCGGCCTCTCGGCCGACGGTCGGCCGGGGCGCGAGGAGACGCGCGCGCCGGTGAAGGCGCTGGAGGTGGTGGAAACGCTGGACGAGGCGGCGCTCTTCGTCTTTCTCGACTTCCACGCCTTCTTCGGCGGCCCCGGCGGGCGCGCGGCCGACCCCGCCGTGATCCGAAAGGTGCGCGACGTGGTGCCGGCGCTCAAGAACGCGCGCCACCCCAAGAACGTGATCTTCGTGTCGCCCACCCTGCAGATCCCCACCGAGCTGCAGAAGGACGTCACCATCCTCGATTTCGACCTGCCGACCTTCGCCGACATCAAGCAGGTGCTCGACGCGATGATCTCGGCGAACCGGCAGAGCGGGCGCATCGCCATCGAGCTGGCCGACGAGGACGCCGAGCGGCTGGCCAAGGCGGCCACGGGGCTCACGCTGCAGGAGGCCGAGAACGCCTTCGCCCGCGCCATGGTGCAGGATGGCAAGCTCGACGCGAGCGACCTGGAGGTGGTGCTGGAGGAGAAGCGGCAGACCATCAAGAAGAGCGGGATCCTCGAGTTCGTCTCGGCCGACGTGAGCATGGACTCCGTCGGCGGGCTGGAGAACCTGAAGCGCTGGTTGAAGCGGCGCGACAAGAGCTGGCTCGACGCGGCGCGGCGCTACTCGCTCCCCTCGCCCAAGGGCGTGCTGATCACCGGCGTCCCCGGGTGCGGCAAGAGCCTGCTGGCCAAGGCGGTGAGCGCCAGCTGGCAGCTCCCGCTGCTGCGGCTCGACATCGGGAAGATCTTTCACGGTCTGATCGGCAGCAGCGAGGAGAACATGCGCACCGCCATCCGCACCGCCGAGGCGATCGCACCGTGCATCCTGTGGATCGACGAGATCGAGAAGGGCTTCAGCGCGGTGGGCGGCGGGAACGACGGCGGCACCTCCACGCGCATCTTCGGCACCTTCCTCACCTGGATGCAGGAGAAGCAGGCGCCAGTCTTCGTGGTCGCCACCGCCAACAACATCGACGGCCTCCCGCCCGAGCTGCTGCGCAAGGGCCGCTTCGACGAGATCTTCTTCGTGGACCTGCCCACGCGCGCCGAGCGGGTGCAGATCTTCAAGCTGCACATGAACAAGCGGCTCACCGACCCCACGCTGATCGACGGCTTTTCGCTGGACGAAGCCACCTTCGGGCAGCTGGCCGACGCGACGGAGGGGTACATCGGCGCCGAGATCGAGCAGATCGTGATCTCCGCGCTCTTCGAGGCCTACTTCGAGGACCGCGCGGTCAAGCTGGACGACCTGCTGCGCGCCGCCCGCAACACGGTGCCTCTCTCGGTCACGCAGGCCGAGGAGATCCGCGCCATCCGCGACTGGGCCAACGTGCGCGCCGTGGCCGCCACCCCGCGCGAGCAGCGCGAGGGTTACGCCGAAGCGCCCGCCGCTGCTCCTTCCATCGCCGCGCCGCCATCCACGGACGCGGTCCCGGCCGGTGCGGCTGCGGGCGCGGGGGAGGACGTGGCGAGCGCGCGCGGTGGGCGGACGGTGGATTTCTGAGCCGGCTGGCGATTTCGGGGGGTGCGGTCCAACCGATTCCGAGCCGGTGGGCCGGCCCCGCGTGGCCCTCTCCCTGGCTCGTTCCTCGCCTGTCCCTCCCCCAAAAACTGCCGAAAACTGCCTGGGGGAGGGACGTGAGGCGCTTCGCGCCGGCTACTTCGAAGCACGCGGACTATGCGTGCAGCCTCGCGCAGTTTGCGAGGCTTCCCGTGGTTGTTGCCGTGGCTTCAGCCGCCCGGTGCGATGTTCAGGGAACGATTGGGTGCCGTTCCCAGGGCCGGTGGCCGGACCGGGCGGTCAGGATTTCTCAGGAGAAGGGCTGATGTCGATCTCGCTGTGGATGGTGCCGGTGGGGCTGGCGCTGCGGGTGGTGATGGGGAAGGAGCGCTTCGAGCAGTGGGCGCGCTCGGCCGAGGTGCGCGACCGGACGACGGTGACCTCCGAGCGTGAGCTGGCGCGCGCCATCCGCAAGGCGGGGTACGATGCCACGCGCTTCGGCGGGATGCTGAAGACGCACCTGAAGGGCGAGGAGTCGTTCGTCTTCTGGGAGCTGGAAGACGGCGCGTGGGTGCTGGTGAGCGGCAAAGCGGACCGCCGCGCCTTGATCCGCCAGCTCGCCCAGGCCGTGGAGGCCGCCGCGGGGAAGCCCATCTTCGTGGACGCGCATCTCGCCGGGCGCGACCGGCAGTCCGCCGCGTCGCAACCAGCGGAGGAAGAGACCGTGCGGACGATCGGGCCGGAGGTGTTCCCCACCAACTTCCGCGACGGCGCGCTGCTGGACGCCACGCTCCGGCGGCACGGCGTGATGGCCGCCCACGAGCCCGGCGGCGTCCTCTCCGCGTCCGTAGGCCGCTCCACCCTCCGCTTCGTCCCCGCGGAGGGCGGCGGGCCGTACCGGCTGGAGATCACCAACGCGGGCGACCTGCGCGCGCTCTTCCAGCAGGTGGCCGTGCTCGACGAATCGTACCGCCGGGGCGTGCAGGAGGCGGCGTACAAGACGCTCAAGGAGCGCATCGCCGCGCAGAACCTGGTGATCGAGCAGGAAGAGGTGCTGGAGGACCGCTCGATCGTGATCACCCTGAACGTGCCGGGCTGAGCCGCGTCCGCGCCTCCCGGCCCATCTACCGAAGTTCATCTCACGACCGCCGCCATGCTGGACGAAGCACAAATCCTGGAAATCTGCCGCGATCATTCGTTCTCCAGCTTCTGGGTCGATGGCGAGATCCCGGCGAAAAAGCTCCGCAACGCGCGCGAGCACTTCCCCATCCCGGCCGGGGAGCGGGTGTTCGCGCTCTATGACGCCACGGTGTTCGGCAGCGCCAAGGAAGGGTTCGCGGTGTGCGCCACCGGGGTCTACTGGCGCAACGGGTGGACGGTGCCGACCATCGACACGCGCGTGACCTGGCAGCAGCTCCCCGCCTGCCGGCTGAAGGCGATCGTATCGCCGGGGGCGATCGAGCTGGGCGACGGCAACAGCGTGGGGGTGCTGCTGGACGAGAGCCGCGCGGCCGCGCTGGAGCTGTTCACCGCCCTGCGGCACGCGGCGGCCGGGGTGTACCCGTCGGTCCCCGGCCAGGCGCCGCCAGTGCTGGATCAGCTCACACGGCTGTGCCGAGGCGCGGGGGAGATCAGCGGCTTTTTCCTGCGGCCGAACATTCCCGAGAAGAAGCTGGACAGCGTGCACGAGCACTATGCCGTGCTCCCCTCCGACCCCGTGGTGCTGCTGCTGGACACCAGCGTGTTCGGGGGCGCCAAGACGGGGCTGGCCGTAACGGAGAGCGGGCTGTACTGGCGCAACAAGTGGCACCCGGACGCGCACCAGCGCTCGCCGTACACGTGGGCCGACTTCGCCGCCTGCCCCGAGCCGCGCCCCATCCCCGACCACCAGGTCGAGTTCGAGCCCGGCGTGTTCCTGGAGGCGGTAATCGACGTCAACTGCAGGGACGCGACAAAGCTGCTGCGCGAGCTGTGGGAGTGGGCGCGCGCGCAGGCGGGCATCACGGGCAGCGCCGATGAACCCGCGCCCGGCGTGGCGCCCGTGTCGGCCGATGCTCCCGTCGCGGCTCCGTCCGTCGGCCCGCCCACTGCTCCCGCCGCCGCGCCGGGCCCGCCCCCGCCGCCGCCCGCGCCCGCCCCGCAGCGGTGGATGCTGGCGCGCGACGGCCAGACGTTCGGCCCGTACGACACCGTGACCGTCGAGGCGATGCTGAAGTCGGGGCAGGTCGATCCGGCCACGGCGCACGCATGGACCGAGGGGATGCCGCAGTGGCTCCCCTTCCGCCAGGTGCCCGCGCTGGCGCTGCTGGAGCCGTCCGCCGCGCCCACGCCGCCGCCTCCCCCGCCCTTCGCGTCCGCGCCCCCGCCGCCGCCGGGCGCCACCGCTCCTCAGGCCTCTGCCGCCGCGTCCGCCCCGCTGTCCGTGGATGACGGGCGCGTGGACGTGAACCGCGCGCCGGAAGACGAGCTGCTCGCGCTCCCCGGCATCACGCTGGAGCGCGCGCGGCGGATCCTGGAGCGGCGCGCGGCGGGCGGGTTCGCGTCCGCGGCGGAGCTGGGCGCGTTCCTGGCGCTGGCCCCGCACGAGGTGCAGGCGCTGGCGGCGGAGGCGGCGTTCGGCCCTGCGGCGGCAGAGACGAGCACGCCGCCGCGGCCCTCCGCGCCGGCGGGCCGCGTGGTGGACTTCTGACCGCGGGGGGATGATGGCGAAGCAGGTGCGGCTGCGGCTGTACCCCGACGGCCGCGTTCAGGCCGAGACGGTGGGGATCAAGGGCCCCGCGTGCGCCAGCGTGCTCCCGCTGCTGGAGCAGCTGCTGGACGCCGAGGTGGTCGAATCCGCCTGGACGGAAGAGTATTACCAGACGGACGAAGTGAAAGTCGAGGAGAAGGCCGAGCAGACGCTGCGCGGTGAGACGTGAGCGACTCGGCCGGGCGGCTGCGGCTGCATCGCTTTCTCCCCTTCACCCGCGCCGAGGGGCCGGGCGACCGCGCCTGCCTGTGGGTGCAGGGATGCCCCATCCGCTGCGCCGGCTGCGCCGTGCCGTGGACGTGGGACGAAGACGCCGGCGAGTGGGTGGACGTGGACGACCTCGCCGCCCGCGTCCTGGCCGGCCCGACGGTGGAGGGGATCACCTTCCTGGGCGGCGAGCCGTTCGTGCAGGCGGCGGCGCTGGCCCGGCTGGGGGAACGGCTGCGAGCGGAAGGGCTCTCGGTGATGACCTTCACCGGCTACACGCTGGAAGCCCTGCGCCGCGCCCGCCGCGCGGACTACGACGCGCTCCTGGCCGTCACCGACCTGCTGATGGACGGCCCGTTCGTCCAATCGAGACTGGACCTCAGCCGGCCGTGGGTGGGCTCGGCGAACCAGCGCTTCCACTTCCTCACCGAGCGCTACCGCCACCTCGAGGCGGAGCTCGCCTCCATCCCCAACCGCCTGGAGATCCGCCTTCACCCCGACGGCCGGTTCGAGGTCAACGGGATGATCACCCAAGCCGGCCTGCACGCCCTGCTAGGCCCGAGCGACGCCAAATCGACATCGAGATGATCCTTCGCCGTTTCGGCGGCTGAACGCCGATCGTTACCTGCCGGCGGAAACGGCCAGCCGCTCCAGTGCGCGCGCCATCACCGGGTCCTCCCCCGCCGCCATCTGCGCCGGCGTGGGGGGATCGTTTTGTGGCGGACACGCTCGTGAGAACGGCAATGAAGCTGACGAGCAGGACCACTCCGGCCGGCACGAGGATGCGCATCAAACTCGCTTCGGCTTGGATGAGAGATGCGGAGAGGGCGTGCCTGCAAAGGTGGGAGCCTGTAACCGGGATCGAATTCGCCTCACCAGCCCTTCTCGTCGGGATCCCAGCCGAAGAGCTTCACCATCATCTCCCGCCCGAGGCGAAGTGCGCCCAACCGCATCCGCATCTCCTCGTTCGAGATGGCACCATACTGATCACGAATGCGGGCCTTCTGCAGAATCAGCAAGGCTTCGTTCAGCGCGCCGACGCGACGAAGCTTCTGCGTCGGCGTCATCTCGCGATATCCATCGATCCGAGCGCGCTGGGCTTCGGGCGTGGTATCGGCGGGCCGGACGACGCGTTCCCCCGTCACAACCGCTCCCGTCTCACGGCGGTCTTCGAGAACCAGCGCGATCGCCTCGATGAGATTATGGATGCACTCGTCCTCCGTGCGCCCCTGTCCGTTCGCGCTCGGGACGTCTGGGGAACGCGCGATGAACCATTCCCCGTCCCGCTCGATCACCGCCGCGAGCTCGCTCCGCATCGATCTCTCCAACGCTTCGGTGACCGGCTGTTGAAGCCTCACGCAGTTTGTGAGGCTTTTCGTGGTTGTTGCTGCGGATTCAGCCGCCGGTCGTCGCCGGGGCGACCACCAGCCCCGCCGTGCGCTCCTGGATACTCTTCACCGTGCGCACGCGGTTGCGCAGGGCGATGATGGCGTCGGCGGCGGCCTCGGCGGCGCTGGTGGTGGTGATGTACGGCACCTTGTACGAGATGGCCGCGCGGCGCACGGTGTAGTCGTCGTACTGGCTCTGCTTACCCAGCGGCGTGTTGATCAGCAGCGCCACCTCGCCGCTGATGATCAGGTCGGCCAGGTTCGGCCGCCCCTCGTTCACCTTGAACACCCGCTCGCAGGGAATCCCCCGCTGGCGGAAGTAGCGCGCCGTCCCTTCCGTCGCCAGGATCTGGAACCCCAGGTCCGACAGCCGCCGCGCCACGGGGGTGATGGTGGCCTTGTCGCGCTCGTTCACGGTGATCACCACCTTCCCCTCCTGCGGCAGGTCCATCCCCGCGCTGGCCTCGGCCTTGGCGAACGCCATCCCGAAGCTGTCGTCGAAGCCCATCGCCTCGCCCGTCGACCGCATCTCCGGCCCCAGGAGCGGATCGACTTCGGGGAGCTTGTTAAAGGGGAAGACCGATTCCTTCACCGCGATCCCGCCCACCGGGATCTCCTCCGGCAGCCCGAAATCCGCCAGCCGCTCGCCCACCATCAGCCGCGCGGCGATGCGGGCCAGCTGCACCCCCGTCGCCTTGCTCACGAACGGCACCGTCCGCGAGGCGCGCGGGTTCACCTCGATCACGTACACCTGGCCCTCGAACACCGCGTACTGCACGTTGATCAGCCCCACCACGCCCAGCGCCAGCGCGAACTTGCGCGTCTGCTCGCGCATCTGCTCGATCTGCGCGTCGTTCAGCTTGTACGGCGGAAGGACGCAGGCACTGTCGCCGGAGTGGATCCCCGCCTCCTCGATGTGCTGCATCACCCCGCCGATCACCACCGTCTCGCCGTCGCAGAGCGCATCGACGTCGGCCTCGAACGCGTCCTCGAGGAAGCGGTCGATCAGCACCGGCCGGTCGTGGCTCACGGCCACGGCGCGCTGGAAATAGTCGCGCAGCCCCGGCTCGTCGTACACGATCTCCATCCCCCGCCCGCCCAGGACGTACGACGGGCGCAGGAGCACGGGATAGCCGATCCGCCCGGCGATCCCGGCCGCCTCGTCGGCCGACACGGCCAGGCCGTTGGGCGGCTGCTGCACGCCCAGCTCGCGGGCCAGCGCCTCGAAGCGCTCGCGGTCTTCCGCGCGGTCGATGGCATCGACCGGGGTGCCGATGATGGGCACGCCCAGGCGCTCCAGCGGCTGCGCCAGCTTGAGCGGCGTCTGGCCACCCAGCTGGACGATCACGCCCAGCGGCTGCTCCAGGCGGACGATCTCGATCACGTCTTCCAGCGTGAGCGGCTCGAAGTACAGCTTGTCGCTCACGTCGAAGTCGGTCGAGTTCGTCTCGGGGTTGGAGTTGACCATGATGGTCTCGAACCCCGCGTCGCGCAGCGCCAGCGCGGCCTGCACGCAGCAGTAGTCGAACTCCACCCCCTGCCCGATGCGGATCGGCCCGCTCCCCAGGATTACCACCTTCTTCCGCTCCGAGCGGACGGACTCGTTCTCTTCCGCGTACGTCGAGTAGAGATAAGGAGTCGCGGCGGGGAACTCGCCGGCGCAGGTGTCCACCATGTTGTAGACGGGGTGCAGCCCCAGCGACCAGCGCCGGTCGCGCACCGCGTCCTCCGTCTCGCCGCGGAGGCGGGCCAGCTGCACGTCGCTGAAGCCCCAGCGCTTCATCCGCAGCAGGTCCTCGCGCGTGGGCTCCGACAGGGCGGCGTACCGCTTCTCCGCATCCACCAGCGTGGCCAGCTCGGCGATGAACCAGGGGTCGATGAAGGTGTGCTCGTACACCTCGTCGATGGTCATCCCCATCTGCAGCGCGCGCTTGATCACGTAGTAGCGCTCGGGATTCGGTCGCCGGAGCGCGGCGCGGATCGTCTCGGGCGCGTCGTCCTTCAACCCGTCGTCGCTGGGCGTGGCGCCCGCGTCCCACCCGTGGCGGCCCACCTCCAGCGCGCGGATCGCCTTCTGCCACGCCTGCCGGAAGGTGCGGCCGATTGCCATGCTCTCGCCCACCGCCTTCATCTGCACGCCGAGCGTGTTGTCGGCCTGGGGGAACTTCTCGAAGGCGAAGCGCGGGAACTTCACCACCACGTAATCGAGCACGGGCTCGAACGACGCCGGCGTGGTCTTGGTGATCGCGTTCGGCAGCTCGTCCAGCGTATAACCCACGGCCAGCTTGGCGCCGATGCGGGCGATGGGGTAGCCGGTCGCCTTGCTCGCGAGGGCGGAACTGCGGGAGACGCGCGGGTTCATCTCCACGATCAGCATCTCGCCGTTCCGGGGATTCACCGCGAACTGCACGTTGCACCCGCCCGCCTCCACCCCGATCTCGCGGATGATGGCGATGGCAGCATCACGCATCTTCTGGTACTCGACGTCCGTCAGCGTCTGCGCGGGAGCCACGGTGACGGAGTCGCCCGTGTGCACGCCCATCGCGTCCACGTTCTCGATGGAGCAGATGATCACGACGTTGTCCGCCCCGTCGCGCATCACCTCCAACTCGAACTCCTTCCACCCGATCACGCTGCGGTCGATCAGCACCTCGTGCACGGGGGACAGGTCGAGCCCGCGGCGGATCATCTCCTCGAACTCCGCGCGGTTGTAGGCGATGCCGCCGCCCGTGCCGCCCAGGGTGAAGCTCGGGCGGATGATGGCCGGGTAGCCGGTATCGTCGACGATCCGCAGCGCGTCGTCGAAGCTGGTGGCAAAGCCGCCGTGCGGCACCTGCAGCCCGATGCGCGCCATGGCCTTGGCGAACTCGCTGCGGTCCTCGGCCATGCGGATGGACTTCGCCTTGGCGCCGATCAGCTCCACGCCGTACTTCGCGAGGACGCCGGAGTCGTGCAGCTCGAGCGCGACGTTGAGCGCCGTCTGGCCGCCCATGGTGGGGAGGACGGCGTCGGGGCGCTCCTTCTCGATCACGCGTTCCACCCACTCGGGGGTGATCGGCTCGATGTAGGTGGCGTCGGCCAGGTCGGGGTCGGTCATGATCGTGGCCGGGTTGCTGTTGACCAGGATCACGCGGTACCCCTCTTCCCGCAGCGCGCGGACGGCCTGCGTCCCCGAGTAGTCGAACTCGGCCGCCTGCCCGATCACGATGGGCCCGCTGCCGAGGATGAGGATGCTCTGGAGGTCGGTCCGCTTGGGCATCGGCCTGTTTCTGCTGGCGTTTCGTATGTGCTACGCGCGTTCGCACGAGCGCCGGCCCGTCCCCGAGGGGCTGGGCCGGCGCAGGCAACCGCGAGTGTGTCGGTCGGAGCGGGAATCTACGCGGTGGAAGGCAGCGGGGAAAGGTCGATTGTCGCCCCGGTTGGGCGAAGCGCCCGGAGAGGGATGAATTGAGCAGCGATCACACTCGGGCGAGGAAAGGAGCTTTTTTAAGTTCAAAATCGTTGACATAAACCGGTTTTAGGTTCAATATAATGAACTTCAATCGGCATCAAGGACGCATGACTCGCAGAAAGCAGCAGATCACCTACGCGGACACGATGCCCGCCGCGGCCCACGAGGCGTTGAGGCAGCTGGGCCGGAACATCGCGGCCGCACGCCTGCGCCGGCGCTGGCGCCAGGTGGATCTCGCCACCCGAGCCGGGATCACTCGCGCAACGGTGATCGCGATCGAACACGGGCGCGCGGGCACGGGCGCCGGCGCCTACGTGGCCGTCCTGTGGGCGCTCGGCCTTCACGACGACGTGGCGCGGCTCGCCGCGCCGGAACACGACGTGGAAGGCGCCACGCTCGAGGCCGCACGGCTGGGGACCCGCGCGCGGCCGCCCGCAACCCTGGATGACGAGTTCTGATGGCGGCCGGCCGCGAGTGCTTCGTCTACGTACAGCTCCCTGGCACACTCGAAACCGTGGTGTGCGGGCGCTATCAGCGCACGGCCACCCGCGACGGGCGGAGCGTGGGCCGGTTCGTCTACGGGCGCAGCTACCGGGAACGCGCCGACGCGGTGCCGCTGGACCCCATCCACCTGCCGCTCGCGCCCACGGTGTACGAGACCGCCAGGCTGGACGGCGTCTTCGGCGCGCTGCGCGACGCCGCGCCTGACGCGTGGGGGCGTCGTGTCATCGAGCGCGTGGCGGGGCGGCAGGACCTGGACGAACTCGACTTCCTCCTCGAATCGCCGCAGGACCGGGCGGGCGCGCTCTCGTTCGGGCGCGGCCCGGTTCCGCCCGCGCCGGTGCGCGAGTACAACCGCGTGGTACAACTCCGGGAGCTTCGCCGGGCGGCGGCATTGATCGAGGAGGATCTCCCGCGTGCCCTCCCCGCGCAGATCGTGGACCTGCTGGATCCGGGAAGCTCGCTGGGCGGAGCGCGCCCCAAGAACGTGGTGGAGAACGGCGACGGGCTGTGGATCGCCAAGTTCCCCCAGCGGGGCGACCGGTGGAACAACGCGCCCGTGGAGGCCGCGATGCTCAGCCTGGCCGGCCGCTGCGGCATCCGCGTTCCCGAAGTGCGCGTGGAACGCGTGAGCGCCGAGTGCATTCTCCTGGTGAGGCGCTTCGACCGCGAGCTCGTGGATGCGGAGGATGAGCACCCCGGCTACCTGCGGCACCGCATGGTGAGCGCGCTGACCGTGCTGGACGCGGACGACGCACCCACCGACCGCCGCAACTGGTCGTACGTGCTGCTGGCCGACGAGCTCCAGCGGTGGTCCGCCCGCCCGCGCGAGGACAAGGCCGAGCTCTTCCGCCGCATGGTGCTGAACGCGCTGATCTGCAACGTGGACGACCATCCGCGGAACCACGCGGTGGTCGCCGCCGGGCGTGAATGGCGGCTCGCACCGGCCTACGACCTGACACCCAACTCGCGGCAGGGATCGGAGGAGCGCCGTCTGGCGATGGAGTGCGGGCGGATGGGGCGGCTGGCGACGCGCGAGAACCTCCTGTCGCAGTCGATCCGGTTCGGCCTGCGCCCGGACGAAGCGAACGCGATCGTCAATGAAATCGCCGGCACCGTCGCCCGCTTTTGGCGTGCGGATGTGTTGCGCCAAGGCGGCAGCGAGCGCGACTGCCAGGTGATCGAGTCCGCGTTTACCTATCCCGGGTTCGAGTACCGGGCGGAGCGCTGACGTCCGCCTCGACGCCGAACACCGGGCCGGGCTGGTCATGATCGTGGGCCGGGTTGCTGTCGGCCAGAATCACGCGGTACCGGTCCGCTTGGGCATCGGCCAGTTCGCTGGCGTCTGGATGCGTGTGCCGCGCGCGTTCGCACGAGCGCCGGTTGCGCCCGGGGGCTGGGCCGGCGCAGGCAAGCGGTGCTCGCGCGCCCTCGCGTGGCGCAGACACAGCGAAGATCGCTCAGAAAACGTCTCTCAGCTGACAAGACGAACTCAGGCGCGGCGGACGCGCAGGCATTACCTTCCGTGTCTCCGTGCTTGCGCTGTTCCTCGGTCCCGCCGCCCGATGCCACAAATCCGCGTTCACCGCCGCTGGGCCATCTTCCTCATTGCCACCATGGCGTGGGGGTGCGGCGGCGGCGGCACGGCACCCGCTCCGGCGGTCACGCCGGCCGCGCGCGACACCGTGCGCGTCACCACCTTTGGCGACTCGAACACCGACATCGCGTGGAGCGCGGCCGAGCCGCGCGTGCGGGCGCGGTCGTACGTGTCGGACCTGGGGCCGCGGCTGGCCCCCGGCGCGCCGAACGATTCCGAGCAGCTGGCCGGGCTGGTCGAGGCGCGCTGGCGCGCCATCCGCGCCACGCCCATCCGCGCGTCCAACCACGGGATCGCGGCCACGCATACGGGCGGCGGCGGTCACGGCGGCGCCAACCGCAACGGCAACGGCGCCCCCAACGCGCGGACGCTCGTTGGCGGCATCTCGCGCTTCGAAGGCGAGGTCCTGGGCGCGGCTATCCGTGGGGCGGCAGCGAGCCAGTGAGCGCGGCGTATCCCACGGGCGCCATCCCGCGGGTGAATGCGTACGTCCCGGACTCCACCGACTTCGCGTACGTGTCGATGGGGACCAACGACATGGCGGACGCGGGGATTCCCCCGGCGCAGACGCTCGAGAACCTGGCGTGGATGGTGGACCAGTGGACGCAAGTCGGCCACGCAGCCAATCACCTTGTCCTGACGACGCTGCCTCCGCGCGGAGACCGCGACCTGGGCAACGCTATCCCCGCCATCAACGCCGGGATCCGCGCGCTGGCCGGCCGCACGGGGGCCGGGCTGATCGACCTGGCCGCCCACATCTCCGCCGACGACGGGCTCACCTGGCGCGACCCGGCGATGCACATCGGCGACCGGGTGCACTACACCACCACGGTGCGCGAATGGATCGCCGGCGAGTTGGTGACGTACATGGCCGCCCGGGTACCCGTGGCCAGCAGCGCGCCCTGAGCGCAATCCGCGTCGCGCGCCGTTCGGGACACTGGTAGTGGAGAATGCGATCCACTGTATCCCGAACCCGCGAACCGCCGGGCGGGGAACCAGCTGAGCCGGGCATACGCGGGGGCGCAATGATCCGCGGCATGGGAGTGGACGGGTTCCCGCATCCGCTCCTCTCGTGCGGCAGATTGCCGAGTTCTGGCGCAGCTTCGGCGGATACGCTCCGGTCTGACTGACTGTGTCGCGACGGGGGTGCGGACGGCGCGCCCGTCGTGTACTATGTTTGCCATGCCATCCTCGCCTCCCTCACCCGCCCCCGTCCGGCGCGGCCGGAAACTCAAGCCCCGCGCGCTGGACCTGCGCATCACGATCGCGGAGATCGAGCCGCCGGTCTGGCGCAGCGTCCGCGTGCCTGACGCGTACACGCTGCACCAGCTTCACCGCGTGATCCAGCTCGTGTTCGGCTGGCTCGACTATCACCTGTACGCGTTCGAGGCCGGCGGCCGCCGCTTCGAGGAACCGCTGGAAGATGCGGAGTACGAGGATTCCACCTCCGTCCGACTGCGCGACCTGCCGCTCGGCAGCGGCGCGCGGTTCACCTACACCTATGACTTCGGCGATCATTGGGTGCACGAGATCGTTGTAGAGGAGGTGCACGAGGCCGAGCATCGGCCGGACGAGCCGTGGCTGCCCGCGCTGCTCGCGGGTGAGCGGGCGGGGCCACACGAAGACTCGGGCGGGCCGCACGGCTACGCGGAGATGGTCAAGGCGCTGCGTAACAAGCGCAACGCGGAGCATCGCGGCTACCGTGAATGGGTTGGACCTGCATACGATCCAGAGCGTTTCGACGCTTGGCACGCCAGCCAGAACCTGGCCCTCGCGGCCGCGTGGGGGGCGATCTGACATGCCGAAGCACGGGCAAAAGACACGTTCGCGCGCGAAACGGCTGGTATCCGCAAAGAAGTGGATCGCGGCCTACCGTGGTCACAACCTGGTGCGCGGCTACAGGAAGCGGTTCGGCGTGAGCGACGTGTGCGCCGTGGTGGAGTTGCGGATGCTGGGCGTCGGCATCCCCGACACCCGATTGGAGCAGGCGCGCCGTGATGAGCAGGCGCGTGCCACGCAGCGTGCCCGGCGGAAGGAGAAGCACGCGGCCCGGACTTCCATTCGTGATTGGGATGACGAGTTCGCGTCGATCATCGGCTACACGGAAGGTGGTGCCGCGTACGGCATCCCTTGGTCCGAATGGGAAGGCCTGGACGTCTGGTGACCCCGGCGTCCGAAACCAGCATGCTCGGCGGTTAACCTGATCCTTCCGAATGTCAGACCCGATCTCAAAGAAGGAATTTATCCGCCGCGTGGCGGCACGGATGGGAACCGGCGAGGCAGAAGCAACCGCGTGGGTGGACGGAATCCTGGAAGAGATGCACGACACCTTTCGGTCTCGGCACGGGCTCACGCTGCCGGGTTTCGGCGGCTTCTACCTGGAGCGCAGGGGAGACCGCACGGCTTTCAAGTTCAACCCGGGGCAGCGGCTGCGCTCGCTCTTCGGCTGGTCGTCTACGTACAGGGGCTGATCATCCCACATCGCCGCGCTGGCCGCGGCGTACGGCCATGGGCTGGCCCTGTGCCACGGGTACTCCGAATTCCAACAAGCGGAACGGATTCCTTACGACGGCCGTGTTCCTGGACATGAACGGCTACGAGTTGGCATGATGCGCCCGGAATCCGACGCCGGAGCGCTCGCCGACACCGCGGCGCTCCCGACCCGTCTGGCCCACGTCTACTGGATCGGTGGCGGGAGCGGCGGCGGCAAGTCGACCATCGCCGGCGCGTGGCGGTGCGGCACGGGCTGCGGCTCTACGGCACCGACGACGTAATGCGGGAACACGCCCGCCGCGGCACGCCCGATGCCTGCCCGCTGCTGGCCGAATTCATCGCCATGGACATGGACCAGCGATGGGTGAACCGGTCTCCGCAGGCCATGCTGGAGACCTTTCACTGGTTCCAGGGCGAGGGCTTCCACCTCATCATCGAAGACCTGCTGCGCCTTCCCACGCCGCCGGGGGTGATCGTGGAGGGCTTCCGGCTGCTGCCGCGGCTGGTGAAGCCGCTCCTGGCCGACCCCGCGCACGCCGTCTGGCTCCTGCCGACGCCCGAGTTCCGCCGGGCCGCGTTCGACAGCCGGGGCACACTGTGGCAGATCGCCGGGAAGACCAGCGACCCCGAGCGGGCGCTGGCCAACCTGCTCGAACGTGACCGGATGTTCACCGACACGCTGGAGCAGGAGGCGAAGGGCGTGGATCTGCGGGTGATCGCGGTCGATCCCATCATGGGCGAGGACGAATTGGCTGGGCGGGTGACGGAGGCGTTCGGGCTCTGAGCCCCGATACGGAGGCTTCCGCTCGTCCGCCAGGATCACCGCTTGGCCGTCCTCCCGCGGCGGGCGCCCCCTCACATGCGCCGCGGGCGAAACGCTCCGCCTGCTCGATCACGATGGCGCGCTACTGCCGCCGGTAAAGTTCCCCTTCGACACAGATGAGCCCGACCGGCTCGCCGCTGCCGGCGGCGAAGAGCGTCCGCTGTCTCTGCGAGCCGTCGGCGAAGGCGAGGGAGAGCGTCAGGCCGTCGAGGCGGTACCGTCCTCCGCTGCCGCCATGGGCGGCACCGAAGGTGAAGGTGCCGCCGGGCTCGAACGTGTAGACGTTCTCCAACGGGTTGCCGGTGTTGCCCGCGCCGGCCCACGCGCCGCTCAGCTCCGCTTCGGTGAGCGGGCGCGCGGGCTTGAAGGTGCTGCCATCCAGCTCGAAGCCCTCGGCGGTTCTGCCGTACGGCCATCGGTCCACCCGGCCATCGTCCCAGCGCACGACGATCTGGCCCGCCTCGTGTTCGTAGCTGCCGCACATGTCGGGGTTGCAGCGCGACGGATCGAACGCGCCACCGCCATCGAATGGAAAGTTGCGCGCGATTCGATTGCCTGGCAGGAACAGGAGCGTTCGTACTTCGAGCCGCCCCCCGCTCACGAAGTCGGCCATCAGGCGGAAGAAGAGACCCGCCGGCTGGTCCGCGTTGAAGGATGCGGCCGCGACGGGAATCGGTTGCCCGCTCGATGGGGTCATGCGTTCCTCGCTTTCTTTCGCGGGTTCGTCCAGGGTGCGCACGGCTGCACGGCGGCCTCGTGGCCCCGATGACGAACACTGATCCGGGCGGCGGCCGCGCACAAGCTCGGTGACGGTGGCAGAGGGGATCCTGGTGGCCCCCATCCGGCGATCCGGTGAAAAGCAAGGCACGCAGGGGAACCGTGGAAGGCTCCCCTGCGTGCTTTCTCACGCCCGGGTCTCGCGGCAGAGGTGATGCCGGGCCCGTGCGGCCCCGATCAGCTGTTCTGCACCAGCTCGGTGTGCATCCAGCTCTGGTGGCTGCCGGCGCCGGCGTAGTGGGGCATCATGGTGTCGCTGTGGATGGTCAGGTCGAACTGGCTGTGCGCCAGGAAGCACGTGGTGCTGCGCTTTTCGCTGTACACGCACGCGCTGTAGGTGGAGATGTTCCACAGCGTGGCCTCGTGCGCGTCGTAATCGGCGCCGTGCCGCTCGCCCGTGCTGGACCCGCCCACCGGCCACCCCTCGAGCTGGAAGAAGCTGTTGCTCCCGAAGTCGGTGGTGGGGCCCACCACGAACGAGGCGATCAGCGGCCCGTCGCTCGGCTCCTGCTGGCCGGTGATCATCAGGTAGTTGAGGCACGAGGTGTTGACCACTTTCGCGTAGTGGCTGGTCCACGTGCTGCGCGTGGTCAGGTCCGACGCGATGAAGTCGTCCCTCAGCCCCGTGAACCCGTTGCCGTCCTTCTGGTCGCCGCTGTCGCTGGGCACCACGAAGTGCGCGCCATACAGCAGCCAGAACAGGAAGTTGGCGACGGTGTCGGCGGGATACGGTCCGGCGGAGATTTCCAGGCCGTTATCGGTCGTGATCTCTCCGTAGTTCCAGATCCCGTTGGTCAGGAACGGCTTGCTCGCGTAGCCGCTGTTGCTGTAGATGCGCCACCGGTTGCCGTCGTCGTTCTCGTATTCGTCGAGCGGCGTAAGGTGCGGCTTGGCCAGCACCAGGTTGTGCTTCTTGATGTACCCCGCCAGCCAGGCGAGGAAGGAGCGGTCGGTCTGCGGGCAGCGGTGATAGGCATCGCTGTCGTACCCCGGCGCCGAGGTGTCGCCCTGCGCGTGCTGCCAGGCCGCCAGCCACGACTGCAGGATCAGGCCAATGCTGTTGGTGTCGGCGAACCTCGCGTTCAGCTTCCCGTTGTCGCTGGCGGAGGTGATGGTGCTGGATAGCCGTACATCGGGCTCGAACAGGCTGTCCACGAACGACTGAACGTTGCTGAACTGCTGGCTGTTGCTGGGGTCGACCTGCAGCGGGACCAGTCCGGACATGAGAGGCTCCTGTGTGCCGGCGGGATGCCGGTAGCAAAAAGGGAAGAAGCATGAACCGCGTTGCAAGGGTATTGCACAAACCTGCTATGTACAAGGATTTCCTGGCGTGTACGGGCATAATGAACCGGCATGATCCCGCCCGCGCGCGCCCTTCACGCGCTGGTGCGTTCCCCCCGTGCCCTCTCCGCCGGGCGCACCCGTCCGGGAGCCTCCGTCGCGCTCACGTCTGCGCTCACCCGCGCGAATCGAATTCCTTGCGCAGCCGATCGTCGCACCTCATCCTCCATCGCGCCGAGTGCTACGACGACGAACGCCTACCGTGGAGGGAGTTTTTATGGCAGACCTCGACATGACGATGATGAAGGTGCAGCGGCTGCTGACGGGGCCGATGGGGCTTCGCATCACGCTGCAGGGGAGCACCATCACCGTCACGTTCACGGACTCCAGCACGCGGGTGAACATCAACTTCACCGACTGGGGGCAGAACAAGGCCGGCGATCCGTCCACGCTGGTGGGGCTGTCGGCCCCGCTCCTGTGGGAGGTGGAGCCCACGCCGGCGGTGTTCGAGTGGATCGCCCGGAACGGGGGGAAGTTCTACTTCGGCCACGTGACCGCCTACGACGACTCCGACGCGCCCGGAAAGCTGTTCCTGAACATGTCGCACACCCTGCTGGGCGACTACCTGGACGAGGAGGAGCTGCACTGGGCGCTGTATTCCCTGCTGCAGACCGCCGACAAGCTGGACGACGAGCTGAAGGGGATGTTCGGCGGCAAGCGCCTGTCCGACTTCCCCTGAGGCGCGGCTGATGAATCGCACGGTGATCTCCGACGCGGCCGTGTCGGCCGCCAAGGCGTACTCGCACGCGGCGGTGGAGCCGCGCCACGTGGTGTTCGCCCTGGCTCGCCAGCTCCGTGAGCGCCCGGAATGCGCCGCGTTCATGGAGCCGGCCAAGCGCGCGCTGGAGCCCCGCGGCAGCTCGTACGGCTCGCCGCAGATGAGCGAGGCGGCCACCGCCCTGCTCGCCACGCTCAAATCCGACGACGACTGCATCGCCGCCCTGCGCCAGGCGCTGCAGGGCGGCGGCGGCGCGGCGGACACGGGCGCCGCCGGCGCGCAGGCCGCGGACACCGCCGAACAGGCCGCCACCCGCACCCAGACGGCGTCCGCGGCGACGACCAGCACGAAGGAGACGGTCGCCGGCATCCTGGCCGAGCTCGACGCGCTCACGGGGCTGGGGCCGGTGAAGGCCCAGGTACGCAAGATCATCGCGGTGGTGCAGGCGAACACCGAGCGCGAGAAGGCGGGGCTCAAGCCCGTGAAGCCCGGCCTGCACCTGGTGTTCACCGGCCCGCCGGGAACGGGGAAGACGACCGTGGCGCGGATCGTGGCCCGGCTCTACGCCGCGGCCGGGGCGCTTCCCGGGGCGAAGTTCACCGAGGCCAGCCGCTCGGACCTGGTGGCCGGGTACGTGGGCCAGACGGCCATCAAGACGCGCGAGGTCATCGACCGGACCAAGCCGGGGGTGCTCTTCATCGACGAGGCGTACGCCCTGACCCCGAGCGTCTCGGTCGATTTCGGCCACGAGGCCATCGCCACGCTGGTGAAGGCGATGGAGGACCACCGCAACGAGTTCGCGGTGATCGTGGCCGGCTACCAGGAGGAGATGACGGAGTTCATCGAGTCGAACCCCGGCCTGCGCAGCCGGTTCAAGACGTACATCGGCTTCCCGGACTACACGCCGGCGGAGCTCACCGAGATCTTCGACCGCATGGCGCGCGACGTGGGGATCGAGCTGGCGGAGGGGGCGCTCGACGCGGCCGGGCGGGTCTTCGCGCGCGCCGCCGGAAAGCAGGACTTCGGCAACGCGCGGTTCGCCCGGTCGCTGTTCGAGCAGGCGTACGCCCGGATGGCGGCCCGCGCGGCCGTGGATGGCGCGGTGACGGTGGACGAGCTGATGATCCTCCTTCCCGAGGACATCGACGACGACCTCTCGATGCTGTCGCGGGAAACCCGGCGGATCGGGTTCTGATCGGACGCAGCGGGCGGGAATCGACAGAGGGGAGAGGGGGCGCGCGGGCATCCTGACGGCGTGCGCGCCCACGAGCAAAACAAGAACCGTGTGGAGTGAACGGGCGGCGTGTAGATTGGCCCGCGGGCAGGGGAATTCCTTGCTCGCGGGTCTTTTTCCGCACCCTGGGAGGACGTGATGAAGAAGCCGACCCTGCTCGTGCTGGCCGCGCTGGCCGCCTGTGCCCCCATGCCGCCCGGCACCGCCTCGCCCCCGCCGCCGCCGCCGATGGCGATGGCGGCCACGGCGGAGCTCACCCCCGGCGTGTACACCACCACCCTCGCGGAGGCCGACATCCCGGCGGGCGCGCCGGCCGAGCTGCGGACCGGCCTGGTGGGCGCGTGGGAGATCGCCATCCACGGCCCGACGCACGCGGTGGTGACGTACAACGGACGGCAGGTAGTGGACGCGCCGTTCTCCCTGCAGGGCAACCAGATCACCTTCACGCAGGATTCCGGCGACTACGCCTGCAACGCCACGGGCCGCTATACCTGGGCGATGACTTCCGCGGGCCTGCGCTTCACCATGATCGAGGATCCCTGCCAGGGCCGCGTGGCCGCGCTCACCGCCCACCCCTGGGTGAAACGGCCATAGCGCCATCGGGAAGCTCGCGCGGAGGCGGCGCGGGGGCGCGAAAGGCGGCGCACGCTGTCAGCACCCAGAGCACCAGAGAACCAGAGGACCAGAGGGTCAGCAGCGACCTCTCTGGTCCTCTGGTGCTCTGGTTCTCTGGTGCTCTGGGTCAATTCAACGCCACTCTCCCGGTGGAGACGCTGCCGCGGCAGGCAGATCGCCCAGACAGCCTCCGGATACGGGGCCCCTCATATCCGCGCGTGGCGGAGAGGATGGTTTTCAGAGAGCGCTCGAACCTCGTGTTGTCCATCGGGAGCTTCGTCCTCTGGCCGATGAGCCATGACGGCAACCGCGTCAGCTTCGGCATGGTGCTGGATGATCCCCGGGGAAGGGTCTCCAGCGTGACCGAGATGCGAGGCGCGCGGTACATCGTGCAGATCACCAAGCAGGGCAAGGGCGGCACGGCTCCGTCCCCTTCACCGGCCAGGCGAGCCAGTCCGTCAGCCTGTCGTGCGAGCAGATCAACGAGCTGCTGCTGCTGAACAGCGGCGGCTGAACCGGCATCTCATCGTCCCAATCAGCACATCGAGCACCCAGGGGAGCGAGCAGCGCTTCCCTGCGTGCTCTTTTCCTCGGGGCACGTGCCTCTCCTGTCAAGTCTCTAAAATGAGGCGGCAGCATCAGCAGTTCTCCTTCACAACTGACCCGACCAGCCATCCGCTCCGGCGATTCGTGCAATGCGGTGCGGCAGACGACTGCGTAAGTCCGTCTCTGCTCCCAACCTTTCGACCGCGGCGCGCCCGACCCACTCTTTGGCAGCCGAGCGATGTTCACCCCATGCACTTCCCTTCTACCCGGAGGAGGGCTACTGTTCAACGCACTCCGTACACGTTCCAGCCACTCCCACCCCGATGGACGATGGCAGCCTCCACGCAGACGAAGGGCGCCTGCGCGTATTGCGGGCACGAGACCACGCGCGGCCACATGGCGCGCCACCTTGCCGCGTGCGACAAGCGCCGCGAGACGATCGCATCCGCCGATGCCCGGGGCGGGACGGCGAAGACGCTGGTTCACCTGCAGGTGCGCGATGCGGAGTCCGGAGCGTACTGGCTGAACCTGGAGGTGGACGGCGACGCTCCGCTGCAGAAGGTGGACAGCTACCTGCGGGCCATCTGGCTGGAGTGCTGCGACCATCTCAGCGACTTCTCCACCGGGGGATGGGGAGGGCGAAAGGTGGGAAAGAGGCAGACCGTCGGCGCGGTCTTCGGCCCGGGCGTGGAGATCACGCACACGTACGACTTCGGGACCTCGTCGACCACGCTGCTGAAGGCGGTGGACGTGCGAGAGGGGAAGCGCAGCACCAAGCATCCGATCGAGCTGATGGCCCGCAATCACGCGCCGGCGTTTACCTGCCAGGAGTGCGGAGAGCGCGCCGTCCGGCTCTGCATGGAATGCGTCTACGAGGAGAACGCGGCCGGCACCCTGTGCGAGCACCACGCCGCCCAGCACCCGCACGACGACTACGGCGAGCCGGTGGCGCTGGTGAACTCGCCGCGCGTGGGGATGTGCGGCTACGACGGCCCCGCGGAACCGCCGTACTGACCCGCGATTCGGTCGGCGGTGGGCAGGAGAGCGGGAGGATGTGCCCCGCGCGGCGGGCGCAAACCCCTTCGCATTCGACAATCAAGGCTCTCCCGCTCATCCCGCGGCGGCATTATCGTAAACATTCCCCACGACTGCCCCGCCCCGCTCGCCGCTCCTTCCGATGTCGAAGAAGTCCCGCAAAGCCCCGCCCGCGCCCCCCGCGCCAGCGACGAAGGCCGCCCCGGCAACGTCGCGACCGCCGTGCACCGCTCGCGCGGCGAAGGGCACCACGCCGCCCGCCCCGCTCTCCCCCGCCAAGCGCCGCGCCTTCACCGCCATCACGCTCCTGTTCCCCTTCCTGCTCCTTGGCTTGATCGAGCTGGGGCTGCGGATCGTGGGCTTCGGGGACTCGTATCCGCTGTTCGTGGACGCGCCGGCGGAGGGGTACCTGCTGCCGAACGCCGACGTGGCGAAGCGGTACTTCCGCAAGGGCACCATCGCGCCGGTGCCGCAGATGGACTTCTTCCGCAAGGAGAAGCAGCCGGGAACGTTCCGCGTCTTCTTCCAGGGCGAGTCGTCGGCCGCCGGCTTCCCGTACCGGCACGGCGGCGCGCCCAGCCGGATGCTGCAGCAGCGGCTGCAGGCCACCTTTCCCGACCGCGAGATCGAGGTGGTGAACACCGCCCTCACCGGCATCAGCTCGTACACGCTGCTCGACCAGGCCGGCGAGATCATCGCGCAGCACCCCGACGCGGTGATGATCTACACCGGGCACAACGAGTACTACGGCGTCTACGGCGTGGCCTCCACGCAGATGGCCGGCCGGAGCCGCGGGGTGGTCCGGGCGTACCTGGCGCTCAACCGCCTGCGCCTCACGCAGCTCGTCGCCCGGCTGATCCCCCGCGGCCGATCCACGCGCGTGGGCGCGCGCACGGCGATGGAGCTGCTGGCGGGTGACCGAAAGATCCCGCTCGGCTCGCCGCTCTACCAGGCGGGGCTGGAGCAGTTCCGCGCCAACCTGGCCGATCTGCTGGCGAAGTACCAGCGCGCGGGCATCCCCGTGCTGATCGGCACGGTGGCCAGCAACGAGCGCGATCAGCCGCCGTTCGTCACCGGCTTCGCGCCCGGCGCCGACACGGCGGCGTGGCGGCGCGCGTATCGCGCGGGTGTCGATGCCATGCGCCGCGGTGATCTGGCCGTGGCCGAGGCGGCGCTGCGGGCGGCGGTGCGCGCGGACAGCACCGCGGCGGACGGACTGTACGCGCTGGCGAAGGTGCTGGACGCGAAGGGCGACGCTGCCGCGGCGCGCGCGCTCTACGTCGCCGCGAAGGACCACGACCAGCTCCGCTTCCGCGCGCCCGCCGCCATCAACGCCATCATCCGCCAGGAGGCGGCGCGGCACGGGGCGACCGTGGTGGAGACGGAGCAAGCGCTGGAACGGGCGTCCCCCGGCGGCGTGATCGGCGAGTCGCTGATGCTGGAGCACCTGCACCCCAACGTGCAGGGCTTCTTCATCATCTCCAGCGCCTTCTACGAGGCCATGCGGGCAAGGGGGATGATCGGCCCGTGGGGCGGCTACGTCTCCGCCGCCGCCGCCCGCGCCGAGCTCCCGGTGAGCCCGATGGACTCGGTGGTGGGCGTGTTCCGGGCCGACCGGGTGCGCTCGGGCTTCCCCTTCCGCCCGGCGGGAACGCGCGTCACGCCGCTGGTGGACACGCTGCACCCGCGCACCCCGGCCGAGGAGGTGGCGCAGGCCGTGGTGCGCGAGCGCCTCCCCTGGCCCGACGCCACCAACCGGCTGCTCGACCGCTACCGGCAGGCCGGCGACGGCGCCGGGGCGCTGAGCGCCGCGCGTGCGCTGGCCGCCGAGTACCGCGTGGAGCCGCGCGGGTGGATGGCCGCCGGGCAGCTCGCGT
>DASSJS010000216.1:0-14430 GCA_035691085.1 Longimicrobium sp.
GATCGCCCCGCGGCCAGCCAGAGCGGCGGGCGGTCGAGCACGGGGTAGTTCTGCTCGCCGGTGACGCCGAGCGCGCGCGCCAGGTTGCCGGGGCCGCGCATCAGCTCGCGGTCGGGCCGGCCGGGGCGCCGCTCGCGCGCGGTCTCGATCCCCTCAACCGGCCGGGCGGCGCGCACCAGCACGGCGGCGGGGTGATCCACCTCGTCGGTCACGAAGTTGATGCACCAGTGCGCGCCGTAGATCAGGTACACGTAGGTGATCCCGGGCGCGCCGAACATCATCTCGTTGCGCGCCGTGCGGCCGAACTTCTCCCACGCGTGCGACGCGGCGTCGTGCGGGCCGACGTAGGCCTCCACCTCCTCGATCTCACCCACGACACGCACGCCACCGACCTCGCTGATCAGCAGCGTGCCCAGCAGGTCGCGGGCGACGGCCTCGCAGGGGCGCGCATAGAACGCGGGCGGGAGTGGTGCGGGCTCCAAGCCCGAGCGCCGCGCCCGGCTTTCGTCAGGCGCGGCGCTCTTGGCCGGGTTGCCGCTCACGTCGGGTTGGGGCCGTTTCCGCGGCCGCGTCCGCCGCGCCCTCCCCTGCCCCGGCGTGGCCGGCCACCGCCTTCGCCGCCAGCGGCGGGCGTGGCATCGGGCGCGGGGGCCGGAGCCTCCGTGGCAGGGGCGGCGTTGCCGCCACGGCCCCGACCACGACCCCGGCCACCACCCGTGGCAGCGGGCTGCTCGGGCGCGGGCGCCTCGGCCGCGGGCGCGTTGCCACCACGTCCGCGACCACCACGGCCACGACCGCCTTCACGCGCGGGCGCCTCGGCGGGTGCGGCAGGCGCGGCGTCGGCCGCGGGCGCGCCGCCACCACGGCCGCCGCGACCGCCACGCCCACGGCCCGTCTCCGCCGCCGGCTGCGCGGGAGCCGGTGCCTCGGCCGCGGGAGCAGCGTTGCCACCGCGGCCGCGACCGCCACGGCCCCTGCGGCCTCCACCCTCGGCCGGCTGCTCGGGCGCGGGCGCCGCAGCCTCCGGGGCGGGGGCGGGCGCGGCGGCTTCGGGCGTCGCCTGACCACCACGGCTGCGTCCGCCACGACCACGTGAACGGCCGCGCCCGGCGGGGCGAGACGCCGGCTCCATCAGCGAGGGATCGGTCTCGCCGCCGGCACCGACGGGGAGATCGATGCCCTCCACCGACACCGTCTCCGGCGCGGAGGGAGCGTCGCCACCCACGCGGGCTGCGGGCGCCATTAGCGAGGGATCGGTCTCGCCACCCGCACCGACGGGGAGATCGACGCCATCGACCGAGATGGTCTCGGCGCGCGGCTCACCCCGGCCACGGCCGCGGCCACGCCGCCCACGCCCACCACCGGCGCGGTCCGCCTGGGAGGACGGGGTGGCGTCGGTCTCCGTCTGCTCAGTGGCGATCGCCTCGTCCGCGGCGGCAACCTCGCCGCCGGGGGCCAGGTCCGTCTCGGCCTCGCCGGCGGACGGCTCGTCGCCGCCCGCCGCGCCCGCGTCACCGCCCGCGCGGTTGCGATGGCGGTTGCGGCCGCCGCGGCGTCCCCGGCGGCGGCGGCGCTCGGCCGCCTGCTCCGCGGTTTCGCCCGCCACCGGCTGGTCGCCGGCATCGCCCGTCTCGCCCAGCACCGGCTCGGGCGAGGGCTCCGACGCGGCTTCCGCGAAGTCCGCCGCATCCTCACCCACCGCCTCTGCCTCTCCACGCGATTCCGCGGAAACGCCGGACTGCGCTTCCGCGGCAGGCGCGGAATCCTGCGCAGTCTCGGGCGCCGGCGCGGACTGCGCGCGCTCGGCGGCACGCGCGTCATGATCCGCCGTCCACTGCTCCAGCAGCGGCGCGGCGCGGCGCGCCAGGAGGGCGCGTATCGCGTCGGGATCTTCCTGGAGCACCTGGAAGACGCGGTCACCAAACTCGTTCACCAGCGAGCGGACGGTGGCGGCACCCACGCCGCGGTAGCCGCCCAGGTGCGCCTCGATGCCGGCGCGGTCGGTGGGGAGCCCCAGCGACGCCGCGTCGAACGCCGCGGGCTGCGGCGGGGTCGACGTCTCGGCGGGCTGCTCAGCCGGACGCTGCTCCGCGGCGGGCGCGGTGGCCTCGGCCGGCTGCTCGCGCTGCGGCTCCGGCTGCGCGGGCCGGCTCCCCGGGGTGTGGATCACCTGCCCCGGCAGGAGCGGCGGCGGGCCGGCGGGCGAGGCCCACCCCGGACGCCGGCCGGCGCTGCGGTGGCGCATGCCACGGGGCGCGTCCGCGGCGCCCTGCGACGGCGGCGCGGGCGGCGTTTCGGCCCGCGGCGCTTCGGCCCGCGGCTCGGGACGGCGCTCCTGGTCGCGGCGCGGCTCCGGGCGGCGCTCCTCGCGCGGGGCCTCGGCGGCCGGGCGCTCGACCGGCTGATCCGGCGCGCCCGCGGCGGGCTGCTCCGGGGCGGACGCCGCGGCGTCGGCCGCGCCGGGCTGGCCGATCACCTGGCCGGGGAGAAGCGTGGGTGCGCCCTCGGCACCACCACGTCCCCGGCCGCGGCCTCGCCCACCCCGGCCTCCCTCGCGCTCACGCGGCGGGGCGGCGGCGGTGTCGGCGGCCTCGGCGCGCGGCTCGTCGTCCACGTGGATCGGCTGCGGGCGCGGCGCGCCGGTGAGCGTGGGCGCGGGGAGCTTGGTGCCGCTGGCGGGGAGCGCCACCTCGTAGCGCCCCTCGGCCAGGCGGCGCACGTCCACCACCTGGTCTTCGTGCGCCTGGCGCAGGAAGCGGGTGAACTTGCTGAAGCCCAGCGCGTGCTCGTCGAAGCCCGCGTCCATCTCCAGCATCTTGCGCTTCACGTCGCCGTCGCGGGCGGTCTGCCCCTGGCGGCTCACCATGGAGCGCACCGCGTGCTGCAGCAGCGAGTAGGCGTAGGTGCGCGGGTCCTGCGCCGGCCCGCGCGCGGGCTCGGCCGGGGCCTCGAAGGCAGGCCGCTCGTGCCGCGGCTCGGCGATGATCTCGGGCTCGGCGGCGCCCACGGGGAAGGCGGCGGCCAGGCTCTCGCTCTCGCCCTCGGCGACGGACGCGGCGGCGGCGGGCGCCTCGGCCGGCTCGTCGTCACGGTGCAGGCGGAGCGGCACCTCGGCGGCGGGTCGGTCCCGATCGCGGTCGCGGTCGCGCCCACGGCCCCGGTCCCGGTCGCGCCCGCGGCCCCGGTCGCGGTCGCGCCCGCCACGGCCTTCGCGATCGCGGTCGCGGTTCCAGCGCTCGGCGCGGGGCTCGTAGCGCTCGGCGGCGGCGGCACCCTCGTCCTCCTCCTCCACCGGGGCGATCTCGAACTGGCCGTTCTCCACCCGGTGCAGGCGGATCAGCCCCTTCTCGGCGGCCACCTGCACGAACTTGCTGAACTTGCTGTACCCCTCGTCCTTTTCGTCGAAGTTGGGGTCCAGGTCGATCATCACCTGCTTGAGCCGGTCGGTGCGCATGCTGTCGCCGGCGGCGGCCATCTTCTGCGCCGCCTCGCGCACCAGCAGCCACGGGTCGCGCCGGCTGGTGGACTGCTCGCCCTCGCGCACCAGCCCGGAGAGCGCGTGGTAGCTGTAGTACTCGTCGCAGTTCTGGATCAGCAGGTCGCTCGACGAGTCGCGCATCCCCACGCCGATCACGTACTTGCCGTACTCCTTGAGCTTGATCACGCAGCTCGAGAAGTCGCTGTCGCCGGTGAGGAGGATGTAGGTGCCGATCTCGGGGCGCTGGAAGGCCAGCTCGATGGCGTCCACCGCCATGCGCAGGTCGGTGGCGTTCTTCTTGGAAGTGCCGTAGGCGGGGGCGAAGATCAGGTCGATGCTCGCCTCGGTGAGCGGCACCACGTAGTTGGGGTAGCGGCGCCAGTCGGCGTAGGCGCGGCGCACGGCCACCTTGCCGCGGAAGATCTCGGAGTTGAGCAGCGTCTTGAGCTCCTTGCCCAGGTCGCTGCGCACGCCGAGGGTGATGTTGTCGAAGTCGATCAGCAGGGCGGCGTTGCGCGCGCCCGGGTCGTACGTCTGCCCGCCGTACAGGTGCGGGCTTCTCTGCATGATGTTCATTTCGTCGCTCACGTTACGGTTACGCGGGCGGGACCCTCTCCGCTTCGGCGGGAGGTGCGAAAGCGACGGAGTGCGGAAGCGCGCGGGGAAACCGTGCTCACACGCACGGCCCCGGTTCGCACTTTCGCACTCTCATGCCTCGCACACTCCAGGCGACAGCCGGAGAAGCCTCTCCGCAATTCAGGTCCACTCGGGGTCACGGGCGGCGGCTGCTCTCCTCGGCGCTGATCATGCGCGCGAGCTCCACGCGGCGCACCTTGCCGCTCCCCGTCATGGGAAAGCTGTCGAGAAAGCGGACCAGGTCGGGCACCTTGTAGTCCGCCAGCACCTCACGGCAGAAGTCCTTGATCTCTTCCCCCGTGACGATCGCCCCCTCGACGGGAACGATGCAGGCGCAGCTCACCTCGCCCAGAATCTCGTCCGGCAGGCCGACCACGGCCACGTCGAGAACGGCGGGATGCGCGTGCAGCCGGTCTTCCACCTCGCGCGGGTACACGTTGAACCCGCCGCGGATGATCATCTCCTTGCGGCGGCCCAGGACGTGGAGGTACCCCTCCTCGTCCAGCATCCCCAGGTCGCCCGTGAGGAAGTAGCCGTCGCGCGTGAACGCCAGCGAGGTCTCGCCCGGTTGGCGGTAGTACCCCCGCATCACGCAGGGCCCGCTCACCGCGATCTCGCCCACGCTCTCCACCGGGAGCACGCTGCCGTCCACGTCCAGCACGCGGATGTCCACGCCGGGGAGCGGGCGGCCGACGGTGGTGAGGCTCTTTCCCGGCGGGTCGCCCCCCAGGGTGAGCGCCACCGTCTCGCTGGTCTCGGTGAGCCCGTAGCCGATGCGCAAATCGGGAACCAGCTCGCGGCGCACCCGCGCCACCAGCTCCTCGGGCGCCGGCGCCCCGGCCACGATCCCCGTGCGCAGCGACGACAGGTCGAGCTCGGCCCGCTCGGGCACGCCCAGCGCGAGCACGAAGTTGGTGGGCACGCCGTGGTACACGGTCACCTTCTCGCGCGCCACCAGCTCCAGCGCCTGGCCGGTGTCGTCGTGGTCCTGCAGCACCAGGGTGCCGCCGGCCATCATCGTTCCCAGCACGCCCGTGCTCAGCCCGAACACGTTGAAGAGCGTGTTGAGCCCGAACACCACGTCGTCGCCGGTCAGCGCCAGCGCGTCGGCGGTGCCGGCGGCGGTGGTGAGCAGGTTGCCGTGGGTGAGCGCCACCCCCTTGGGCTTCCCCATGGTGCCCGAGGTGTACAGGATGGCGAACAGCTCGTCGGCGCTCCCGTGGTGCAGGGGAAAGTCACGCCCCTCGCCGCTGGACACCAGGTCCTCGAACTGGTGGATGCGGTCGTCGTACCACAGGTCTTCCTCGCCCACGCTCACCACGTACTGCAGGTCGGGGAGCGTGGCCAGGAACCCCTCATACCGCGCCAGGTAGTCCACCCGCTCCCAGTTCTCGGCGGTGACCACCACGGCCGTCTCGGAGTGCCGCAGCATGTACTGCAGCTCGGGGGTGGTGAAGCGGGGGTTGAGCGGCACGATCACGGCGCCGAGCTTGGCCGCCGCGAAGGTGGCCACGATGAACTCGGGCCAGTTGGGAAGGGTGAGCGCCATCCGGTCGCCCGCCTCGATGCCCAGCTCGTGCAGGGCGGCCGCCAGGGCGCTGCTCTGGTGGTCGATCTGCGCGTAGGTGCAGCGCCGGTCCCCGAACACGACGAACGGCCGCCGGGGATCGTCCTTGGCGCGTACGGCAAGCGCGTCCGCGACCGAGAGCCCCGTGAAGCGGTCTCGTAACGTCATGTATCCTCCGTTGGGGGTGGCCGTCTCCGGGCGGTTCGGCAGAAACATAGCGGCCGGGCCGAAGCCCGTCAAACTTTGACCCGGTGCGGGTTTTCGGGTAGTTTCGGAGGCGGCGCGCGGCGGGGTGGCGAGGCAGGATTCGCCGCTCGTGTCCGGCACCGCGGAACCGGTGCGTGAGTGCGCGAGTGCGTGAGTGCGTTTCACTCCGCGCGCACCCCCCTGCCCCGCCGCGTAGCCAAAACGCACTGGCGCACTAGCGCACTGGCGCACCTGTTTTCAGCCGTTCCCGCACTAGCGCACTCACGCACTAGCGCACCTGTTTCGCTGTTTTCGCACCTCTGCCATCGTGGTCCAGCAGTTCATCCCCCAATACCTCCGCGAGCTCAACCCCGAACAGCGCGAGGCCGCGCTGGCCACCGAGGGGCCGGTGCTGATCCTGGCCGGCGCCGGGTCGGGTAAGACGCGCACCATCGTCTACCGTATCGCGTACCTGGTGCGCGACCGCGGCGTGGACCCGCGCCGCGTGATGGCGGTGACCTTCACCAACAAGGCCGCCGCCGAGATGCGCGAGCGCGTGGCCAAAATCGTGGGGAAGGATGCCAAGGGGGTGCTGCTCTCCACCTTCCACTCGCTGGGCGCCCGCATCCTGCGCGAGCATGGCGACAAGCTGGGGCTGCCGAAGGAGTTCTCCATCTACGGCACGGGCGACCAGGGCGCCATCGTCAAGCGCATCATCGACCAGGAGGTGCACGTCCAGGCCAGCGCCGGCGAGGAGAACTGGGACCCCAAGCGCATCCTCTACAAGATCAGCGAGTGGAAGAACCGCCTGGTGGCCCCGCGCGAGGCGGCGGAAGAGATCGCCGCCGGGCCGGTGAAGGGGAACCGCAACGACGACTACGCGGTGATGGCGGCCGACGTCTATCCCCGCTACGAGCAGGCGCTGCGGGCAGCGGGGGCGGCCGACTTCGACGACCTCCTCCTCCTTCCCGTGCAGCTGCTGCGCGAGCATGCCGAGGTGCGCGAGGGGTACTGGCGGCGCTGGCATTACCTGATGATCGACGAGTACCAGGACACCAACGGCGCCCAGCTGGAGATGGCCCGGCTGCTGGCCGGCCCGCGCAAGAACCTGTGCGTGGTGGGTGACGACGACCAGTCGATCTACGCCTGGCGCGGCGCCGACGTGCGCAACATCCTCGACTTCGAGCGCCACTTCGGCGGCGCGCGGGTCGTCGTGCTGGAAGAGAACTACCGGTCCACGCAGCGGATCCTGGACGCGGCCAACGCCGTCGTCGTCCACAACACCTCGCGGCGCGAGAAGACGCTGCGGACCAGCAACGGGCCGGGGCCCAAGATCGACTACTGGGAGTTCGTGGATGACGGGGCGAAGACGGCCGAGGAGCAGGAGGCCGAGATGGTGGGGCGCGAGATCTCCATCCGCCGGCTGACCGAGAACGTGCAGTGGAGCGACTTCGCCGTGCTCTACCGCACCAACCTCCAGGGGCGGCCCCTGGAAGAGGCGCTGCGCGCGAACAACATCCCCTACCGCGTCGTGGGCGGGCAGAGCTACTTCGACCGCAAGGAAGTGGCCGACGCGGTGGCGTACCTGAAGGTGCTGATCAACCCGCGCGACGAGGCGGCGCTGCGGCGCATCCTCAACTATCCGCTCCGCGGGATCGGGCGGACCACGCAGCTCAAGATCCTCGAGGCGGCGCGCGGCAACGGCGTGAGCATGTACGAGATGCTGCGCCGCGCCAGCGAGGTGGACGGGATCAACAGGGCGCAGCAGGAGCCGATCCGCCACTTCGTGGAGATGATGGACGAGCTGCGGCTGGAGTACACCGCCACCGAGGCCTCCATCGCCGCGGGGCAGACCGACCGCACCCTGCTCGCCTTCGCGAAGGGGGTGGTCGGCCGCGTGCGGCTGGAAGAGGCGGTGCGCGCCGACAACGCCAAGAGCGAGCGCGCCGCCGAGGTGCGCGTGGACATCCTGCGCGACTTCCTCGCCAGTATCGGCACCTACGAGGAGCGGGTGTGGACGCAGCAGCCGCTCCCCGACGAGGAGGACGACTGGGAGGCGCCCAGCCTCCGCTCGTTCCTGGAAAAGATCTCGCTCCTCGAGGAAGACGAGAAGAAGGACGACAAGGACGAGGAGCCCAACCGGGTGACGCTGATGACGCTCCACGCCGCCAAGGGGCTGGAGTTCACGCACGTATTCATCGTGGGCCTGGAAGAAGAGATCCTTCCCCACACCCGCAGCGTGGAAGCCGTCTCTGAGCTGGGGATGGACCCGATCGCCGAGGAGCGCCGCCTGTTCTACGTGGGCATCACCCGCGCGCGCCATCGGTTGACGCTGAGCGGCTGCGCCACGCGCCGGCAGCGCGGCGAGCCGGTCCCCCGCCAGCCCTCGCGCTTCTTGAAGGAGGTGCCGCCGGACCTGCTGGAGTACCGCACCGGCAAGCGCACCTCGCTCAGCGAGGAAGACAGCAAGGAGCTGAAGGCCAACTTCTTCAACAAGATGAAGGAGATGCTGGGCGCAACGCAGTGAACCAGCGTGCGTGCGGCGATGCGGACCGGCAGACGGGCCGAAGGCTACTGAACGGCAACAACCCAAGAGACCAGAAGCGCCAGAAAACCGGAGGACCAGCGGCGAGCCCTCTGGTGCTCTGGTCCTCTGGTGCTCTGGGTCCCAATCAACGGTATTTTCCTCGCGGAGACGAAGCTGCGGCCGCGCGTCGGCCAGACGGCAGCCGCCGGTTGCTCATCGAAGCGGCGGGTATGCAGGCCGGACATGATGTGACGCAGGGCAGCGGAGACCATCCGCTGCCCTGCTGTGCCTCACACTTCGTTGCAGATGCGGCAGACGGGGTAGCCGCTGGGGCAGCTGGTGCCGCCGCAGGTGTAGGGGTAGCCGCAGCTCGCGTCCGGCCCCGTGCAGTTGCGCGGCGACGATGCGTCGGCGCCCATCACCGTTCCGGCGGCCTCCTCCGCCGCCTCCACCTCGAAGGCCTCGACCGAGAGCTTTTCGGGATCCAGCCGCAGCTTCTTCATCGGTCCCTCCTCCACGTTGGGGATACGCCGGCCGCGACCCGTTCGCGCCCGAACATCCATCATGCACACGCGGTGGGGCGGCATGCAAGCATTCTGTCTCGCGGAGTGGCCCTTCGGCTTGCTTCCTCGGGCCGCTTGGTACGAATAGATTCCTGGCGCCCGCCCCTCCCCGCCCTGTCCGAATCACCCTCCAGCCTACGTGCAAGCCCGGTGAACACAACGATCACGCGTGAGGACAACGCAGCCATCGCCGACATGGAGGTTGTGGGCAACGGGCTCGACGCGTTCAACCTCGCGCAGGCGGGCGAGTACGAATACACCCCGCTTCGCCTGTTCGCGCGCGACGAGAACGGCGCGATCGCGGGTGGGCTGCTGGCGGACGTGTACTTCCGCTGGGCGTTCGTGAAGATCCTGTGGGTGGACGAGCGCCTGCGCGGCCGCGGCCTGGGCGTGGAGCTGATGCGCCGCGCCGAGGCCGAGGCGCGCGAGCTGGGCTGCACCGGCATCTGGCTCGACACCTTCAGCTTCCAGGCGCCGGAATTCTACCGCAAGCTCGGCTACGATGAATTCGGCCGGCTGGACGACTACCCGCCCGGCTTCTCTCGCCACTTCTTCCGGAAGATGCTGGCCTGACGCACCCGGCTTGCCGTACGCCCCGGGGATCTGCATCTTTTCCCGACATAACAAGTACGCGCCCGGCCCTGGCTCTCACTCCAGAGGGTGCAGGCCCTGGCGTCCCCAGCACAGACGGGAGAGTCCGATGCGCAAGATCAGCCTGGACTTGGCCAAACTGCGGGTGGAGTCGTTCGAGACGGCGGACGGGAAGTCGAAGAAGGAAGGGACCGTGCACGGGTACGCCACCCAGTTCACCTGCCCGCAGACCATGTGCGGAGAGCAGTGCCTGAGCGGCTGGAGGCCGTGCCAGCCCACCGACGCGTGGACGGACGGCCAGATCATGTGCTATTGCGGCGGCAGCGGCGAGTTCGCCTGCTAGCATCGTCAGACGATCCAGAAAAAACCCCTCCCCCGCGACCCGCGGAGGAGGGGCTTCGTGTTTCGAGCCGTACCGTATCGAGCAGCAGCCGCCGGGGATCAGGCGCGGCCGCGCTCCTCTTCCTCCAGCGCCTCGAACTCCTCCAGCAGCTCGGCCTCGTGGATGCGCGAGCCGCCGCTGGTCTGCGCGCCGGCCGGAGGCGGAGGGACGATGGGGCCGCCCTGCCCGTTGGCGCCGGCCTGGGCGGGCGCGGCGGCGGGCTGCGCCTCCTGCGGCTGCCCCGCGCCCAGCGCGCGGTTCTCGGCCGGCGGCGGGGGCGGAAGGATGCCCAGCTGCTGCTTCATGGAGAGCAGCTTGTAGTCGATCTCGCTGTCGCCGCCGCTCTCGAGCTGCTTGAACTCGCGCTCCAGGTTGTCGCCGGTCAGCTCCTCGCTCACGCTGGCGGCGGCAATCGCCATCCGCTCGTTCTGCTCGATGCGCTCGGCCATGCGGTCGAACGCCTCGAAGGCGCTCGAGTCGCTGAGGCCCGACATGGTCTCGTGGATGCGGCGCTGCGCCTGCGCGCGGCGCTGCTTGGCGATCAGCAGGTTCTTCTTGCGCTGCGCCTCCTGGATCTTCTCGTTCAGCTGGCGCAGCGCGTCGCGCAGCTTCTCGGTGTCTTCCTGGTGGCGCTGCCAGGTGGCGTTCAGGTCCTGGGCGCGCACGGCGTGCTCCTGGTGGCGCATCAGCGCCTGGCGGGCCAGGTCGTCGCGCCCCTGGCGCACGGCCAGCATGGCGCGCTGCTCCCAGTCCTGCGCCTGCTTCTGCTCGTCATCCACCTGCTTCTTCAGCTTGGCGGCATCGGCGATGGCCACCGCGACCTCCTGCCTCGCCTTGGCGAGCTGGCCGCGCATGTCCTCGATCACCTGGTTGAGCATCTTTTCCGGGTTCTCGGCCCGGGCGATCAGGTCGTTGATGTTCGACCTGAGCATGGTGGAGAAACGATCGAAGATTCCCATGGGATGTTCTTTCGGTTCAGGCCTGGGCCGGCGCGCAGTCGCGGTACTCGGCCAGCGCGTCCATGTGCGAGGCCAGGGCCATCTGGAAGGAGTCGATCGTGGCCTGGAACTCGTTGAAGTCCAGGTTCTCCACTTCCAGGCTCTCGGTCAGGATCACGTCGCCCTCTTCCAGCCCGTAGGCGGCGTGGATCAGGTCGGTGGCGTTCAGCTCCAGCAGGCGGCGGAAGAGCTGCCCGCAGCGCGGCTCGTCGCCGGGCAGGTCCATCACCTTCATGCGGAACACCAGCAGCGGGGGCGAAAGGTGGATCACGATCCCGGCGCTGCCGCCGGCCACCAGCCACATTCCTTCGCCGATCTCTTCGTGGTCCAGCCCCGTGCGCAGCAGGTAGCTTTCCACGTCATCGCGGGTGAGCATAGGTCAGGGCATCTCCGTCTGTGTCGTCGGGGTCTGGGGCGCCGGGCCGGGGAGCGCCGCGGGGCGCTCGCCTCCCTCGGCCAGGAGGCGCATGGTGAACGACTGCTCGTCCTGCAGCCTCACCACCTGGGCGGTGAGCTGGTCCACCTCCTCGCGCAGCCGGGCCAGCTCGGCCGTGTGCTGCGCCTCGAGCTGCCGGTCGCCCCGGGTGCCGGTGCTGGTGAGCACCCAGCGCGCCAGGTAGGCGATGAGGATCATCAACAGGATGATCGGAATCGGAACCATCAGTCGTTCGGCCCGAAGTTACGCGTTTGCTGGACGGAATGTTTCAGCGGTACCCCGCGGGTGTCCAGCCCCGGGGGCCTCGCGCCTCACCGGCTGATCCCCGACGGCCGCGACGACGGCTTGATCTGCACCAGCCGCCGCGCGCTGGGGGTGGCGGCCAGCCCGCCCATCGCCGTTTCGCGGTAGGCGCTGGGCATGCGGCGCCCCACCTCGCCCATCACGTCGATCACCTCGTCGGCGCTCACGGGAAAGTCGAGCCCCGCCAGCGCCATCTCGGCCCCCGCGATGGCCTGCATGGCGGCCGAGGCGTTGCGGTAGATGCAGGGGATCTCCACCAGCCCGCCGATGGGGTCGCAGATCAGCCCCAGCATCCCCTGCAGCGTGAGCGCCACGCCGGTGGCGATCTGCTCGTGCGTGCCGCCGCTCAGCCACACCACCGCCGCCGAGCCCATCGCCGCCGCCGTCCCCGTCTCGGCCTGGCACCCGCCCTCGGCGCCAGCCAGCGAGGCGCGCTGGGCGATCACCCCGCCCACGCCGCCGGCCACCAGCATGGCGTCCACCAGCTTGTCGTCGCCCAGGTGCTGGAAGTCGTCCATGCTCACCAGCACGGCGGGGAGCACCCCGGCGGCGCCGGCGGTGGGCGCGGCAACGATCAGCCCCATCGCGGCATTGACCTCGAGGGTCGAGATGGCGCGCGCCAGCGTCTCCGTCACTCGTGGACCGAGGAGCCGCGGGCCGTTCTCCCACAGCTTGCGCGCGCGGCCGCCGGTCATTCCGCTGGCGGAGCGCACGTTTCCCTTCAGCCCCTCGTCGATGGCGCGGCGCATCACCTCCAGGGTGCGGCTGATGCGGGCGCGGATGTCGGCCGCGGGGATGCCGGTCTCGGCGGCCTCGGTCTCGAGCACCACCCGCGGGAGGGGGCGGCCGCTCTCTTCTGCGTCGCGGATCAGCGACTCGATGGACTTGTGCATGCGGCGTGATACCCCGTCAGGAGATCTTGGGGACCACGCGTGCCCAGCGCAGCCACGGGAACGAGCGGATGGCGCCCAGGGCGGCCTCGCTCACCGGCTCGTCGGCCTCGATGGTCATCAGCGCGTCCTGGTGCCGCCCGGTGCGGTCCACCCGCATGGTGGCCAGGTTCACGTGGTGCGCGGCGAGGATGGTGGCCACGGCGGCGATGGTCCCCGGCTCGTCGTGCGCCAGGAGGACGAGCGTGTTGTAGTTGCCGCCGAGCGCGACGGGGAATCCGTCCACCTCGGTCACCTCCACCCGCCCGCCGCCCAGCGACGCGCCGCGCATGGTCGTTTCCACCCCGTTCAGCCAGGTGGTGACGATGGCGCTGTTGGGGTGCGCGTCCTCGCCCAGGTCCACGTCCTCGAAATCCCACTGCAGCCCGGCGGCCTTAGCCTCGTCGTACGCCTCGCGCAGGCGCAGGTCGTCGGGGCTCAGGCCGATCAGGCCGCCCACGATGGCGCGGTGCGTCCCATGCCCCTCGCCGGTGGCGGCGAAGGAGCCGTGCAGGCGCACCAGCGCGCGCTCGGGGGTGCCGCCGGCGATGGCGCGCGCCATTTGCCCCAGGCGGCAGGCGCCGGCGGTGTGCGAGCTGCTGGGGCCGACCATGGTGGGCCCGAGGATGTCGAAGAGAGAGACCATGTTGGGGAAGATACGGAGCGGAGCCGCAACGGGCCACTGGGTGAACGGTTCCCAGACACTTCTGCGGGCGTGGGATGCAAGGTCGGTGCGCGGATGAATCCGCGGCTCCGCGTGTTCAACGGCCCGAAGTCACACTCCGCGACTCGCACATGAGGAAGGGTTTCGGAGCGAAGCCCGCGACCGCGCGCGGCACGACCTGACGTTGATGTTACCCAGAGCACCAGAGGACCAGAGCACCAGAGGGCTCGCGAGGAAGTCCTCTGGTCCTCTGGTTCTCTGGTGCTCTGGGTCCAAATCAACGCCAGGTTGCAGCGCGCGCAGCCGTCTTTGCTCGGCTGAGCTCAGCGCGGCCGTCTCGCGGTGGCGCAACCCGGGGGGCGATGGCGAGTCGAACGTGAGTCGTGCGCCGCCACGCGCGGAACGCTATACTTGGCGGCACAATCCAGCCGTATCCATGTCCCCGCCCGTCAGCCGGCCCTTCCCCGCCCCGCCCATGCACTGGCTCTACGACCTCCCCACACCGCTCCTCGCGGCGCTCCTGCTGGCCGTGTCCGTCGCGTACGCCGTGGTGGCCGTGCTGCTCGCGCGGCGCCTGCGCTGGCGCCTGAGCCTGGAAGACAACGGCACCGCCGCGGCGCTGCACGCGTTCATCGGGATGATGTACGCCGTGGCGCTGGGGCTGCTGGTGGTGAACGCGCAGGCCGACTACGGCGATGTGGAGCAGGCGGTGGGGAACGAGGCCAACGCCACCAGCGACCTGTACCGCGTGCTGAGCGGGCTGGAGCCCGCCAACCGCGACCGGCTTCAGCGCGACGTGGCCGCCTACGTGTACCTGGTGCTCACCGACGAGTGGCCGCGCGCCAGGCACGGCGAGCGCAGCGACCGCACCTTCCGCGCGGTGGACCACCTGTCCACCGAGGTCTACACCTTCCGGCCCTCCACGCCGCAGGAAGAGCGCGTGTACCCGCAGATGATGACCGAGATCGACGAGATGCTCGACGCGCGCCGGGAGCGGGTGTTCCTGGGCAGCCAGGGCGTGGGGGTGGTCACCTGGACCATCGTGCTGCTGGGTGGGGTGATCACCGTTGGATTCGCCGCGTTCTTCCGGATGGAGAACCACGGCGCGCAGCTGATCCTGACCAGCATGATGGCCGCCGTGTACGGGCTGATGCTGACCCTTCTCGTATC
>DASSJS010000217.1:0-5391 GCA_035691085.1 Longimicrobium sp.
CCGTACCCCCGTACCCCCGTACTTTCGTACCGCCCCCGCCCGAGTACATTGTCCGCATCACTCTGATACCGAGAAGGCGATCGATGGACAACGGGGGACGCGGCATCCGCCGCATCGCGATCAACACCGGCGGGGGTGACGCGCCGGGCCTCAACGCGGTGATCCGCGCGGCCACGCTGGCCGCGCTGCGCGAGGGGTGGGAGGTGCTGGGGATCCGCCGCGGCTACATGGGGATCCTGGAGGAAGAGGTGGACGGCGAGGCGGGGGTGTTTCCGCTCACGGCCCACGCCGTGCGCGGCATCACCCACCTGGGCGGCACCATCCTGGGCACCACCACGCGCGGCAACCCGTTCGGCCTGGAAGTGCGCCAGCCCGACGGCACCTGGGGGAAGGTGGACCGCAGCGACGAGATCGTCTCCGCCTTCAAGCGCCTGCAGATCGACGCGCTGATCGCCATCGGCGGCGACGGGTCGCTGAACATCGCGCACGCGCTGCACCGCAAGGGGCTGCCGGTGGTGGGCGTCCCCAAGACCATCGACAACGACCTGCGCGCCACCGACCTCACCTTCGGCTTCCAGACCGCGGTGGAGGTTGCCACCGACGCCATCGGCCGCCTGCACAGCACCGCCGAGGCGCACCAGCGGGTGATGGTGGTGCAGGTGATGGGGCGCCACACCGGGTGGATCGCGCTCGAGAGCGGGATGGCCGGCGGCGCCGACGTGATCCTGATCCCCGAGATCCCCTACCGGCTCGACCTGATCGCCGAGAAGCTGAAGGAGCGCGAGAGCCACGGCCGCCGCTTCAGCATCATCGTGGTGGCCGAGGGCGCGCTCCCCGCCGGCGGCCAGCCCAGCTTCGCCGACGCCACCGGCCGCTACGGCGGCATCGCCGACCAGGTGGCCGCCGGCGTCGAGGCGCTCTCGGGTAAGGAGACGCGCACGCTGGTGCTGGGCCACATCCAGCGCGGCGGCAGCCCCATCGCCTTCGACCGCAACCTGGCGCTGCGCTTTGGCTGCGCGGCGGTGCGCTGCATCCGCGAGGGGAGCCTGGGCACCATGGTGGCGCTGCAGGGCGCCAACGTGCACGCCGTCCCCCTGGCCGACGCCATCTCCGAGATCAAGCGGGTGCCGCTGGAGTCGGACGTGGTGCTGGCGGCGCGGCAGCTGGGGATTGCGCTGGGGGATTAGAGGATCGCGCGGGGGGCTGACGTTCCAACAGGTGCGTGAGTGCGTGAGTGCGTGAGTGCGTGAGTGCGTGAGTGCGTGAGTGCCTTGGCTTCCGTACTCCGTACCCGTACTTTCGTACTGCCTTTGAACGTGAGGATTGAAGGCGCTCGCGCATCTGGGGCACTCTCGTGACGGGAGAAGATGTGTGGGCGCCCTTGCGCATCCGGTGGCTCGCGCCGCAAAATGCACGGAGCACCGCGATCTCCGGATGGCGGGGCGGATGGAGGGCGAACGTTCGTTCCGCTTCGGTGCGGCGGGGTGCGCGCCGCGCCGGTAAACGTTATTTTGGCTCCACTCTTCGTATTTCCTGATGTGACATGAGCTTCCCGTGCCTGGGCGACCCCGCCGCGGCACGGTGAGATGGCCCGGCCCATCTGGTTTCCCATGTTCCCCGGCGGGAACATGGGTTTGGAACGAGGAATGCCTTTCCGGAGCCACGGCCCGCGTTCGCTTCCGTGGCCCTCACCTCTCCATGAGCATCACCACGCAACCCACCGTGCAGCTCCCCGAGCTCCACGCCCCCGCTGGCGACTGGCCCTCCGCGGCCGACATCGCCCATCTGTTCTCGGCGGTTCCCCTGGTGGGCACCACCGCCGAGGTGGCGGCCGCGTGCGTGGAGGCCGTGCGGCGGGTGACGCGGTGCCCGTGCTCGCTGGGCGTGCCCACCCGCCCCGTGCCGCTGGCCGTGGGCGACGCGCGCGAGGGGATGCGGCAGGTGCTGGGCTTTCCCGCGCCGGGCGGCCAGGGCGAGCTGTGGGCCGCGCAGGACGCGGCGCTCCCCAACGAGGTGACCGCCGCGCTGGAGAAGCACCTCACGCGCGTGTGGCAGGTGCAGGAGCTGCGCGCCGGCCAGGCCATGGAGCTCGACCAGCTCCGCTTTCACCTGAACGCGCTGCAGCAGGTGGCGCGCACCCTCTCCGTGGTCCGCAGCCTGGAAGAGACGGAGCGGCTGGTGCTGGACAGCGTGGGCGAGGTGTTCTTCGCCTGGTGGGCGGCCCTCTACCACACCGACGGCGAGCAGTACACCTGCCGCGCGGTGCGCAGCCTGCGCGGCGAGAGCGTGGCCTACGCCATCCCCGCGCGGGTGGTGCGGCAGGTGGCCACCCCCGGCCAGCCCCCCGTGGTCCCCGGGCACGACGCCGAGATCCGCGACCACGTGCCGGCCGAGATCGCCGTGGTGGCCCCGCTGGACTTTGGCGATGGTGACGCGGGGCTGCTGATATTGGGCAAGCGGATGACCGAGGCGCCGTACGAGGAGCACGAGCTGCGGCTGCTGCGCGCGCTGGCCGACAGCAGCGCCGTGGCGCTCCGCAACGCCGAGCTGCTGGACCGGCTGCGCGCGCAGGCCACCATCGACCCGCTCACCGGCTGCCACAACCGCCGCGGCTTCGACGAGATCCTGGAGCTGGAGTTCAGCCGCGCCAAGCGCTACAAGCGCCCGCTGGCGCTGGTGCTGCTCGACATCGACCACTTCAAGCGGGTGAACGACGAGTACGGCCACGAGGTGGGCGACAACGCGCTGCAGCGCATCGGCCGCGCGGTGCGCCACACCTTCCGCAGCACCGACAGCGCCTGCCGCTTCGGCGGCGAGGAGTTCGCGCTGGTCTTCCCCGAAACGGGGAAGGAAGAGGCCGAGCGCCTGGTCGAGCGGCTGCGCATCCTGATCGAGACGCTGCCGCCCAACTCCGAGGTGCCCCGCTCGGTCACCGCCAGCTTCGGCGTGGCCGCCTACCCCGACGACGGCCGCGACATCGCCACCCTGCTCCGCGCCGCCGACCGGGCGCTGTACCAGGCCAAGGCCAACGGGCGCAACCGCGTGGAGCGGGCGTAGCGAAGGACTGGGATCGATGGATGAGCGGCGGGGCGGTGCCATTAGGGCGCCGCCCCGCCGCGCTTTCTGCACGTCGACGGATTGGCGGGCCGACGAGTCTACTCGGGAAATCAGACATTCTCTGATATCCGCCCGTGTTGGCCGATGTTGATATGTCGTGCCTGCTGTAAACGGGATGCACAGGATTCTATGGGGATCTTCCCCTGGCGCGCACATCACTCCTTTTAGAACCTTTCAAGTGCGTGTAGTGGACCCTACTGTGGATGATCGTGGTTCTTCGACCGCGATCGGTACCCCTCACCGTGGAGGTTCCCATGCGCCATGCGCCACGCCTGCTGGCAGCCATCGCACTCCTCGCATCCGCCGCCTGCGTCAACGATGCCGCGCGCCCCACCCTTCCGCCCGACGCCGGAAACCCGCGCACTCCGATCACACCCGTGGGCGTGTACCAGATCCACGTCACGGGGATCGCCTCGGAACAGATCACCTCCACGGTGCGGCCGGTGATCGCGCCGTCGGGCATGCGCGGCACGCTCACGCAGTACAGCAACACCGGCCTCGTGATCGAGCAGATCAGCGGCTCGGTGGTCAGCGACGGCCCGCGCGGCAGCGATGGGCAGCGGTACTTCACCGTCACCTACCGGGTGCGGAACGCCACCGGCGGCACCCGGAACAACCTGACCATGCTGCTCACCTCCACCACCGCCACCATTCCCGGAACGGCATTCTCGTCCATTACCAGGCCCGACGGCACCTCGGCCGACACCGCGCTGGCCAAGCTCATCGTCCCCACCGGCGCGGTGACGATGGGGCGCGACGGCGTGACTCTCCTGTCCCCGTATCCCGACGTGCTGCAGGTGTACTCCTCGGGCGAGATCTCGGGGATCACACCGCCCTCGGGCGTAACCAATGTCTTCCCCGTGGGGTTCGTCGTCCGCAGCCACGGCAACAGCTCGCGGCAGCTCGTGGACGCCACCTCGTCGCCCAACCAGTTCGACGGTGAGCTGACCCTGGCCTTCCGCGTGCCGCGCCAGGCCTCGGCCGCCAACGACGTGAACGGCTTCTTCGTGCAGGTGATCTTCGTGGAGGATTCGGACACGCGAATGACGGAGAGCATCGAGGAGTCGCAGGACACCGGCGCCGTCCGGCGGCTGCGCGAGCGCGCGTCATCGCTGGGAGCCACGGTGGTGACGGTGCTGGCGGGGAGCCCGGCCGAGGACCCGAACGTGACCGACTACCCGGGCCAGCGCCAGATCTGCTCGGTGGTGACGGCCGGAACGGAGGCCTCGCCCATCACCTACATCACCGCGCCCGCGGCCTACACGCGGCTGGCCCTGTACCTTTCGGGCGAGTCGGTGAACTCGTGCGGCGCCTACTTCCGCGTGAACACCCCCAACAACCCCAGCGTGGGCACGCCCTACCCGGTGACCCTGAAGGCGATGGACCGCTACGGAAACGTGAAGGCCGCCGCTGTGGATACCGTGGCCGTGTCGCGGGTGTCGGGCCCGTCGGCCACCATCGGCTCGCCCGCGGCGTTGGTGAGCGGAAGCGCCAGCATCAACGTGACCTACAGCAGTGGTAGCGGCGTTTCGACGCTGGAAGGGGTCGGGCGGCGGCTGCGTTCGCCCACGCGGTCGATCTACGTGCCCTGAAAGGGAACAGGGAACAGCAGGCGACGTTCACCGGCCCGTGTTCATCGCGCGACGAAAGCCTTCTTCCGCGACGGGAGAAGGCTTTCTTCGTGCGGGCGATTCGCGAGGGATGGATGGCCCGGTGAGGCGTCTCCCGGCGCCGGACGCAGGGATGCTACAACGATCCAGACACGGCACACGCGTAAAATTTTTCTCTTTCTGAGCTTCATCAACGCCGTGAAATTTGGGACTCGCGTCCTTCTCTTACCCCGTGTGGGCCAGCCATTCTGATGCGCTCCCATATACAACGAGATCCTTTACAGCCGTCGCCGGAGCGCATAGTCTAGCTTTCCTGCTGTTCAAGTAATAACCCGAAACGGATGGTACAATGCGACACTTGCTTCGATCGTGCGCCGTCGTGGCGGCATGCGTTCTTGCCGGGTGCGCGCGAGACGCGACCGTGCCCGTCACGCCCACGGCACCGCGCGCACCGCTGCTCCCCCTCGGGGTGTACGAGGTGACGATCACCGGGATCGGCGGAGAGGTGCGTGCCGCAGTCCGCCCCGTCTCGCCCGGCCTGCACGGCGCGGGAACGCTGACGCCGGCCGCCAGCGGGCTGGTGTTCGAGCAGATCGCCTCCGCGACCTTCACCGAGGGGTCGCGGACCGCCGGCGGCCGTGCTCCCGGCCAGCACGGTCACGGT
>DASSJS010000218.1:0-15062 GCA_035691085.1 Longimicrobium sp.
GACCGCCGCGCCCGACGCCACCAGCCGCTCGGTGCGCGTTTCGCCGCTCCCCAGGTCGAACGCGGGCGAGGTGACGGCCGAGTAGCCGATGCGCTCGGCGCGCACCGAGTACCGCCCCGCCGCCGGCGCGCGCAGGGTGAAGCGGCCGTCCGCGCCGGTCAGCGTGCGCGCCACCTGCGTGCCGGTGCTGGTCACCAGCGCCACCAGCACGCGCTCCACCGGCGCGCCCGACGGCTCACGAAGGGTGCCCTGCACGGTCTGCGCGGCCATGGGCACGGCGCCCAGCAGCGCGGCAAGGACCAGCAGGACGAGAATGCGTGGGTTCATCGAGCTCCTGCGGTGCGGGCGTCCGGCGGCATGCGGCGGGTGTGTCGGTGAACGCACACGGAGCCCGGGTTCTGACGGTTCGGGAACTTCGTCTGTTTCCCGGCTGGGCGCAACGAGAACGGCGGGTTTCGGAGGGTAGGGAAGTGCGAAAGTGCGAAAGTGCGAGAGTGCGAGAGTGCGGCTACTTCACATCCACCTCGAGACCTGCACCGCGCGCCGAAACGTCGGCCGCCGCGGCGCGGGTAGTCCGCGAAGGCGGATTTCCTGTAGTCGTTGCAGCGAATTTTATTTCGCCCCGGCCGATGCTGTCCTACCGCCGGGTCCAGATCAGGATCACGCCGCAGGTGGAGGTGCTGGAGCGGTACTCCGTCGGGATCTCGGAGGGCTGGTACACCTCCATCGCGATCACGGTGCTGGTGGCGATGTCGTCCAGGTTCTGCGCCTGGTCCACGTGCGCGCCGTCCTGCACCTGCACGCCGTTCATGTACACGTCCATCCAGCACGGCCCCACCCGCGAGATGCCCGTGCTGCCGCGGCTGCTGGCCACGCGGATCTCGCCGCTCAGGTCGGCGGTGCTGCGGCTCCCCGACATCCCGAGGTTCTCGGAATAGCGGAGCAGGCGGATCCCCTTCAGCCGCCGGAGCACGTCGGTCATCCGCCCCGCGCGCCGGCTCTGGATCTGGTCCTCGGTCACGAACTGGCCGGGGTTCTTCTCCATCCGCTGATAGAAGCCGAGCGTTTCGAGCGCCGGGTTGCGCTGTGCCGTGCCGGTCACGCCCGCCAGCGCCACCGCGCGCTGCACCGTGGCCGCCAGCGCGTCACCCTGCGCGCGCAGTTCCAGCGAGCCGGCGTCGGCGGGAAGGGTGACGGTGGCCGTGCGCGTGCCCAGCGACGCGTGCGCCACGGTCACGCGGTAGGTGCCCGCCGCCACTCCGGGCACCCGCGCACGCCCCGCCGTGTCGGTGGTCACTTCCGGCCGGTCGCCGATCCGCACGGTGGCGCCGGGCACCGCCTGCCCGCTCGCGCCGCGCACCGTCACCTCGAGCGACGCCTGCACGCGCGCGGCGTCATCGACGGGCGATGGCGTTGGCGCGGCATGGGCCAGCGGCGCGGCGGCGATCAGCGCGGCCGACAGGGCAACGACGTGCAAGGGATTCATGTTTGAGCGCGGGCGGCTGTGAGGGCGGGAAAGGATGACGGAGGATGGGACACCACGCACGGGGCGACGTTCCGACAGCGATGAAACATCCGTCGTCCCGCGCGCTTCGAGAGGCTTGCGGTCCGAGGCCCTGGCAGGCGTCACCCGCTGCTCGGAACGCCCAATCGCCCAGTAGCAGGACGGCGGTCCGGTGTGCGGCCGATCCGCGGAGCCGGTTCCGATGCGAGACGCCGTGACGGATGGGGATCAGTCAACTCGCGGGCGCATTCCCGTCGCGGGCGCATCCGGGCGGAACAGCGGGACTTCACACATGCTGGGGAACCGGCGCGGTTTTTCCGTGTTTCTAGGGGAAACGTTGTTTCCAACCAGGCGAGACGAGCTGATGACCACACCCCGATATACCCGGCGCAACCCCACCCCCGAGCCGCTGCGCACCGGCCTGGTGGAGGTGCGGCGCGGGCTGCTGCGCCTGCACAAGGCGCTGATCGACAGCGAGCGCGGCGAGTGGGAGCGCAGCCGCGGCCCGGTAACCAACTCGCAGCTGCTGCAGGCGCTGATCGAGGATCCTTTCTTCGCCTGGCTGCGGCCCTTCAGCGGCCTGATCGTGCAGATCGACGAGGCGCTCTCGGGCGAAGAGGCGGTGACGGATGAGGCCGGGCGCGACTTCGTTCGCCAGGCGCGCGAGCTGGTGGCGGTGGACGAGGGCGACGAGCCCACCGTGAACCGCTATGACCTGGTGTGCCGCCGCGACCCCAACGTGCTGCTGCTGCACGTGGAGCTGAACAGCCGCCTGAACGACGCCCTGGCGGACGGCTCGGCCACGGCGTGATGCGCGGCGTCCATATCATCAAGCGCGGGATGCGGGGCGGGATCGCGGCAAGGTACGCGGCGGGCGTGCTGATGCTCGCGCTGGCCGCGTGCACCCGCCCCGCCCGCGCGGCCGACCCGGCGCCGGTGAGCGAGTACCACACCCTGGAGTGGGAGCTGTTCCAGCACGTGAGCCTGCACCGCGACTCGCTGAACCTGGCCCGCCTCCGCTTTGACGAAGACCTGGCGGCGCTGGCGCGGGAACACAGCCGGGCGATGGCGTCGGGCGCGGTTCCGTTCAGCCACGAGCGCTTCGAGGAGCGCGCCGCCCAGGCGGTCGCGCTGGGGTATCCGTTCCTGGGCGAGAACCTGGCGTTCAACGACTACGCGGCCGACACCACCGCGCGGGTGGCGCTGGCCGGGCTGGTGGGGAGCCCGCCGCACCGGCACACCATGGAAGGCGACTGGGAGCGCAGCGGCGTGGGCGTGGCGCGCAGCGCCGACGGGCGCTGGTTCTACACCCAGCTCTTCGCGCGCGGCGCACCCAAGCCCCGCCCGCTCCACCCGCCCCGGTCCCCCGTGCCGCCATGAGCGAGGAGTGCGTGTTCTGCCGCATCCTGGCGGGCCAGCTCCCCGCCAGCTTCGTGCTGCGCGGCGAGCGCGTGGCGGCGTTCATGGACATCCAGCCGGTGAACCCCGGCCACGTGCTGGTGATCCCCCTGCGCCACGCCGCGAGCTTGGCGGAGCTGGATGCGGATGACGCGGCCGAGATGATGCGCGCCGCCCGGCGCGTGGCCGCGGCGCTGCGGGAAAGCGGCCTGCGCTGCGAGGGGGTGAACCTGTTCCTGGCCGATGGCGAGGCTGCGGGGCAGGAGGTGTTCCACGCGCACCTGCACGTCTTCCCGCGCTGGAGCCGCGACGGCTTCGGCCTGCGCTTCGGCCCGGATTACCGCACGCTCCCCCCGCGCGCCGCGTTGGACGACGCGGCCGAGGCGATCCGCGGCGCGATCAAATGACGAGCGGATTCGAACGCGGAGATGGAGGCAGGTTCCTTCCAGAATGACACGGCCCATCGCTGAGATTCAGCAGCCGGCACTCAGCACTCAGCACCCAGCACTCAGCACTCAGCACCTCAATCCCCTGTCAGCCGCGCCACGCAGCCCGCTTCATCCCCCCGCGTTCCCCAGCAGCATCCCCACCGCGAACACCAGCGCGCCACCCACCACCACCTGGATGATGGTGGGGCCGAGCGGGCTTTTCATGAAATGCCGGCGGATCCAGGCGATGGCGACCAGCTCGATCACCACCACCACGTAGGCGAGCGTGAGCGCGGTGCTCAGGTTGGGGAGAAGGAAGGGAAGGGTGTGGAACATCCCGCCCAGCGTGGTGGCCAGCCCGGTGATGGCGCCGCGGCTCCACGGGTTCCCGCGCCCGCTGATCACCCCGTCGTCCGACAGCGCCTCGGCCAGCCCCATGCTGATCCCCGCGCCCACCGAGGCCGCCGTGCCCACGTAGAACGCCGCCAGCGGCCGCTGCGTGAGCTCGGCCGCGGCGAACAGCGGCGCCAGCGTGGAAACGGAGCCATCCATCAGCCCCAGCAGCGCGGGCTGCACGCGCTGCAGCACCATCGCGTGCGAAAATTCCTTCGCCGCGGGCGGCGTGGATGCGTCGGACAAGTCGGTCTCCGGCTGGGTGGGAAGCGTGGGTGCGCGTCACGATCGCGCTCGCGCGGTGCACAGTCCAAATCCGTGCCGCGGGGGCTCCAGGATCTCCGAAGCAACCATTCTTTCGCTGCCCCCCTCCCCCGCGAAGAGCAGGGGAGGCTACCGCCGCGGCATGCCCCATCCTCCCTTGTACGCACGTAACCAGATGCAGCGCATCTACTTGCAATCAACCCGGCCGTTCCGCTCCGCATCTTCTTTGCTCCACTGGTTGAAAATCAGTCTCAACGAACTCTTGCGGAGGGGAGAGACGGATCATAAGATGCGGTTGAGAATCGTTCTCAAACACTCTCGATCGTTTGCTCGATATGCGACTGCTGACCGCCGCCGGCGCACTCTGCGTTTTCGGCACCATGCCACTTCCCGCGCAGGCCGCGCGCCCCACCGCGCTCGCCCTGGCCCGTGTCCCCGCCACGCGCGCGGCCGCGCCGGGTGACACGCTGATCCGCGTCACCTTCAGCATCCCCGCGCTCCCGCTGGCCGACGCGCTCTCCGAGTTCAGCCGCCAGGCCGACGTGCGCGTGCAGGTGGACGCCGCGGCCGTGGCCGGCGCGCGGTCACACGCCGTCAGCGGCAGCTTCACCGCCGCCGAGGCGCTGCGCCGGATGCTGGAGGGCACGGGGCTGAGCGCGCGCTTCAACGGGGTGCGCACCGCCGTGGTCACCCGCGGCACCCCCGACGAGTACGCGCTCACCACGCTCAACGTGGTGGCCGGGCGCAGCCGCGGCTACGCGTCGGCCCGCAGCAGCACGGCGACCAGGACCGACACGCCGCTGCGCGACACGCCGCAGTCGGTGAGCGTGGTGACCAGCGAGGTGATCGCCGACCAGAGCATGCAGGGGATGGCCGACGTGGTGCGCTACGTTCCCGGCGTGCAGATGGGGCAGGGCGAGGGGCACCGCGACGCGCCCACCATCCGCGGCAACGCCAGCACCGCCGACTTCTTCGTGGACGGCGTGCGCGACGACGCGCAGTACCTTCGCGACCTGTACAACGTGGAGCGCGTGGAGGCGCTGAAGGGGAGCAACGCCATGATCTTCGGCCGCGGCGGCGGCGGGGGCGTGCTGAACCGGGTGAGCAAGCAGGCCGGCTGGGCGCCCGTGCGCACCTTCACCGTGGAGACCGGCTCGTGGGGCCACAAGCGCACCCTGGTGGACGTGGGGCAGGGGCTCTCCGGCGCAGTGGCCGCGCGCTTCAACGGGATGTGGGAGAACAGCGAGGGCTTCCGCGAGTTCTCGGCGCTGCGCCGCTACGGGGTCAACCCCACGCTGGCGCTGTCGCTGGGCCGCACCCGCATCGACGCCGGCTACGAGCGCTTCCACGACCGGCGCAACGTGGACCGCGGCGTTCCCTCGTACCAGGGCCGCCCCTCGGCGGCCAGCGTGGAGACGTTCTTCGGCAACCCCGGGCTCAGCTACAGCTGGATGGACGTCCACGCCGCGAACGCCACCCTCGAGCACTCCATCGGCGCCGTGACCGTGCGCAACCGCGCGCGCTTTGCCGACTACGACAAGTTCTACCAGAACAGCTACCCCGGCGCCGTGAACGCCGACGCCAGCCAGGTGGCGCTGAGCGCCTACAACCACGCCATCGGCCGCCGCAACTGGTTCAACCAGACCGACGTGATCGGCCACGCCACCACCGGCGGCGTGCGCCACACCCTGCTGGTGGGCGCCGAGGTGGGCCGCCAGCGCACCGACCAGGTGCGCAACACGGGGTACTACAACAACACGGCGACCTCGTTCTCGGTGCCGTTCAGCGAGCCCACGGTCACCACCCCCATCACCTTCCGGCAGAGCGCGACCGACGCCGACAACCGCACCGTGGCCACGGTGAGCGCCGTGTACCTGCAGGAGCAGGCGGAGCTCACCCCCTGGCTGCAGGCGCTGGGCGGCATCCGCTACGACCGCTTCAACGTCGCTTACCACAACAACCGCACCGACGCGGAGCTGGAGCGCAGGGACGAGCTGTGGTCGCCGCGCGTGGGGGTGGTGCTGAAGCCGGTCCAGCCGGTGTCCGTCTACGGCAGCTTCAGCGTGAGCTACCTCCCCAGCTCGGGAGACCAGTTCACCTCGCTCACCGCGACGACGGAGACGCTGGAGCCGGAGCGCTTCACCAACCGCGAGGCGGGCTTCAAGTGGGATGCGCGCGCCAACCTGTCGCTCACCGCCGCGGTCTACCGGCTCGACCGCACCAACACCTCGTCGCCCGACCCGGCCGACCCGTCCAGGATCGTGCAGACGGGCGAGCAGCGCACCACCGGCTTCGAGCTGGGCGCCACCGGCAACCTCACCCGCAACTGGCAGATCGTGGGCGGGTTCGCCAGCCAGCGCGCGCGCATCGTGAGCACCACCAGCGCGGCGAAGGCGGGCCAGAGCGTTCCCCTCGTCCCGCACCAGACGATGTCGCTGTGGAACCGCGTGCAGCTGCTGCCGGCGGTAGGCGTGGGCCTTGGCGTGGTTCGCCAGGGCGACATGTACGCCGCCATCGACAACACGGTCACGCTCCCCGGCTTCACCCGCGCCGACGGCGCGCTGTTCCTGCGGGTGAACGAGGCGCTGGGCGCGCAGGTGAACGTGGAGAACCTGTTCGACAAGCGGTACTACGCCACCAGCCAGGGCAACAACAACATCATGCCGGGCGCCAAGCGCACCCTGCGCGTCTCGATCACCGCACGCCCCTGAACGGCGGCGGGGCGGGGGATGGATGAACAGCGAAGGGGCCGGTCCCAACCACGGGGCCGGCCCCTTCGCTTGCTCCGACCCCGCCAACCGCATGAACGCAGAGCAGCGGAGATAAGCAGAGTCAAGCAGAGAACAACCTGCAGTTCTCTGTTTATCTCTGCCTATCTTCGCTGCTCCGCGTTCACTGCTGTTGCTGGATCTTTTTCGAGCAGGCCCGCCTTCGTCCCACCGGCCCCTTCGTCGTTCGAGGTCGGAGATGCGCTTCAGGCGCTCCCCAGCAGATCGGCGAGACGGCCGAGGAAAGGGAGCTGGCCCTTCAGGATCTTCTCCGACGCGGTTTCCAGCCCGAACCACTCCGCCCGGTCCACCTCGGGAAATTCCTGCTGTCTCCCCGACCTGGGCGGCCACTCCATCGTGAAGTTGTTGCTGCGGATGTCGGCGGGGTCGCAATCACCCTCGAACGCCCACGCCGTGACGATCTTTCCGCCCGCCTGCTTCACCACGCCCAGCTCCACGAACTCCCCCTCGGGCACGATCCCCGTCTCCTCCGTGAACTCGCGCCGGGCCGCGTCGAGCGGATCTTCGCCCGGCACGTACTCGCCCTTGGGGATGGACCACGCGCCCGCGTCCTTCCTGGCCCAGAACGGGCCGCCGGGATGGACGAGGAAGATCTCCACGCCGCCCGGGAGGCGGCGGTACATCAGCAGGCCGGCGCTCGTCTTGGGCATCGGGATCGGTTGAAGGCTGGCCGGCGTACGGTCTCGGTCACGAGCTACAACCGCTGGCCGCCGGAACTGCCGATCCGGTCGATGCAAGGATCGTACGGCCATCAGGCGGCATCCGCCGTGACCCACGCCAGCGCCTGGCCGCAGTCGCGGAACGCCTCGATCTGCTGGCTCGACTGCAGCGAGTACATCCGCGCGAGCCCGAACAGCACGTTGCCGGGTGCGTAGAAGGCGATGCGGCTGGTTACCGGCCACGGGTTCCGTGCCCGGTCGCGCACCAGCTCGGCGGTGAGCATCGAGTGGTCGATACGCGTCCAGTCCACCACCACGGGGACCCTGGGGTTGAACTGGGGGAGGGCCACCATCCGCGCCCGGTACTCGTCCAGGACATGGTGGCTCACGCGTTCGGGCGGCGTGATCACGATCACGCCCAGCCGCTCGTCGTACCGGACGCATTCGTCCATGCCGCACCCTTGCCCGCTCGTCGTGATCCGCGCCCACGTGAACCGGAGCCACGCCCGCCGCACTCCCCATCGGCGGAAACGCTTGTATCCCCGTGACTTCCATCCACGGGTGGGATGGTGTGGGGTTACACCCGATCGCGCCGGTGAAAGGCAAGCGTAACGCACTCACGCACTCACGCACCTGTTCCCACGCACCCCACCCCCCAGCCGTTCCCCCCGAACGTTTTCTGCTGTGGACGCACGGTTTGCGTCAGCTTACAATGCGCCATCGCTTCGCTCACTTTCCATGCCGCTGGCCCACCCGGAAGCGCCGTCAGCCCCGATGAAGAAAAAGCCCCGCCGTGCGAGCGAAGCCCCGCTGCCCCGGTCACCGCTGGAGCTTGCCTGGCCGCTGCATGTGCGCGGCCCCGAGCCCGAGGGCGGCGTGATCCTGGCCGAGCTCCCGCCGGCCGATGCCGTCACGGTGCTGCGGCTGCTCCGGCTGGTGCTGGCGTTCGCCCGCGGCCCGGCTGGAATTGCCGTGCTGCGGCGGGATGCGCTGGAAAGCTGGGAGGCCGAGTTCCACGCCGACCCCGGGCACTCGCTGTGGGGCCCGGCCGTCACCATCCTGGCCGAGCTGGGGGCGGGCGAGCGGGCGAACCTGCAGCGCATGGCCAACGGCTGCATGGTGGTGGGCGAGTGGCTGCTGGAGCGTGGCGCGTGGCAGAGCTCGCTTCTGTATTTCGAGGCGGCCGCACTGGCCTGGCCGCACAACCCGCGGCTGGCGTGGACCACCGGCCGCATGCTGCGCAACTACGGCAAGATGCGCGAAGCCGAGCTCTGGCTGCGCCGCGCCGCCCGCATCGCCGTCTGGAACGGGGACGAGGAGACGCAGGACCTGGCGCTGAACAGCCTGGGCAACCTCTTCGCGCAGCAGGGGTGCTACAGGCAGGCGCTGAACATCCTGAATCGCGCGCTGAAGCTGGCGACGCGGCTTTCGATGCAGCGCCGAGGCGCGGTATCACACGACCTGCTGCTGGTCTTTATCGGGATGGACGAGCACCAGCGCGCGGAGCACGTCGCTGCGGAGGCGATCAGGCTCTACGGTCCCGATCACCCGAACCTTCCCAAGCTCGCGCACGACATCGCGCTACTCTGGACGCGCCAGCGGAAGTACCTGCTGGCACTCCCGATCCTGCGCGCGCTGGTTCCGGCGTTACGGCTGCCGTATGAGCGGCTGAGAGTTCTTGCCTCGATCGCGTGCGCAGCCGGAGCGGCTGGTGATCGCGCGGTGTTCGAGCAAGCGTGGTCGGACGCATCAGAGCTGCTTGATGATCCACATGCGGAGATCCGCTACTTCCTTCCGGAGGTCCTCGCCGATCTTGGTACAGGGGCCGCCGCTCTGCGCGAGTGGGACAAGGCTTCGAATGCTCTTCATCGAGCGCTTGACCTGGCGCGGGATGGGCAGCGGCACGACGTGGTAGCCCGCGTTGAAGCGGTGCTCGAAACGGTTGCAGGAGGCGAGCGGTTGTTCGACCGTATGCGCCCCGGCTCTCCGTCCGCCGCACAGCTTTCGAGTTCTCTCGTGCGGTTGTTGGAAAATCTCGATCCGGAGAAGGTGGAAATCGGCGGCGGCATCACCTGATGCCGCCGCCAGGGGCAATGCTCACGTTCCGGAGCCGAACCCGCCAACGCCTCGTGCCGGGTCGGTCGGCGGCGGGGGAGGGGGTGCCTCATCCGCTGCGTGGTTCGGGGTTCGCCGCGTGGACTCCGGGTCCGTGATCGCGCTGTTGCAGCCACAAACGGCCACCGTCGCGAGCAAGCCGAGAATCATCCACCTGGACTTCATACCGACCTCCGTTGTGCGAGGGGAAAAGGAAGTAACGCGGGTGAACAGTGCTCGCGGTATCCCGGTGGGGCAACACATCCACAGCAGGAAACGTGTGCCCAGGATCGATCAATCCGTGGACTGCATTCGAGCCAGGATCAAGTGGTGGCGCGGGAAAGCGTGACGGTCGAACTAAAATAGGCGCTGTCCAGTTACGCGTCACGAACAAATCCACTGCACGAAACGTGGGTACGCGAGCCGACAAGGAGAGGGCAGGGGATGATCGACTTTCGCAAGGAAACAGGAACGCGCGCGGCGGCGGAGAAGAACGGCCGGCGTGGACGGAACAGGGTAGGTTCCAGATCGCGCTTCCTGTGCTGAAGGCGTTGCTGCCGGTACACGATGGGTCAGTGGAGCGCATCCTTGTGATTGGTGCTCTTGCACGGGCTGCGGAAGCATGCCGGGACGAGGTAGCATATGAATTCGCATGGAAGGAGGTGTGGGAAGCGGCTCGCTCGACTCCATTCGCCGTGCGGAGCGCTCTCCCGGCCGTCTTTACCGAGCTTGGTGCCGGCGCCGCCAGTCTCCGCGACTGGAGACGTGCAAACGAGGCTTTTGAGCAGGCATTGAGCCGGGCACAGGAGACTGGGGAGTACGACGTGATGGTGCGCGCCGAAGCAGGCTTGGCGCGTGTTGCTCGTCAAGAGAGGGTATCACCCGATCAACGGCCATCCGCACAGCCTGCGGTTCAGTTGTCGCATGCGTTCGTCCGCGTGCTGGAAGACAGCCTGGGGCGGACGGGGAAGGCGTTGGGCGGCGGGGATACCTGATCACCCGCCGCCATCCGATCAGTTTCCGGATCCCATCCCGCCGATCCCGCCCGTTACGCTGGGCGGCGCAGGCGGCGGAGCAGTTTCATCCATCCGCGCCCGCTCTGCCCTGGTCCGATCGACACCCGCCGTCGGCGACTGCGCACACCCGGCTGCGAGCACCACCACGAACGTGCCGAGAACCATCCACCCGGACTTCATACTGACCTCCGTTGTAAAGAGCGGAAGAAAGAAGTGTCGCGGGTGAACAGTGCTGTCGCCATTCCAGTGGGGCAACACATCCACAGCAGAAAACGTGTGCCCATGATCGATCAATCCGTGGACTGCATTCGAGCCAGGATCAAGCGGCAGCGCGGAAAAGCGTGACGGTCGAACTGAATAGGCGCTGTCCAGTTACGCGTCACGAACACATCCACCGCACGAAACGTGGGTACGCGAGCCGACAAGGAGAGGGCAGGGGATGATCGACTTTCGCAAGGAAACAGGAACGCGCGCGGCGGCGGAGAAGAACGGCCGGCGCGCGCTGGTGCTGGATTGCGCCGAGCTCCGGTCCATCGGCACGCTCCCGGCGCCGTACACGGGCGTGGTGACGGGGTGGGACGAGATGATTCGAACCGTGCCCCATGAGCCGCCGTCCACGGTGGCCATCATCCACCCGCTGCGCGACGGCTCGCCCGACCCACGGGTCCGCGAGCTGATTGCCGCGGCGCCGCTGGTGCCGGTGCTGGCGGTGATCCCGTTCCAGCCGGAGCACGCCGACGGGATGAAGACGCTGTACGCGTGGGGCGTGGCCGACCTGGCCGACACGCCCTTCGAGTCCAGGGCCATCGCTCCCCGCCTGCAGTCGGTGCACGCGCAGCCGTTCAAGCGTCTGCTGGAGCCGCACCTTTCGCGCTTCGTGTCGATGTACGCGCTCACGCTGATTCGCGCCGCCGCCGGGGTCACGGTGGACCGCGGCGCCGCCACCGACCTGGCGCGGATCTTTGGCGCCGGCGAGCGCACGGTGGCGGGGTGGTGCGCGCGGTCGTCGCTCCCGCCGCCGCGGCGGCTGCTGGCGTGGCTGCGGCTGCTCCTGGCGCTGGCGCTGCTCGACACGCCCGGCCGCACGGTCGTCCAGGCGGCGCGGCTGGCCGGCTACCACGACCAGTCGCTGCGCCGCGCCGTCCGCGAGCTGCTGGGCGCCGGAATCCGTCCGCGTCCCGGCGAGTTCGCCAACGCGGCCATGGCCTTCAACGCCGAGCTGCGCGAGTACCGCGAGCGCGCCCGGGAGGCCCGCCGCGGCACTCGCCCCCCGTGAGCGAGCGTGCGGCTCCGGCAAACCAAATGGATTGCACCCGCATTCTTCCGCCGGCATGTTGTGTTCGCCACCGGTCCCACCTCTGCCCACCCGCAAACCTCCGCCCCGCCGATGAACGCGACGCCCGCGCGCATGCTCCCCGTAATCGCGTGCCTGCTGTCCGGCTGCGCGCCGGCCGCTCCACGGGCCAACCTTGCCGCGCCCGTGCCGTACACCACCCTCCAGGGGCCGTATACCGAGCGCGTCCGTGAGATCATCCGCGCGCACCAACCGCGGCTGCTGGACCAGCCTGCCGGCCACGCGCAGTACCTGTACGTGCTGGGCGACGGGAGCGGGCGCGTGGTGCGGACGATGGCCGAAGACGTCGCACCCACGCAGATGGGGCTTCCCACCGCCGCGCTCGGGCGGATCGCCACGGAGACGGAGGTGGAGGGGTGGATGGCGATGAGCGACCCCGCCTGGGGCGTGATGGGGATGTCGCTGCACCTGCCCGGCGAGGTGGGGCCCGACAGCGTGTGGGTGTTCTGGGCCGAGCCCCCGGTGCACTTCGGCCAGGCGCGGGCGGCGGGCGGCCCGTTGCCGTTCGGGCTGGCCGCCGCCGAGCAGACCACCCCTCGGCTGGTGCATGCGCTCGCGCGGCACCTGCCCCGCGGGCGCTCGCTCTGGTACGTGTACGACGACCAGGAGCGGGTGCTGGCGTACGGCACCTGGCCCGGCGCCGATCCCGACGTGGAGGCGGGCCGAAACCAGCTGAGGCCGCGGTTTGCCGGGGGCGCGCTCACCTGCGCCATGGCGCAGTCCATCCGCGGCGCCGGCGGGCGGCTGGTGCGCGTGGTCCCGGTGCGCTTTCAGCCGGCCGATCCCGCCGTTGCGCGCTGACCGGGCACCGTCGGGAACCTTGCCACGGTGGCCGTGTAGCAGTGGGCGTGAGCTGGGGTTGACAGCCCGGTGAGTCCGTTTTAGAATTGGACTCAGCGAGCATGGGACCAGAGTTGCAGACAGGACCTGGGACGCAAGCGCCCCGGGTCCTTTTTCATTTGTCTGGTTTCATGCCGCGGCCCATACGCGGGGGGCAACCGGGAGCCCGCGCAGGAACAAGGCGATCGGTGGTACGGAAAGCTCCGCACCTCACGAGAGGCCGATCAACACACAAGGAGCAGGGGATGCGTACCACCGGTACCGTCAAGTGGTTCAACGACACCAAGGGCTACGGCTTCATCACGCCCGAGGACGGCAGCAAGGATTGCTTCGTCCACCACAGCGCCATCCAGACCCAGGGCTTCCGCTCGCTGGCCGAGGGTGAGCGCGTGGAGTTCGACATCGTCCAGGGCGCCAAGGGCCCCGCGGCCGAGAACGTCACCCGCCTGGGCTGAGCCCGGCAGGCGCCTGGCCGAACGACGTTGCGCGAACGCGGCGGGGGCCGCCGTCCATCCCGGAAGGCGGCCCCCGCTCCTGCATCGTCCTTACTGGACCCTCATCCCGTCCATCACCCCGCGGCAGGTCAGGGCGCCAGCAGCACGTTCGACGCGGCGGCGTAGAAGGCGGGCGTGCCGGGCTCCTCCAGCTGGATCTGCACCAGGGGCGATCCGTCGCTGGTCTTGCCGCGCACGGCCACCACCACGCCGGTGCCGCCCGTGCAGATCACCTCTTCGCCCACGCTGGGGCGCCGCACCGACCCGCTTACCCACCCCGTGCGCTCGCCGCAGGTCACGCGCAGGTCGGCGGGCTTGATCCGGTTGGCGTTGTTCGACTTCATCATCACGGCTCCGTTTGCTGGTCGGGATGGAAACGATGCGTGGGTCAGGACTTGTGCCGGAACGTGATGCGCCCGCGCGTGAGGTCGTACGGTGACAGCGACAGGGTCACGCGGTCGCCCTCCAGCACGCGGATGCGGAACTTCGACATCTTCCCCGCGCCATAAGCCAGCACCTGGTGGCCGTTCTCCAGTTCCACGCGGTACTTGCGGTCCGGCAGCACCTGGGTCACGCGGCCCTCCACGGAAATCCCTTCTTCCTTCGCCATCCACGCCCTTCTCCGCGATCCTTCGCGGCACCAAAAGAATCCGCCCCCGGCACGGTCGTCTGCGGAAGACGAGCGCCGCGGGCGGTCTGGCACGCCGGCGCGCCTCCGCGCCCCGGTTAAGCCCAAGCCATTGGGTAATCTAGCCCATCCGCCCCCATTGCGACAGGGCGGAGGGTCATGGACGCCTGGGCTTGCGAGCCCGATGCGCTGCAGCGACAGCGGCGCGTCGATCCCCAGCCGTGCGTGTAACCCACGCGGCCGTTGTAGGGCCCCGTCGCGGCGTCGTCCTCCTTGTAGTCGAAGTCGCCGCCCGGCGCGCGGATCTCCCACTGCAGCTGGTCGCCGTCCCACACGAAGCGCTCGATGTTTTCTGGCAGGCCATGTAAACCTCCGAGCAGTTGCCGTTCACCTCGTAGAGCTGGCGGCGCACCAGCACGCGCCGGCCCAGCGCGTCGTAGCGGTACTCCTCGAAGGCGCTGGGCTCCAGTTGCAGCCCCTCGTTCCACGCGTGGACTGAGCCGTGGTTTCGCAAAGCGGGGCCACCTCAACCGGAAGGCGGCCCCGCTTTGCTTCTGGTTCCTCGAAGTGATTACCCGGGAGAGAAACCACTCATCTCCAGTGACTCGCTGACGGTGAGCGCCGCGCTCTGTGGAGTGATACGGCAGCGATACTTCGTCACATCCCTCACCTCGATCGCCCAGAGATCAACCTGCCATCCACCGTCCGTCAGCCGCTCGATGGAGGGCGGCCCCAGCACGCTCCGTAGTCGCGCGGGGTTCGGAACCATCGTGGGCAGGCTATCGAGCGTGGCGGGCGAGTGATAAACCACCGCTGATTCGTAAGGTGAGCGGTGGCGTGAGGTGACCGCCACGATTTCGCCGCACGCGGCTACCGCGTTCTCGCCCGTGACGGGCTGAAACCATCCGGCTGCTTCCATCCATTCGTCCGGAGTACGTACCGGGCGCAGCGCCCCTCCACGCCCGGCAACCACCGCGTAGATGAATGCATCGACCATGCGAGGCGGGCGGTACGTCCCCCAGTAGTATTCTAGCCCCGGCACCACTCGTGACGCGACCGGGGTCACCCGTACTGAATCGGGTGAAGAAGGCGTGTATATCCTTGACTCACGCGCGATGGTGACCGCCAGCATCTGGCTCACGCCTGGCGGAGTGCCTCCGGGCGAGGGCTGCGCGGATGCAGCCACCCTGGGGCCGCATCC
>DASSJS010000219.1:0-3335 GCA_035691085.1 Longimicrobium sp.
GGTAATGGTCGGCGCCCGACACCACCAGCGTCTCCACCACCCCCCGGGGCGGCGCCGAGGCGTCGCGCACGTTGGGAACGTTGATCACGTCACCGGCCTTCAGCGCTTCGATCCGCACGCCGGGGTTCAGCTTCTGCAGCAGCTCCACGCGCGAGGCGAAGAGCTCGCTCAGCTTTTCGCCCAGCGACTCGTAGCACATGCAGTCCATCTCGGCCTGCGCGTAGATGCTGCCGGGGAGAGAGACGAACGGCCCGCGCACCTCGGCCGCCGTGAGCGTGTGCGGCACCACGATCTGCGCGGGGTTGCCGGCCACCTGCACCAGCCGCGCGTAGGTGGCGCTGTCCACCACGCCCGTGGGGGTGAGCCCCTCGCGCGCCTGGAACCAGTACACGGCCACGCTGGTGTTCTGCCCCCACCCGCCGTCCAGCATCCCCGGCGCGAAGAGGGCGCGGTTCAGCAGCACCTGCACCCGCAGCACCGACGGGCCCTTCAGCCCCGGGCCCAGCGGAAAGCGGGGCCGCGCCGCGTTCACCGCCTCGGCCGTGATCTGCGCGGCGGTCTCGCCGTTCGCGGCCACACGCGAGATGTCGAGCGGCGTGGTGGGGTTGAGCGCCGGGCTGACGGCGGGGCGGCGCACCAGCGGCGGCCGCGGGGGCGCCGGGCGCGCGACCTGGCCGTTGGGGCCCACGCGCGACGCGGGCGGGCGCGCGTGCGCGGCGGGGAGGAGCGGCGCGGAGAAACCGTTGTTCGCCGCCTGCCCGGCCGCGCGCGCGGGCGCGCAGGGGAGGGCAAGGATACACGCCAGCATCAGTGCCGCGTGCGCGGCACGTGGTCGTTCGGTCATGCTCGGGTTCCAGCTGTGCGAATGATGATGTGGACCAGCGGTGCGGCGCGGGGGTGGGTTCGGTGCGGGGAAAGATAGCGCCCGGCGGTGCGAAATCAACGGTGTTGGCGGGGAAGCCGGGCCGCGGGACATCCGGAACCGCGCGGCGGGGCGCTCTTCATCATCCCCCGCCGCACGTGGCCGCGGCGGCGGGCGTGGACCGGGCGGCGGGCGTGGATGGGGCGGCGGCGATGGCGGGGCGGGCCGGCTCGCCGGTGAGCGGCCACAGCGACAGGCTGGCGTGCGACCATCCCCACGCGGCGCCTGCGCGCTCGCGCCAGGCGGCGTGCTGCACGCGGTTGTACGGCTGCGAGGTGGTGCGGCGCGTGAAACGGTGCGACACGGGGTCGAAGCCCATGGCGCGGCGCGCGATCAACACCTCTTCGTGCACGTCGCGGTTGCGCTCCATCCGCCACCGGGTGGTGTCGATCTCCGACACGTCCTTGGCCACCATGTAGTGCACTTCCATCCGCAGCGCGGCGTACTGCTCGCGCGGAACCAGGAACAGCTCCTCGTACCGACGCTCGGAGCCGGGGTCGTAGTAGCTGTCCTTGCGCGGCGAGGGGCGGCCCACCACCAGCAGGTCGCCCGTGCCCTCCGCGTTGTAGCGGCTCTGCACGGGGCCTTCGCGCCACGCGGCCACACTCGCCTCGTAGCTGTCGGGCCGCACCACGCGCCGGTGGAAGCAGACGCCGCGCACCGTGTACCAGAAGGCGGGCACGTACACGCGGTACTCGCTGCGGTTTTCGATCTTGAGCGAGGCGCGCACCAGCAGATCCTCGCCCTGGCGGCCGATGGTTTCGAGCGCGGGGGCGATGGTGAGCGTGGCCGGAGACACCGCGGGGCGGTGGATGTCGGTGTACCAGAAGGTGCTGGCGCCGATCAGCGTGCTGGCCCCGATCAGGATGGCCTGCACCCACTCGGGCTTTCTCCGGACGCGTAGGGTCACGACGGTACCGCGGGGGGGGCGTTTCGGGCGAACGGGCAACGCGCCGCGAGGCGCCGGGCTCCGGCGGCGGCGAGGCGCTTTGCGTGTGAGACGGGATCGTGGGGTTTGAAGGTCCGTCGGCGGCGCGCGGCGGCGGACGGATGCTACACGATAACCGTGCGCTCCGTTTTCCTCCAGTCCCCGGTGCAAAGCGTCGGACGGCCCCGCTCGGACTCGAACGGGGCCGTCCGTCGCTTCAGCGGAGCGTCACCCGCGCGCGGCGCGGAACGGCGCTCACAGGCAGTAGCATTGCCCCGTGTGGCAGGTTCCGTAGCAGGTGGAGCCGCCGTCGCACGTTCCCGGGTACGAGCCCGGGCAGGTCCAGTTCCCGCTGCAGCCGCAATCCGTCACGCAGCGGCTCTCTTCGGTGGGTCCACACCCCGCGTTGGGGTCTGCGGTGATGTGGGCCGCGACCGTCCCGGTCCGCTCCGCCGCCTTTCCGGTGTCGAACGATTCGATCCGCACGCTGTCCGCGTCCAGCTTCAGCTTCTTGCCCATGGTAGTCTCCCGCCGGAAGGGTTGAAGGAGCGCCACGGAGCCACGGTTCCGCGACGTGCGAGGCGAGCACGGGCACGGCTGCACGCGCCAGCCTCTTGGCCTCATGATATTTCTGTCGGATTCAGAGCGCCACCTTCCGCGGCGCCCCGGCGGAAGGCTCAGCCCCGCAACTCCGCGATCGCGCGGCCGAGCGCCGCCGCCGGATCCGCCGCGGCGGTGATGGAGCGGCCCAGGACCACGTAGTCCGCGCCGAGCCGGGCCGCGTCGGCCGGGGTGGCGACGCGCGACTGGTCGCCCGCGGCGTCGCCGGCCAGCCGGATGCCGGGGGTGAGCACCTGGAGACTCGCCGCGGCGCGGCGCACCGCCTGGATCTCGTGCACCGACGCCACCACGCCGGGAACGCCGCACTCCGCCGCCAGCCCGGCGAGCCGGCCGACCTGTTCCTCCACCGTCACTCGGTCACGCCCCCACGCCTGCGCCAGTCCGGTCTCGTCGAGCGAGGTGAGGATGGTGACGCCGAGCAGCTTCAGCCGTGCGCCCCGGGCCGCGTCGGCCGCGGCGCGGAGCATGGCCGCGCCGCCGGAGGCGTGCAGCGTGAGCAGGTCCACGTCGAGCCGCGCGGCGCTGGTGACTGCGTGCGCGACGGTGTTGGGGATGTCGTGGAGCTTCAGGTCCAGGAACACGCGCTTCCCCCGCGCCCGCATCTCGCGGACGACGGACGGCCCCTCGGCCACGTAGAGCTGCAGGCCCACCTTCACGAAATCGGCCGCATCCCCCAGGCGGTCCAGCAGGGCGAACGCGCCGGCCGCGTCGGGCACGTCCAGGGCGATGATCGGGATCGGATGGCTCACGGGATATCTCCTCTGCGATTGGAAGGGGGGGAATCCGACGATCTGAGAGCGTGGCGGTTCGGAGGCGCCGCAGGGGCCTCTCCCCGGCGAATCCGGCGCGACTGCGTCGCGTCCG
>DASSJS010000220.1:0-17730 GCA_035691085.1 Longimicrobium sp.
GCGCCGTCGGACCTGGAAGTCCGACGGCGCATTGCTCGCTTCAGGAGACCTCGTCAGGCGCCGACGCGCTCCACGTTCTCGGCGGCGGGGCCCTTGGCGCTGTCGACCAGGTCGTACTGGACCTTGTCGCCCTCGGCCAGCGAGCGGAAGCCGGAGCCCTTGATGGCGGAATAGTGCACGAAGCAGTCCTTGCCGCCGTCCTCGGGGGTGATGAACCCGAAGCCCTTCGCGTCGTTGAACCACTTCACGGTGCCGGTCTGGCGCATGCGGTACTCCCAATGGATACGGTTGATCGGGCGTGGGACCTTGGTTCTGCCCCCCACGCATGGGCATTCACAAAACCGCCCCCTATCGGGCGGAGCACCGGCCAACGCGCGCCGGATCGGATTCGGGATGAGGTGCTGGGAAGCGTACGGGAAACTGCCTCGTGGATTTGCTGCGGTGCGGCAGGCGTGGGCTTGCCAGCAGTGTGTGTTAAGGGGAACGGCCGTCAAGCTAATTGGGCGTACGTAAACCGTCAAGACTTGGGTTCGTGTGCCGGGCGGAAGGCCCGGTTAATCTCCGTTGCAACGCGGATTCCCGCCCACTGTCGGCCGTTGCAGAACCAAGGTCGTTCCCAAACAGCCATTCTCTTCCAAACTACTCAACCCTTCAGGGCCGGCGGTGAGGCCGCGAAGCCGGAGACGCAAACCGGCGCGGAAAACTCTTCCGCGCCGGTGCCGGGCGTGTTAACTTTCGGGTTGTGTTCGGTGAATGGGCGCGGGGGTTACGCGGCGGCCCGCAGGTATGCCCCGGCGGTCAGGTCGTAAACGGCGCCACAGCCGCGGCGCTGGCACTGGTAGGTGCCCACCCGCTCGTCGTGCGGGCGGCCGCTCAGGGCGTGCACCAGGGCGCAGGTGACCCGCATGGCCGGGCGGGCGCCGCAGCGCGGGCACACGGCCGCCGGGCGCAGCAGCTGCTCGGGGGTGGGCTCGGGCGCAGCCGGCGGCGCGGCGGGCCTGCGCGCCACCACGCGGCGGCGCGAGCGAAGCTCGATGATCTCGGGATGCGGAGTGCCGATCATGCTTACCTCCTGCGGAACCGTGCTGGAATGTTTGACACCGAGCGCACCGGCGCTTAACACTTCTCACAATCTACACACCGCAGCGGCTGCGGTCAACGGTTTCTTCGGCTTATTTTCGGGGCACATGGCCATCAACGACCGACGGGCGGTGGGGCACCGCATTCGTGACCTGAGGGAGCGCAGGGGGTTGAGCCGCGAGGAGTTGGCGGCGCGCGTGGGCGTTCACGCCGGCTCCATCGCGCGGTGGGAAACGGGCGGCTCGGTGCCGCACGCGTACACGCTGGAGCGCATCGCCGAGGTGTGCGGCGGGAGCGCCGAGTACATCCGCACCGGGCGGGGCGACGAGGGCGCCACCGGCAACGCCGCGGCGCCGGCGCGGAACGAGGGGGAGGGGGGGGACCTGTTCGCCTCGCTGGACGCGGTGGTCAGGTTCGTGGAGGGGATGGCACCGCCGGGGCAGGAACGGCTGCGCAAGGCCGACGCGCTGGAGGGGCTGCGCCGCATGCTCACCGCACGCGGCGAATTACCGGACTGGTGGTACGAGCTGAAGGAGCGCGTGGAGAATGGGCGACTTTGAAGACGTTGCGGTGCTGGATGCGGCCTGCCGCCTGGTGGAGCGGGCCCGCGGGGTGGTGGGGAGCTACGCCGGGCCGGTGGCCCCCGTGCGCACCGACCAGGTGTCGGAGCTGCTGGTCGCGGCCGAGTGCCACGTGGAGGTGTTCCCCTTCCAGAGCGACACGGTGGCCATGGCGCTGCCGCGCTGCGCCGGGGTGTACCCCATCTTGGTGAACCGCGCGGCCGAGGAGACCGACCGCTTCTTCGCCCTGCGGCACGAGCTGGGGCACGTGCTGGCGGGCGACGTGGACGGCGCGGTGTTCCTGGCCAACGAGGGGTACATGGCCCCCGAGGAGCGCGTGGCCGACCTGTTCGCGCTGGCCGACCTGGTCCCCGCGTGGTGGATCGGCGAGGTGCGGCGCGGGCGCACCCCCTGGCGCGAGGTGAAGCGGCAGATCGCGCTGGCGGTGGCCGAGTACGCCGCCCTGTGGCCCGCGCAGCGCTTTGGCGACCGCGCCGAGCTGCGGCTGCGGCTGTATCGCGAGCGCGGGGTGTGATCCGCGGCGGGGGACGATGGATTCGTGATCGGGCCGGCACGGCTGGTTTCAACCCAGAGGGACCAGAGGACCAGAGGACCAGAGGACCAGCGTGGGTTGTTCTCTGGTCCCTCTGGTCCTCTGCGTTCAGATGCCGTTCCGCGGGCTTTACCTGACGAGCGTGAGGCGGCGGGGAGGGGTGCTGCCGCCGGCCCAGGTGCCTTCGGCGTGCACGGTGTCGCCCTCGCCGGCCACGCGGAACCAGCGCACGCCGATGCCGTCGCCCACCAGCAGGCGCACGCGCGCGGGGAGCGGCAGCGGCGCGCGGAAGGCGATGCGCAGGCGGCGCAGCGCGGCGGGGTCGCCGCCCAGGCGGTGCTGGATCAGCGCGTGGGCCACCATCGCCTCGGTGCAGAAGCCGTGCAGGATGGGCCGGGGGAAGCCGAAGGGGCGCGCGGTGACGCTCCACAGGTGGATCGGGTTCCAGTCGCCCGAGACGGCGGCGTAGCGGCGGCCCGCGTTGCCGCGCAGGCTCCAGCGCGCCACCTCGTCCCACTGCGCCGGGGGCTCGCCGCGCGGGTCGCCCTCGTCGCGGGCGGTGGAGCGGGGCGCGGCTTGGGGCGCGTCGCCGTCGGGAGCGCGGGTGCGGGCCAGGAAGACGGCGGTGCTCTGGGTGCAGAGTTGGCCGCCCGCCGTCCAGTTGCGCGCCGAGACGGTGAGCCGGATCCCCTTCCGCACCCGCTCGGCGCGCTCCAGCTCCACGCGGCAGCGCACGTGGTCGTCCATCGCCAGGGGGCGCAGCTGCACCAGCTCGCCCTCCACGTGCACCACGCCGCCCGCGGGGAGCGGCCGGTCGAGCCCGGAGAGCAGCTCCAGCGTCTGCGCGGTCTCCCAGGTGGCGGGGAAGACGGGGGAGAGGGTGCGGCCCGCCAGCGCCTCCACGGTGTCGCCCCCGGTGGCGATCAGGTAGCGCGCGTGCAGCGCCGGGTCCACGCCGGGGTGCACGCGCTCCACCGCGGGCTTGCGGCGCGGCACCTCGGCCATCGGCTCGGCGTTGCGCCCGGCCACGATGCCGCGCGCCACCAGGCGGAGCATGGACGCCAGCGGCTGGATCCGCATCCCCTTCATCCCTCCATCCCGATGACCTGCACCGCCACCTGGCGCTCGCGCGGGCCGTCGAACTCGCAGAAGTACACGCCCTGCCATCTCCCGAGAAGTACGCGCCCGTCATGGACGATGAGGGTCACGGAGGGACCCATGAACGACGTCTTGAGATGGCTGTCGCTGTTCCCCTCGGCGTGCTGGTAGAAGCTTTCCCGGTGCGGAAACACGCGCTCGAGCTTGGCCAGCATATCGTGCTGCACGTCGGGATCGGCGTTCTCGTTCACGGTGATGCCGGCGGTGGTGTGCAGCGACTGGATGACCACGATCCCCTCGCGCACGCCCGAGCGGTCCACCACGCCGTGCACCTGGCGGGTGACGTCCACCATCTCGGCGCGGCGGCGGGTGCTGAGCCGCACGGTCTCCATCGCGCTCACCCGCGCCAGAACACGCGCCAGATCCGCCCGCCCGCGTCGTCGGTGATGTAGAGCGAGCCGTCGGGCGCCACGGCCAGCCCCATCGGCCGGTGCCCGGCCTCGCTCCCGCCCGCGCCGCGGAAGCCGTCGGCGAAGGTCTCGCCCTTCGCGGTCGCGCGGCCGCCGCTCAGGGGGACGAACGACACGTTGAAGCCGGCCTGCGGGAGCGGCGCGCGGTTCCACGAGCCGTGGAAGGCGATGAAGGCGCCGCCCTGGTACCGCACTGGGAACTGCGTGCCCTGGTAGATCACCACGCTCTCGGGCGCCCAGTGGCCGGGAAAGACGGTGACCGGCCCCTTCTTCTGCGCGCAGCGGCCCACGTCGCTGCCGCGGCCGCCGTACTCGGGGGCAAGGACGAGCTTCTGCTGGCCCACGTGGTAGAAGCAGTAGGGCCAGCCGAAGTCGTCGCCGCGGTTCACCAGCAGCAGCTCCTCGCCCGGGTTCTCGGCGTTCTGCTGGTCGTTGTAAAGGTCGGGCCAGTTGTCGCCGAGCTGGTCGCGCCCGTGCTGCGTGGCGTAGAGCTGGCTCCCGCTCACGGTCATCCCCACGGCGTTGCGGATGCCGGTGGCGTACCGCTCGCCCTGCGCCTGCGTCTGGCCGGGGCGGGCGGCGTCGAAGCGCCAGATGCCTGCGCGCGTCTGCAGTTCGGTGCACGGATCCACGCCGCGGGAGCCGCGCTGCCGGTCCTGCTGCTGGCAGGCGTTGGTGCGCGAGCCGATGTTCACGAACAGCGCGCCGCTCCCGTCCAGCGCGATGGTCTTGGCCGTGTGCCCACCCGTCGGCAGCCCGCTGACGATGGTCTGCGGCTGGCCGGCGGGGACGAGCCGGCCCGGGTCCAGCCGCCAGCGGTGCACCGCGCTGTCCTGGGCGAAGTAGAGCCAGCCGTCGCTGATGGCGATGCCGCTGCCGCCGTTCGCCGGGCCGAAGCGCTCCTGCTGGTCGGCCTTGCCGTCACCGTTGGTGTCGCGCAGGGCCAGCACGCCGGCGGTGCCGCCGCTCTGCCGCTGCGTGAGCGCCACGTACACGTCGCCGTTGGGCGCCACCGCGATGTGCCGCGGCGACCCGTCCACGTCGGCGAACACGGTGGCGCAGAAGCCGCGCGGCAGCGTGATGCCGCCGTTGCCCGCATCGCAGCGCGGCGCCGTGGCGGCGGGCACCTGCGCGGACGGCTTGGACGCGGCATCGCCGGCCGTCGTGGCGCGGGCATCGGGGGACTGGGCGGCTTCGCGGTCGCCACCACAGGCGGCGAGCAGCGCGGCGAGCGCGAACGGTACGGCGGATCGCGTCATGGACCGGCTCCGGCGGGGTTCGATCGTCGTTGTGGGATGATGGTCGGGCGCACACGCTGCAACAAACGAGCGAAGGGGCGCAAGAGGTGTAATCGAACCCTCATCCCACGACTCGTTCGATCGAACTGCCGGAGAAGAGCGGGACGCGGACGAGGCCTGGGTGCGCGGAAGAAAGTCAGCGACAGGAAGGTTGGGGATCTTTCAACGCAGAGGGAGCGGAGGGAGCAGAGAACCGCAGTCCCCTGCTCCCTCCGCTCCCTCCGTGTTGAAATCAGCCCGGCCGCGGTCCGGATGCTTCAGGCCCTCGCGCCGACCCGCCTGCGCAGCTGTCAGGCGCCCCACCCGGCGGTGACGGCCGGCTCGGGGACGTAGGCTCCGGTGGCGGCCTTCACGAACGCGCGCACCAGCGGCGGCGTGTGCGCGAGCAGCGCCGCGCGCTCCGGCTGGAAGAGCGTGCCGACGAAGAAGGGATGGTCCGCCAGCTCCATCGAGCGCACGTCTCCCTCGGTGTCATGCCCGGTGAAGCGCATCCCGTGGCTCTCCAGCACGCCGCGGAACTCGGGGTTCAGCCCATAGCCGCACATGTACTCCTCCTCGATCCACTCGCGCCCGTACGCCTCGCGGATCTTCGTTCCCTCCGCCAGCTGGACACGGCCCGCCACCTCGCGCAGCGCGCAGGCCAGCGGCGCCACCAGCAGTGTGGAGGCGTGCGGGTTGGTCTCGGCGTGGTCGGCGTCGGTGATGCCGCAGACGTTGCGCGCGAACTCGATCACCGCGTGCTGAAAGCCGCCGCAGGTGCCCAGGAATGGCAGGCCGCGCTCGCGGGCACGGCGCACCGCCGCCAGCGCGCCCTCCATGCTGCGGTAGGGCGATGCGGGGACCAGCCAGATGGCGTTCACGAACCCGAGCGCGTCTTCCTCATCCTCCAGCACACGCTCGGTGGGGACCCACACGGCATCCACCGGGCGCCCCAGCGAGAGCGCGGCGAGGCCGAGGGACTTGGGCACGGCGCGATGCGCCACCACGTCGGGATCGTGGTCGCCCACCATGGCGATGAACGTAGGCTCCATGCGGGCCTCGTCAGGTCGGAACTGTGTTGGCGTTTTCTGGGGGGTGGATCAGGGTAATGATGATGTGGAGACCGCGCGAATGGAAGCACTTTCTATCAACGCGTCCAAACTGCTGCACCAAATAGATGCAGATCGAGCAGGGCACACGGATGATTCGGGACCGATTGGCTGGCCCGCGGCGTTGTAGGGATGAATGAATTCGCTGCAACGGCAACACGAAGTCGCCTTCACGGACTACTTGTCGAAAAGTGGGCAGCGGCCGGTGCGCGGAACCGTGCGCGTGTAGCCTCGTGCTGTTTGATACGTCTCACGCACTCACGCACTCACGCACTCACGCACTCACGCACTCACGCACTCACGCATTCACGCATTCACGCATTCACGCATTCACGCACTCACGCACTCACGCATTCACGCACTCACGCACTCACGCACCTGTTTCAGTCCGTCCTACTGCACCACCACACTCCCCTTCATGAACGGATGCGGATTGCAGTGATATGCAAACGTCCCGGCCGTGGGCATCGCCTGCTCGAAGATGGTGAACTGGGGGAGGAGCTTCGAATCCCAGGCGCCGCCGTCGGCGGTGCTGGTGTGCTGGATGGCGCCGGCGCTGCAGTTCACCCAGCGCACCGTGCCGCCGCGCGGCACCGTCACGGTCGAGGGTGTGAAGCCGAAGTCGATGATGCGCACCACGTTGGCCGGCTGGGTGCCGGTGCACAGGTCCTGGCCCGTGGGCGGCAGCACCTGCGCGTGCTCGCTGAAGCAGCCGCCCAGCCCGGCCACGGCCACCAGCGCCGCGAACAGCGAGCAGGCGTAGGAGAAAAGCGCTTTCGTGTTCATCGGACCACCACCGTTCCCTTCATGAACGGGTGCGGAGTGCAGTGGAAGGTGTACACCCCCGGCGCGGTGAAGGTGTGACGCCACGTGCCGCCCGAGGGAATCAGCCCCGAATCGAACGAGCGGTCGTCGGCGGTCACCGAGTGCTGCAGCGGGTCGTTGTTGGTCCACTCCACCGTGGTCCCCGCCGCCACCTCCATCCTGCCAGACATGAAGGCCAGGTTCCGCATCCCGTTCCGCGCCGTCACTCCGCTCCCGCGCGTGTCGTCGGCGCGCGGCGCGGCGGACGGGGCAGGCGTGGCGGGCGGCGGCGGCGGCGGCACGACGGGCGCGTCGGCGTGGCCGAACCAGCGGTTGAGCGTGAGGGGGATGGTGAACTCGAAGCCGTAGCGCCGCGTCTTTTCGCCGCGCGACAGCCCCTGCAGCGTGTAGGCGTTGGTGTTGGCGGCGTGGATGGAAAGGGTGTGCGGCGTGCCGGGAAGGGCCAGGTGCACGCCCGCGCTCCACGCCACCTCCTCGCCCTCGGCCCGGTCGGTGAGTGCGGCCGCGTCACCCGCCAGCGCCACGAAGCGCGAGATGCGCACCGTGGCCCCGCCGCCGAGCGCGTACTGGCGCCCGGAGCCCAGCGGGTCCTTCAGCACGCGCCCCACGCCGATCACCCGCACCGGCCCCATGCGCCGCGCCAGCGTCAGCTCGCCGTCCACCCCTTCGGCGGCAAGGTTGTAGGCCACCTGCGCGGCCACGTCCACCGGCGCGCCGCGGTCCTGCTGCACCAGCGCGTGGCGGGCGAAGAGCTCCCACTCGTTGGGGTAGCCGGGCGCCAGCGCCGAGTTGGTGGCGTACTCGAAGCCCACCAGCGTGCGGTACGGCAGCCCCGCGGCCACGGTGAAGGTGGGCACGTTGGTCACCTTGCGCTCGGGCGCGCCGCTGGCCGTAAAGCGGTGCAGGAAGTTGAAGTACAGCTGACCGCCGGTGCCCACCCATCCGCCGGACAGGTTGGGCGGGCGGTCCAGCAGCGACTGCCCGGCGGCGGGGGCGCCGGCGCACAGGGCGGCGCACGCGGCGCCCAGCGCGCAGGCGGCGCGGATACCACGGGGGGTGTTCACGGGTCGGGCTCCTCGGGATTGGATGGGGCCGCGGCTACTGCACGATGATCACGCCCTTCATCCCCGTGGTCATGTGGCCGTTGCGGTCGTACATGTGGGGCACGCAGAAGAACGGGTAGCGCCCCGGCCGGGCGCCGGCGAAGGAGATGGTGTAGCTCTCGTTCGACTCGCGGATCAGCGGGCCCCACAGCGGCTGCATCTGGTCGGCCATGGCCGACTCGAGCATGGGCTGCATCCCCGGGGGAAGGGTCGCGGGGTCGAACGAGATGTTGTGCGGGCCGCCCGACACGTTCACGAAGCGCACCTGGTCGCCCGGGTGGATGGTGAGGGTGGCGGGCTCGAACTTCCCCAGCTCACCCACGGCCACCATGCGCACCGTGTGCACCGTGGGGGGTGCCGCCGGCCGTTGTCCCCCGCGGGGGGCGAAGGCCGCCAGCACAAGGACGGCGGCCAGCGTGGGCGCGGCGATCCGGGCCATCATCCGGTTCGTCATCGAACGGTTCTCCTGTGGTACGATTGGTTCACGCTCCAACTCAACGCCACCCGGGCGGGTTGGCGTACCGATCTCCAGCTCCGTCGTCGTCCGGCCAGCCCATCGTCGTTAACCGATCGGCGTGGGCCGATGGAGTGGCGATGACCGGCGCCGGGCCCTGTCCAGGTGATGCCGCCGCGCGAATTCGGGCGCACCGATGGCGCCTCCTTCCGCCACGTCGGTCATCACTCCGCCGCCGGCCACCCCCGCTCCGTCCGCATCCGCATCCCTCATCACGTCCCCCTTGAGCGAGGCGGCTGAGCCCATCGCATCGGGGGCGGCGTGAAGCGGATCTGCGTCGGGGGACAGGCACGGCAGGGACCGCGAGGGAAACGTCAGATGGATGGGTCGCAAGCGAAAGTCGTGCAAACGATTATAGGGGATCCGCGTTCAAACGACAATCCGGTTGGACGGACAAAGCTGTATCACCCCGCTACAGAGTGTTTCGGGCGGCGACAGGGCGAAGCGCGCGAGCCGGCCGGTTGCGTGTATCAGATTCCCGCCCGCGCCGACGTGGTGCAGCGGAGCGGATCCAATGCCCGGAGGACGCTCCCGTTCCGCCGTCTCATTCGCTCTCCAGGCCGCCTCGTCCAGCCTCAGCGTCCGAACCATTGATGGACGATCGTCCGCGGGAGGGGACGATGGAGGAGGTAAACCATTCAAAACCATGGAGATACGTCGAATCAACGTGGCATTCCCCTTGCTCTACTCCGCCGCTCACTCCGCGGCCGTGGCGCGGAGCCTTGCGCGGGGACCGAGATGAAGGAGCATGGGACGATGAACGGATTGATGCGGGGGCTCAGGGGCGTGGTTCTGCTCGGTGCGGGCGTGGCCATCACCGGCTGCAGCCAGCTGGGCGGGCTGGGCAACGTGCTGGGCGGCGTGCTTGGGGGGCCCAACGCGGGGTCGGGGAGCGGCAACGAGGTGTACGGCACCGTGCGCTACGTGGACACGCAGCGCCAGATGCTGCAGATCCAGACGCAGAACGGGCAGACCGGCAACGTCTACTTCGACCAGAACACGCAGGTGGTCTACCAGAACCAGCGCTATCCGGTGACCGCGCTGGAGCAGGGCGACCAGGTGGGCCTGCGCGTGCAGCAGACGCAGAACGGGCAGTACTACACCGACTACATCTCCGTCACGCAGAGCGTGCAGGAGACGAACGGCGGGTACAACAACAACACGAACAACGGCGGCTACAACAACAACACCAGCGGGTACACGCAGGCAGAGGGGCGCGTGACCTTCGTGGACACGCAGCGCGGCCAGTTCGGCCTCACCACCAACCGCGGCACGCTGACCGTGGTGATGCCGTACCAGTCCAACTCAGCCGCCGCCACCCGCTTCCGCAGCCTGCGCCAGAACGACTACGTGCGGGTGGAAGGCCAGCTGGTGAGCAACGGCCGCCTGGAGCTGTCGCGGTTCTACTGATCCGCGCCGATCCTTCGGCCACCGAATGACAATGGGCGGCTCCCTTCGCGGGGCCGCCCATTCGCGTTCCATCCCTCCTCATTCGCCACCCAGCGGAACACGCCCTGATCGGACCGGCTCAACCCGCGTCCCGCTTTGAAACGCACTCGCGCACTCACGCACTCACGCACCTGTTGGCAGCGCCGCCGACGGACGAAATCCCGTGACCACCGCCCGGCCTCGGTTGCGCCAGTCGCCGCCCGGGGCAAGATATCTGCATCCCGATCCGCCATCATCGGCCCAATCACCCGCAGGGAATGCCCATGGACGCGAACCCTACTCCGCGCGCGCCGTTGCGCGTGGCCATCACCGGCGCCTCGGGGCTGATCGGCAGCGAGCTGGTGCGGCAGCTGGAGGCCGACGGGCACACCGTCCTGCGCCTGGTGCGCCGCGATCCCCGCGGCGCCGGCGAGGTGCGGTGGGACCCCGAGGGCGGCCGCGTGGACGCCGCCGCGCTGGAAGGGGTGGACGCGGTGGTGAACCTGGCCGGCGAGAACGTGGGCGAGCGCTGGACCGACGAGCGCAAGCGCCGCATCCGCGCCAGCCGCGTGGAAGGCACCCGCGCGCTCGCCGAGGCCGTCGCGGGGCTGGCGAGCAAGCCCAACGTGCTGGTGAACGCCTCGGCCGTGGGCATCTACGGCGACCGCGGCGACGAGCGGGTGGACGAGATGAGCGCGCCGGGCGGCGGCTTCCTGGCCGGCGTGGTGCGCGACTGGGAGGCCGCCACCGAGCCCGCCGCGCGCGCCGGCATCCGCGTGGTGATGCCACGCCTGGGCGTGGTGCTCACCGCGCGCGGCGGCGCGCTGGCCAAGATGCTCACCCCCTTCCGGCTGGGCGCCGGCGGCCCCATGGGGAGCGGCACCCAGTGGATGAGCTGGATCTCGCTGGACGACGCGGTGGACGTGATCTACCTCTCCATCGTGGACGAGCGCCTGAACGGCCCGGTGAACACCGTGGCCGGCGCCGTGACCAACGAGGAGTTCGCCCGCGTCCTGGGCCGCGCGCTGAACCGCCCCGCCATCATCCCCGTCCCACGCTTCGCGCTCAAGCTGGCCTTTGGGCAGATGGCCGAGGAAGCGCTCCTGTTCAGCCAGCGCGCGGAACCACGCAAGCTGACGCAGCTCGGCTACTCCTTCGCGCAGCCCGAGCTGGAAGCCGCGCTCCGCGCCACGCTGAAGGAGGGAAGCGGCGTCGCGAAAGGCTGAACCGCGTGGGGAGTATCCCAATCGAAAAGAGGCACGGAGGGCGATCGATTCGCTCCCCGTGCCTCCATGCGTGGACCGAGACCGTGTTTTTTCATCGCAGAGGGAGCAGAGGGAGCAGAGGGATGCTTCGGCGCGCGCCCTGGTCCCTCTCTGCTCCCTCTGCTCCCTCTGTGTTGAAAAGACGATGCCTCCCTTGCTCCGATCCCTCCTGAGAAACTCCTCCACCCTTGTCAGGCGCCGCGATCCATCCGCGCGGCGAGCTCGGCGGCCAGGGCGCGCGGCTCGTCCACCAGCAGGCCGATGCGGGTGATGCCGCGCCTGCGCATCCCGTACACGCCGTGCGACTCGACGGGCGCGTTCAGCTCGATCATCAGCCGAGGCGGCGAGAACACGGCGGCGTGCAGGTACCCCGGCGCGCGGCGGCTCCCCGGCGCCGCCCGCACCTCGGTGACCGACGCGATGCGATCGAAGGGGACGAGCACGTCGTGCAGCACGCCGACGCGCACCCGCAGCCCATCCGCCGCGAGCAGCGGGGGCCGCAGCACCATCGACCGGCCGAGCCCCACCAGCCAGAGCGCGCCGTACAGGCTGAGCGCCGTGAGCGCCCACGCCGCCGTGGGGCTCCACTGGGCCACCAGCACGTGCACGCCCGCCGCCTCGCCCACGCAGGCGAACGCCACCGCGCCGAACAACCCGCCCAAGCCGCTCTTCCGGTGCAGCGTGAACGCCGTCTCGCCCGATGAAACCGCGGGCTGGGCGCGCCACGACAGCAGCGCGTACCACAGCAGCGCCACCTCGTCCGCAACCACCCCGGCCACGCGCGGATAGCGCACGATCTCGCGCACGGCGGCATGGATGGCGGCGTGCACGTCCCCACGCGGATGGGCGCCCGAGCGCAGGAGCCGCCACGCGCGCACGGCGCCGTACCCCACCAGCCACAGCTCGGCGGGCGCGGTGAGGAAGCGCGCGTACCCCAGCGCCTGCTGATGCTCGGGCGGCAGTACCAGCAGCCCGGCGTAGCCGCTCACGATCACCACGGGCACCAGGCTGACCCACGGCAGGCCGCGCGGCCGCATCACCAGCAGCCAGAACAGGAAGGGAACGGTGATCAGCAGGTCGAAGCTGATGCCGGCGGCGCCCACTCCCGGCCCGCGCGCGAACAGCGGCGACGCGACGATGGTGAGGGCGGTGGCATAGATCGCCAGCGTGGCCAGCCCGAAGCCGGCCAGCGGGAGCGTATCCTTGCGGCGCGTACCCATGACGAGCCTTCATGTGGAAGCCGGCACCCAGCCGGCGTGAACGGACGAAAACCGCGGGCATCGCGGCCGCCCGCCTCTCCCTCCTCGAGCCCAATCTGGAGCCGCCGCTCCCCCCAATCTGCGCCGCGCGCCCGCGGCGGCCATCCGAAACATCCTGACGCGCGAGGGGAGTTCCCCCACGATCGCCCCTCGTTCCCCGGTGCGCCGTTCCCCGAACCGCCGGAGAGCTGCGTCATCGCCAAGATTCGCTCGGTCGCGCGGATGCCGCGCCCACAGCCTCGCGCGGTATGCGAGGCTTCCTGTCGTCGTAGCCCGCGGCTTCAGACGCCCGGGGAATCGCCACGGAAACCATCTCAGGCCGCGTGCGGCACCGCGCCCGCTCGTGTTCCGGCTTGAAACGCACTCGCGCACTGGCGCACTCACGCACCTGTTTGCAGCGCCTTTGGACGGATGAGCATCGCCGGTCGCGATGTCGTCGTCCCAACACCCTGAACCTCGGATCAGCCAAAACCCCGCCCCGCGCACGGAAACTGCGTTTTGATGGCCCGAAAACCTGGATTCTGACGCTACACGGACCCAAGCCGGACGATATCGCACCATGGGCATCTCGCTGAAGCCCGAGCACGTGAAGCGTTACCGCGACCTCGCGAAGCTGATGCTGAAGTACGGCCGCAGCGACCTGGTGCAGACCGCCGGCCTCGAAGAGGCGCTGCTGCAGGAAGACGCCGCCCTCACCGCCACTCCGCCCGCGGGCAGCCCGCACCCCGAGGAGCTGGCCGACGACCTGGAGAAGATGGGGCCCACCTTCATCAAGCTGGGCCAGCTCCTGTCCACCCGCCCCGACCTGCTGCCGCAGCCGTACATCGACGCGCTCACCCGGCTGCAGGACAACGTGGAGCCGTTCTCCGCGGCCGAGGCCGAGGCCATCGTCTCCGAGGAGCTGGGCGTGCGCACCAGCAAGGCGTTCAGCCAGTTCACGGCCGAGCCCATGGCCGCCGCGTCGCTGGGCCAGGTGCACCGCGCGGCGCTGCGCGACGGGAGCCCCGTGGCGGTGAAGGTGCAGCGCCCCGGCATCCGCCAGAAGATCTCGGAAGACCTGGACGCCCTCGACGAGATCGCCACCTGGATGGACCGGCACACGAAAACCGGCCGCCAGTACGAGTTCGGCCGCACCCTGCAGGAGTTCCGCAAGACGCTGGTGGGCGAGCTGGACTACCGCCGCGAGGCCGCCAACCTGGCCACGCTGGGCCAGAACCTGGCCGAGTACGAGCACATCGTGGTTCCCACGCCGGTGGACGACTACACCACCTCGCGCGTGCTCACCATGGAGTTCGTGCGGGGGAAGAAGATCACCAGCCTTTCGCCGCTGGCGCACCTGGAGATCGACGGCGCCGCGCTGGCCGAGGAGCTGTTCCAGGCGTACCTCAAGCAGATCCTGATCGACGGGTTCTTCCACGCCGACCCGCACCCCGGCAACGTCTTTTTGACCGACGACGGGCGGATCGCGCTGCTGGACCTGGGGATGGTGGGGCGCATCAGCCCCGAGCTGCAGGAGCGGCTGATCCGCCTGGTGCTGGCCATCAGCGAGGGGCACGGCCCCGAGGCGGCCGAGGTCACCATCGACCTGGGCGAGGCGAAGCCCGACTTCGACCGCGCCGAGTTCACCCGCACCACCTCGGAGCTGGTGGCGCTCTTCCAGGGCGCCACCGCCGAGAACGTGCAGGTGGGGCGCATCATGCTCGAGGTGTTCCGCTCCGCCGCCCAGAACGGGATCCGCCTTCCCGCCGAGCTGGCCATGCTGGGCCGCGCCCTCCTGGCGCTCGACCAGGTGGGCCGCACCCTCGACCCGCAGTTCGACCCCAACGCCAGCATCCGCCGCAACGTGGCGGGGCTGATGCAGCGGCGCATGCTCAAGTCGCTCTCTCCGCAGCGGATGTTCGCCAACCTGCTGGAGATGAACGAGCTGGTGCAGAAGCTCCCCGCCCGCCTGAACCGCGTGCTCGACAAGGTGGGCGACGACGGGCTCGCCATCAACGTGCGCGTGGGCGAGGAGCTGTGGCTGATGGAGGGGATGCAGAAGATCGCGAACCGGCTGACCACCGGGCTGATCCTGGCGGCGCTGATCGTGGGCGCCGCCATGATGATGCGCGTGCAGACCCGCTTCACCGTGTGGGGGTACCCCGGCATCGCCATGCTCTTCTTCCTGGGCGCGGCGCTGCTGGGGATGTGGCTGGTCTTCTCCATCCTCCGCGCCGACGTGCACCGCAAGCCCGGCCCGCCCACCGGACGCTAGGCACGGAACGGAAGGCTCGCGTCGCACCCGTCTACATGAATCGTGGCGGGGGCGACGGCTGAAGCGTTGCCTCTGTCCGCCGCAAGATCTGGCTATTAAAGTTTAGGACCCTAAACTTTAATAGCGCCTCCCGCTATTAAAGCTTCCTTTAATAGCGAGGTGGCAACCGGTGAAACGGGGACTTCAGGGCAGGCTGGAGCAACGGGGCGGTTCCCGCGACGGGTATTCTGCCTTCGTTCCCAATCCCCTGCCGCCCGACCCGCCGTTGCAACTCTCCGACGAGTTGCACGATCTGCTGGAGCGCGCGAACCGCGAGATGGGCCGGCTGGACGGGCTCGCGACGCTGCTCCCCGATCCTGCGCTATTCCTGTACCTGTACATCCGCAAGGAAGCGGTCCTCTCGTCACAGATCGAGGGGACGCAGTCGTCGTTTTCCGAGCTGTTGCTGTACGAAAGCACCGATATTCCCGGCATGCCGCTGGACGACGTGCGAGAGGTTTCCCGGTATGTAGCCGCCATGAGCCACGGACTGGAGCGGCTACGCGAGGGTTTCCCACTCTCTTTGCGGCTTCTGCGCGAGATCCACGGGGTGCTGATGAGCCAGGGCCGGGGCAGCGAGCAGACCCCGGGGGAGTTCCGCCGCAGCCAGAACTGGATCGGCGGCACGCGTCCGGGTGATGCCGTGTACGTCCCACCCGCGCAGGACTCGCTGCTCGAGCACCTGGGCCGGCTGGAGATGTTCCTTCACGACCAGCCCGCGCGCACGCCCACGCTGATCAAGGCCGCGTTGGCGCACGTGCAGTTCGAGACCATTCACCCGTTCCTGGACGGCAACGGGCGGCTGGGCCGGCTGTTGATCACCTTCCTGCTCTGCGTCGAAGGCGCCTTGTCGGAGCCGCTGCTGTACCTGAGCCTGTACCTCAAGCAGAACCGCACGCGTTACTACGAGCTCCTTCAGCAGGTGCGGATGGAAGGAGACTGGGAAGAGTGGCTGCGCTTTTTCCTGGTGGGCGTGGAAACCACCGCCCAGCAGGCGGCGTCCACGGCCAAGCGCATCCTTACCATCTTCGAACGGGACCGGTCGCGTTGTGAAACGGTGGGACGCTCGGCGGGAACCGTGCTCCGGATCCACCATTTCACCCGGCGCAATCCGATCTTTACCATGGCGGCAGCGGTGAAGGAGCTGGGCATGAGCTTCCCCACCGCCACTGCTGGAATTCGCACGCTAGAGAAGTTGGGGATCGTGAAGGAGGTCACCGGCCGCACTCGCGACCGGGTATATGCTTATTCGGAGTACCTGGCGCTGCTCAATGAGGGCACGGAACTGCCGCGGTCCACAGCCTCGGGCACACTTCCCGAGACGGAGCCGGCGTGAGACGCTATTAAAGCGAGCTTGAATAGCGGGCGATGCTATTAAAGTTTAGGACCTCAACCTTTAATAGCGCACTCAGATGTTTCTCAGGAGGGCTGTTTCCGGGCAGCACAAGACCGCGGCGGGGCAAAAGGCCTCGCCGCGGTCCTGTTTCCGCGGTGTCCGTCAGGAAGCGCCCGAGTCGCCGTGCAGCGCCAGCGCCCACGCCGGAGGCGTGAGCGAGCGGCTGGTGTGCATGCGGATCACCGCATCCACCAGCTCGCGACGGTAGCCGTCGCGCTGCTCTTCGGGGACGGACCACGAGAGCACGTCCAGCAACGCCTGGGCGTCACCGGTCGGCAGCGCGTCGTCTGGAGCCTCGGCCACGCCTTCGCGAAGCTCGCGGGCGTACCATTTCTTCCAGAGGCGCGCGTTGCGCTCGTAGGGCACCGACCCGTCGATGAACTTCTTGGTGGCGCCTACCTTCACGCCGGCGGCCTTGGCCACCTTGCGCAGGGAGGTACGCGCCACGCTTCGGCGGGCGTGCTCGCGGATTCGATCGATACTGGGCTCGCCGGCGCGCTCAGCCACGGGCTCCCCCCTTTCTCGTCAGGAGTCCGAGGCGGCGCAAGGCCGCACGTGCACTGTGTTTACTTAGGATTGGTTTACACTCTACAGATTAGCGTCCGGATCTGGACCATGCAAGATGCAACACCACGGCAACTGCACAGATATACAGCGTAGACACCGACCCAGTTGTCCCACCGGTGGCGTGAAGCGTTCGCATGAAAGGACTTGGGCGCAATTTCGAGCTTTCTCGCCCAGGGCGGATCCACGCGAAAATTCCGGCGGCCGGGCACTGGTTGAGCGCTCCAAACCGGTGCACGTGTGCGTGACCGGAGCCGGAGTGCCCCGGTGCGCGGGGTGAAACATCGCATCCCGGACGCCCGATTTCCACCCCCCTGCCCCGCGGCGGCGGTGCCCGGCGCCGGGTGTCCCCTCCACCCGCGAGCCACTATCTTGCCGCCGAAGCCCGTCCAACCCCAATCCGGAGGGAACCCGATGCCCCGCTTGACCCCCCTGCGCCGCGCCTGCGCGGTGCTGCTGACCGCGGTGGTGGCCGCGTGCGCCACGGCCCAGCCCGCGCCCGTGAATGACGAGCAGGCCATCGTGGCGCTGCTCAACGAGTCGGCGGGCGCGTGGAACCGCGGCGACCTGGACGGCTTCCTGTACCCCTACCTCAACTCGCCGCAGACCAGCTACATCACGCGCGAGGTGGTGCGCGGCGTGCCGGCCATCCGCCAGAGCTACGCGGAGACCTGGTTCCGCGGCGGACGCCCGGCGGGCGACCTGGCCTACAGCGGGATCGAGGTTCGCCCGCTGGGGCGCGATTACGCGCTGGTGGTGGGCCACTGGCGCGTGACCAACCGCGAGACGCAGCGCGCGCAGAACGGCATCTTCTCCCTCACCTTCATGCGCTCGCCGCAGGGGTGGCGGATCATTCACGATCATTCGTCGTAGGCGCCGGGGCGTCGGGAAGGCGCCGCTGAACAGGTGCGCGAGTGCGTGAGTGCGTGAGTGCGT
>DASSJS010000221.1:0-23059 GCA_035691085.1 Longimicrobium sp.
CCTGAACGAGCTGGACCCGGCCGAGGCGAGCGTGGGCTACGGCGGCCTGCCGAACGCGGAGGGCGTGGTGCAGCTGGACTCGTGCGTGATGCACGGCCCGCGCAAGCGCGCCGGCGGCGTGGCGGCGCTTGAGGGCGTGCACACGCCGTCACTGGTGGCCAAGGCGGTGATGGAGAACACCGACCATCACCTGCTGGTGGGGGATGACGCCCGCACCTTCGCGCGGCAGATGGGGTTCACCGTGGAGGACGACCTCAACACCCCCAACTCGCGCCGCCTGTGGCTGGAGTGGAAGCGCCGCGTCGATCCCTCCCACTTCCTGGACCCGGCGCAGCGCGCCCAGGCCGGGCACCGCGCCGGGATGGAGATGGTGGCCGCCGGGCTGATCCGCGAGGACCACTACTTCGGCACCATCAACTGCAACGGCATCAACGCGCGCGGCGAGATCTGCGGGGTCACCACCACCAGCGGGCTGGCGTTCAAGATCCCCGGGCGCGTGGGCGACTCGCCGATCCTGGGCGCGGGGCTGTACGTGGACGGCGCGGTGGGCGCGGCGGGCTCCACCGGCCGCGGCGAGGCGAACCTCTACAACCTCACCAGCTACCTGATCGTGGAGAACCTGCGCCGCGGGATGAGCCCGAAGGACGCGGGGATGGAGGGGCTGAAGCGCATCGTGGCGAACACGGTGGAGAAGCGGCTGCTGAACAGCCGCGGCACCCCCAACTTCGGCATCCAGTTCTACGTGCTGAACGCCCGCGGCGAGCACGCGGGTGTCACGATGTACCCCGGCGGCACCTACGCCGTGTGTGACGAGGGTGGCCCGCGCGATGTCGCCCTCGAGCCGTTGCTGCAGGGCTCGGCGCGTGACTGAGGCACCGCAAACAGGTGCGTGAGTGCGCGGGTGCGGGAGTGCGTTTCCGGGGTTGTCCGACGCAGTGGCGCCGCGTACGCACGGGTGCCTCAACGCACGGGCGCACTCACGCACTCACGCACCCGTTCATCGTCGCCCGCCGCGCGGCAGATACTCGCCCCGCCACCGGCCCCGAGCGGAGCCGCGAGATCGTTTGGTACGCGGTTTTCGATAACGCTCCCGGGGAGCAATCTGGCCGCGCGGAGATTCGCCGTCGCGGCTGCCGGGGCAAGCGCGTGTTCTGGGGGGATGAAACGATGTCGCGAGCGTTCGTGAAGGAGGATGAGGGGTACGTGCCGCCGGGCCGCTTCGGCCTGCCGCCGCGCGACGACCCCGGGTTCGACGCGGCGGCGGCGCAGGCGCTGCTCGAGGCCGCGCGCGACGCCAACACCGGGAGCGCCGAGAGCGCCACCGGCTACCGCTGGGGCGAGCCGCGGCTGCACAAGCACGTCCGCCGCATCCTGGACGCCGAGCTCGCCAAGCCCGAGATGGAGCAGGACCTGCGCTTCATCCGCGTGGCGCGCCGCTTCGTCGGCGACCGCTGATCCGGCGGTCTCCGCCGGCACGGGTGCCATCGTCCAACATCCCGGCGCTCGTTCGTTCTATCGGTGCGCCGGAGGTCCCTGTCGTCGGCCATGCACACGGACGTTCGTCCCCCTACCGATCCCAATCCTTCATGCCGATCCGAATTCGCCTGCTCGCGACCGTTCTGGGCGCGGTCATCCTTGCCGCGTGTGGTGACCAGGATCCATCGGGCTCCGAGTTTGTCCCCACCGTCCATTTCAGCTATAGCGGCGCGGCCAGCGGAAGCTTCGGCGTGACGGCGCCGCGGCCTGCCACCGTGGCTGCCCGGCAGAGCGCGTTCGTGGAGGGGATCACCTTCGGCGGCGGCTCGTTCGTGGCGCTCAGCCTCATGCCCACCACCGGTGGCCGCGGAGACTGGGTCACGGTGATGGGCACGACGATTCCGGGCGAATACGACCTGGCTTCCACCGGCTGCACCCAGGCCCTGTGCGCACAGATTGGTGGCAGCCTGGGGCAGTCGCTGGACGGCTCGCCGCGGGAGGGCGAGATGGGGTGGCATCTGGACAAGGGGACGCTCACGGTGCGCCGGTCGTCTGTGGATGGGCGGGTGCGCGGCACCTTCTCGGGAAGCGGTCTGCTCTTGAGGTACGCCGGCGGCTCGTGGACCACGGCGGGCCGCATCACCGTCGGCGGCGGGAGCTTCGAGGCCGACCTGAAGCCCGCGCAGCCGAGCCTCTGAGCGGCCGGGCATGAGCGAAGCGCGCGGGCGTACGCCGCCCCGGGTTGTGCCCGGGGCGGCGTAAGTGTATGTTACAAGCACATTTCCACATCCTTATCCCCCGTTGCCCCCGCGCCGAGTGGAGTATTTCCTCCTCTGCCTGACGTCGTTCGCCATCTGTGGTGCGGGCGCGCTGGTGCCGTTCCTGAACACCGAGCTGTACCTGATCGGCGCGTCGGCGCTCATGCCGCGCCCGCTCTGGGCGCCGCTGGTGATCGCGGGAACGGTGGGCGCCATGGCGGGGAAGGTGCTGCTGTACTACGCCGGCCGCGGCGTGGTGAAGCTCCCCCGCGGCCGCATGCAGCAGGGGCTGGAGAAGATGCAGCTGCGGATGGAGGAGAAGCCGGCGGCCGGCAAGCTCCTCTACGCCGCCAGCGCCTTCGCGGGCATCCCTCCCTTCTACGTGACCACCGTGGCCGCCGGCGCGGTGGGGATGAACTTCATGTTCTTCCTGGTCGTCGGCTTCCTGGGCCGCCTGATCCGCTTCGCCCTGGTCGTCGCCCTCCCGCAGATGGCGAAAGCCGGTTGGCACGGCTGATACGCACTGATACCGTTCGACCCCTCGTCCCGAGCGCTCCCTTCCGTTAACTTCCTCCCGCTTCATACAGGCCAAACCGATCCTCTGGATTCCAGAAGTACCTGATGTCCGAAAAGCCAGTCAACATGATGGAGCCCGTGATCCGCGCGGCGGTGGAGCGCGGGGCCAGCGACATTCACGTGAAGGGCGGCGACTTCGTGCGCGCGCGCATCACGGGCAAGCTGATGCCGCTCACCAAGCAGAAGCTGTCGCCCGACCAGGCGCGGGCGTTCGCGCTGGCGGTGCTCCCCAACGAGCGCGCCCGCGAGAACATCGACGAGATGCAGGACTACGACTGCTCGTGGGGGATCGACGGGCTCACCCGCTTCCGCGTGAACGTGATGCGGCAACGCGGGAGCTTCAACATCATCCTCCGCGTGATCCCCTACAACGCGCCCACGCTGGAGGGGCTGGGCCTTCCCGCCGTGCTGCAGCAGATCGCCGAGGCCGAGCGCGGGCTGATCCTGGTGACGGGGGTGACGGGATCGGGGAAGAGCAGCACCATGGCGGCGATGCTCCAGCACATGAACAACCATTCGTACCGCCACATCGTCACGCTCGAAGACCCGATCGAGTTCCTGCACCGCGACAACCAGTGCTCCATCTCGCAGCGCGAGATCGGCAGCGACACCGAGAGCTTCTACAAGGGGCTGCGCGCGGCGCTCCGGCAGGACCCCGACGTGATCCAGATCGGCGAGATGCGCGACGCCGAGACGATCGACATCGCGCTGAAGGCGGCCGAGACGGGCCACCTGGTGATCAGCACGCTGCACACGAAGGACGCGACCAGCACCGTGGCGCGCCTGATCAGCGCCTTCCCCGCCGAAGAGCAGCAGACCATCCGCTACCGCCTGGCCGACGCGGTGGAGGCGGTGATCTCGCAGCGCCTGGTGCCCCGGCGCGACAAGAAGGGCCGCGTGGTCGCGGCCGAGATCATGCGCCGGACCGGGGCGATCGAGGACTGCATCCGCGAAGAGGCCAAGACCGTCGAGATCAAGGACTACGTGGCGGCCGGGCGCGACACCTACGGAATGCAGACCTTCGACCAGCACCTGGCCGACCTGGTGCGGCAGGGCGTGGTGGACTTCAACGTGGCCCGCGCCGCCGCCAGCAACCCGTCGGACTTCGAGCTGCAGGCCCGCCTGAGCGCCAGCGGCCTTCCCGCCTCGGAGCCGGCGAGCGACGGCGGCGGCAGTGGCGGGATGGACGGGTTCATGTCGGGCGCGGGGTTCTGAGCCGGTTCGAACCCGCAACGTCCAACTGCAACGGATGGAAAAGGTTGCGTTCGCGGTGAACTCAGCCTGTGCGAACGAAATCAGCCCCGGAGCGTGTGCCCCGGGGCTGATCTGCATCCTCCCGATCCGCGGCCCTCTCTACTGTCCCAGCGCCCCGGCGGCCGGTTGCGAGCCGGGCGCGTTCATCCGGGCCACGCGCTGGCGGATGGCGGCGGCGCCTTCACGGTCGAAGCGGTCGACCCAGGCCACCATCGCGGCGGGCGGGGTGAAGGGCTTTCCACGCGGCCCGGCGGCGCGGCCGAAGCCGGCGGCGATGGCCTCGTAGTTGGAATTCGGGTTCCAGAAGATCCAGTCTTCCTGCCCCAAATCGTACACGGCCTGCATCTGCTGGCGGGCCTGCGCGGGGCCGTATTTGAAGGAGCGGTCGTTCCAGGTGGCGGTGAACGCCTGCAGCCAGGGAACGATGCGCGCCGGCCGCACCCCCGCGTCCCGCAGCCGCTGGTTGCGGATCACGCCCATCCCCACCGAGGTGTGGACCGTTTCGTACGGCATCCGGTTGGGGCGGTGGATGCCGGGGAGGTGCGTGGGGAAGTAGTGCGACGGGTACACCATCGGCAGCAGGTGGTCCACCGTGCCCGACAGGCGCTCCCACTGCTGTCCGATCCCCACGTCCTGGCTCTCGTTCATCGACAGCCCGAACACGTCGGCGGTCACGGTGCCGCCCAGCCGGTGCACGCGCGTGGCCGCTTCGCTCAGGAAGCCCTCGATGGCGTCGCCCTTGTTGCCCACGGCGGTGGGGAACACCTGCGTGGGGAGCGACTTGTACGCCTCGGGAAAGCGCACGTAGTCGAACTGGATCTCCCTGAACCCGGCGCGCACCGCCTCTTCGGCGATGGAGATGTTGTACTCCCACACGCGCCGGTCCCACGGATTCACCCAGGTGTTGCCCACCTTGTCGCGCCAGAGCCCGCCCTGCGGGTTGCGGATGCTCCAGTCGTTGCGGGCGCGGGAGAGGCGCGGATCCTTGAAGACGACGATCCGCGCGATCGCGTGAATCCCGTGCGCCCGCAGCGTGTCGCCCAGCCCACGCAGGTCGCGGATGGGGATGCTGCGCACGTGCGTGGCCTCCACCGCCAGCGGGAGCGCGCTGGGATAGCGGACGCCGTCCTCGTCCTTCACGTCCACCACCCAGGTGTTGATCTCGGTGCTGTCGGTGAGGGCCAGGAGGCGCTTCCGCTTGGCCGGCTCGCCGGCGGCGTAGGCGTTCACGTAGATGCCGCGGATCACCGGCGGCGCGGGGTCGGCCGGGCGTGCGGGCACCCCGCCGTGGGGCGGCGACTGCGCGTGTACGGAGGTGGTGGGAGCAAGCTCCCGGACCAGGGCGGCCCCGGCGTCACGCGGGGCGTTGCGGGTGTCGACGCAGGCGGACGACAACGCGGCGAGCGCCACTGCGAGCGGCGCCCAGACGGGCAAGCGGGTGGTCAAACGGGTACCGCGGGTACGGCGCTACGGGTGCCGGAGCCAGGGCGGGCGGGTGGCCGGCCAGAGGTCCGTGGGGTACATCTGAAGCTACGCAAAAATGTTGCCGCCGGGCCGGTCGCGCAATGGCTTCTATTGCATCGGACCATTGCCCCTTCCGCGCCCCACCCACCGGGGCATAATTTCCCCGCACGCCACGGCTTTCCGGCTCCCGAAGATCATCGCCCCGGAGCCCCTTCCCGTCGCGTGGAGACGCCCGTTGCAACGCCCAATTTTACTGTCTCAGTTTTCCCGATTCCCCACCGGCTGATGCAGACCCCGATCATGGCGAAGCGGCTGGACTGAGTACCGCTCGACCCGCGGCGCCGCGGCCCCCTCCGGCCGGCCTGGGCCGTCCACCTCCCCCGTACCGGGAGAGGTTGCGAGCCGCGCCCTTCGGGCACCTCCGATGTCTCGGTGCGAGCGGAAGCTGCAGCCCGCACCGCCGCCGCGGCCACCACCCTCTCCGGTACGGGGGAGGGTCGCGCTCTCAGGCGCGGGGAGGGGGCCGGCGCGCCTCCGGAGCGCACGTGCGGATGGCGTGCCCGGAGACGCACTCACGCACTTCCGCACTCACGCACCTGTCCGCGATCCCGTGCGACCCAAACCGCCCCTTTGGGGTATGATGTGACCCGTAGCCTTTCCGAAGTTCAGGCTGTTCAAACCGATGCCGCCGATCTCGCTCGAAGACAAGCTCCGCACCCTTCCCACCCGCCCGGGCGTGTACCTGTTCAAGGACGCCACGGGCGAGGTGATCTACGTGGGGAAGGCCAAGTCGCTGCGCGCCCGCGTGCGCAGCTACTTCGCCGCGAGCGCGCAGCACGGCATCAAGACCCAGGAGCTGGTCCGCCGCGTGGCCGACGTCGATACCATCGTCGTCACCACCGAGGCCGAGGCGCTGATCCTGGAGAACAACCTGATCAAGGAGAACAAGCCGCGCTTCAACATCAGCCTGAAGGACGACAAGACCTATCCGTACATCAAGGTCACCGTCCACGAGCGGTTCCCCCGCGTGTGGGTCACGCGGCGGCTGATCAAGGACGGGAGCCGCTACTTCGGCCCCTACACCGACGTGCGGCGGATGCGGCAGTCGCTGGAGCTGGTGAAGCGGCTCTACACCGTGCGCAGCTGCCACTACAACCTGCCCGACGACGTCCCCGCGCGGCCCTGCCTGGACTACCACATCGGCCGCTGCAAGGCGCCGTGCGTGGCGCTGCAGAGCGAGGCCGAGTACCGGGGGATGGTGGACGAGATCCTGGAGGTGCTGGGCGGCCACACCCGGCTGGTGGCCAACCGCCTGAAGGAGGAGATGCAGGCGGCGGCGATGGAGATGAACTTCGAGCGCGCGGCGGAGCTGCGCGATGCCATCGGCCAGCTGGACTCGCTCGAACGGCGCCAGCGCGTGGTGGACGTGAGCGGCAGCGACCGCGACGTGGTGGGCTTCGCGCGCGACCGCGGCGACGCGTGCGGCGTGGTGCTGCTGATCCGCGAGGGAAAGCTGCTGGGGCGCGAGGTGAGCTTCCTCTCCAACGCGGGCGACGACAGCGACGAGAGCGCCTTCAACGCCTTCGTCACCCGGCACTACACCGACCGCGCGGTGCGCGACGACGCGTCCATTCCGCCCGAGATCTTCTTCGCGGCGGATTTCGAGGATCGCGAGGTGCTGCGGGAGCTGCTGCGCGAGCAGGCCGGCCGCGCCGTGCGGCTGCACGTTCCCCAGCGCGGCCAGAAGGTGCAGCTGGTGGAGCTGGCCGAGCAGAACGCCCGGCACCTGCTGGAGGAGCGGCGGATGGTGGCGCAGATCGCCGCCACCCGCGCCCCCGACGCGCTGTACGAGCTGCAGGAGGTGCTGGAGCTGGAGAGCGTGCCGCGCACCATCGTCTGCTTCGACATCTCGCACACGCAGGGGAGCGAGGTGGTGGCGAGCGGCGTGTTCTTCGAGAACGGCGAGCCCAGCAAGGGCGAATACAAGAAGTTCAAGATCCGCGGCGAGTGGGGGAACGACGACTTCGCCTCGATGCACGAGGTGGTGACACGCTGGTTCACCCGCCGCGTGAACGAGGGGAAGCCGCTCCCCGACCTGGTGGTGATCGACGGCGGCAAGGGGCAGCTGGGCGCCGCGCTCAAGGCCATGGAGGAGATCGGCCTGCCGCAGCAGGCCATGATCAGCCTGGCCAAGCGCGAGGAGGAGGTGTACGTCCCCGGCCGCTCCGAGCCGATCCGCATGCCCAAGCGCGCCCCCGCGCTCCGTCTCCTCCAGCGCGTGCGCGACGAGGCGCACCGCTTTGCCATCGGCTACAACCGCAAGCTGCGGACGAAGCGCACCATCCGTTCGGAGCTGTCCACCATCCCCGGCGTCGGCCCCGCGCGGCAGCGCGCGCTGCTGGACAAGTTCGGCTCCATGCGCGCCGTGGCGGCCGCCAGCGAGGAGGAAGTCGCCGCCGTTGTGGGCCGGGCGGTCGCGCGGAAGGTGAAGGAGGCCGTGGGCGACGGCGGCGCGCCGCGGGCGGCGTAGCGCCCCGCGGAATCCCTGGCCGACTTGGGAAGCCGGTGCGTCCACGCATCGCTTACCGGGCAAAAGCGTTAGATTCCGTGTTCGCCGAGGGGCAGGATTCGTCGATCACGGTTTCGTCCACTCCGGTGTCGCTTCCCGGACTTCTTTTCCCGCCTGGACGCCTTGAGGGCACATGGCCAAGTTCTGGACGCGGACGCGGCGCTACCTGGCGATCATCTGGGGCAGCACGATCATCATCGAAGCCGCGCTGCTGGAGATGTTCCGGCGTACCAACGACTCGTGGGTGCTCCTGCTGGGCTTGGGGCTGCTGGTGATCCCGATCGTGGCGGGGGAGATGACCAGCCGCTGGTTCGCGCGGCCCAAGCGCAAGCGGTGGAAGCGGCACGACCTGGAGGCGGCCGTCGCGGCCGGCCGCGACCCGGCGGAGGTGAGGGCCGAGCTCGGCCGCGCGAAGTGAGCGCTGCCGCGATGCAGAGGGCGGACGAGGCCCGTTCCCCGGTTCAGGGGGCGGGCCTCCTTGCGTCAGGTCGCCGCGCTTGCCGCGCCCCCGGTCAGGGGCGGCGCTGCGGCGAGTCGGTGTAGAAGCTCATGCAGAAAGTCACGGCTGCCGCCGCCCCCGTTGGTATGGTTGTACCGAGGTGCGGCCATCGCGGGTGAACTGCCCGCGGGCCGGTCAGCCCGACGGATCATGGCGGGCAGCCGTTGGTGTCGTCGCACGGCGCTTCCGTCGCGAACACGCAGATGTTGTGGCCGCACGTCTTCGGGCCGCACGTGACCACCGCCTCGCACGTCTCGCCGAACGCGGTGCCGAAGTACCCCTGCACCGTGCCGTTCATGGGGAGCGCGGCCGGGATGGCGAACGATTCCACGGCGAGCTGCTCGACCTGGAGCTTCAGCTTCTTCATCGGATTCTCCCGAGTGCGGTGGTGAGGTGTCGGTACGTCTGCCACGGCCCGGACGGAGCACGTAGAAATGTTTCCGGCCACGCATTCCGCATGCCCCCATGACCGGGTGAGTGCAGGGAGGCGGGCGCGTCAAGGTGTCTCTCGCCCGACCCGGAATTCGTATCGTGCTGAATGCGCCATGGCAAGCATTCGCCCCCGGCTCTCCATTCCCAAAGGAGCAGCGGATGAAGAGGATCACGGTCGGCCTCGATGCGCTGACGCTGGCCCGACACCGTGACGGCGCCGGCTCGCGAAGGGACCGTGCAGACCCATTTTGTTCCAACGAACGCCTGGTGCGGGGCGGACACCCACAAGAGCGACTGTGCGGACTCGCTCTGCGCCTGCCCGCCGCCGACCTACTGATCGGCGACTCCCTTCGTCGCGCCCGGTGGGAACTGGTTCCGCCGGGTGCGTTTCGCGTTCATCCGGATGATCTCGCATGTCCTCTCGATGAAAGCGTGGAGGCCGCCGGGGTACCGCGTTAGATTCGACCGCGGGCCGTGCACGCCGGTCTCCGCATCGTGCACCCGGCCCGCCTCTCCGTCTTCCTCTCCGCACGATCCTTTCTCCGTCACCGATCCCACCATCGTCCGCATGATCCTGATCATCTACACCACGCTGTATCGCGAGGGCGGCGACAAGTTCGCGCGTGCCGCAAGGACGCTCGCCGACGACAAGCGCCGCGAGCATCCGGGCATCGAGGTCCGCGCCGAGGCGGTGGAGAGCAAGGCCGACGTGGTGGCGCAGTTCCGCCGCGTGGAGGAGGAAGGGGGCGCCATCAACGAGCTCCACTTCATCGGCCACAGCGGGATGTACGGGCCCATGTTCCGCACCCGGGCCATGCCCGAGCAGTTCAGCCCGCACGAGTGGCGCACGCTGTCCATCCCCTTCGCGCCGGACGCGAAGGCGTACTTCCACGCCTGCCGCACGGCGCGGTGGTTCGCCCCGTTCTTCGCGCGCACCTTCAACGTGCCGGCGTACGGCTACCACTGGTACACCACCGTCTCCACCCGCCCCGACCGCTTCCGCTGGGAGCGCCTGTCGCCGCGGCGTGACGGGCCGGTGTACATACTCGGCTGCCCCGGCCGCAAGTCGCACGGGCTGGTCGGCTCGCTGGGGAAGTACGTCACCGGCAAGGCCGAAACGCTCAAGCGCTTCGACCCGCACCCGCCCGAGGGCGACCCCACCTACGACTCGGTGGCCGAGCTGTACGACCAGGTGTTCGAGGACATCACCGTGCGCGAGGACGAGTGGCGCTGGCTGGACCGCGTTCTCCCGCGCGAGCCGCTGCGTGTGCTGGACATGGGGTGCGGCAACGGCGCGCTCCTCCTGCAGCTGGGCGGCCGCGTGGCGCACGGCGTGGGGGTGGACGCGTCTGCCGGGATGATCGAGCGGGCGCGGCTGCGGGCGGCGGGGCGGCCGAACCTGGAGTTCGTCCACATCACCGGCCCCGAGCTCCCTTTTCCCGATGCGTCGTTCGACGTGATCACCTCGCTCCTCTCCTTCCGCTACCTGGACTGGGACCCGGTGATGATGGAGCTGCGCCGCGTGCTGAAGCCGGGCGGGCGGCTGCTGATCGTGGACATGGTGACGGTGCCCGTGCGCTGGCGCGAGATGCCGCGCGTGGCGGCCGACGCGGCGCGCGCGCTGGCCGGGCGCAGGCGCCGCCGCAGGTTCGGCCAGCGGCTGCGGACGATGGTGACGGACCCGCGCTGGCAGACCATGCTGCGCTACAACCCGATCCGCGCCGAGCACGAGATGAAGTGGTACCTGGAGAGCCGCTTTCCCGGCCGGAAGGTGGAGACCATCAACATGGGGATGAACGCGCGCGTGCTCGCCTTCGACAGCGGGCCGCTGGAGCCGGGGACCGTGGCCCCGCAGAGCTACCCGTGAAGCTCGCCGTGGTCGATTGGGGGATCGGCGGCCTGGGCTTCCATCGCCGCTTCGCCCAGGCCCATCCCGCCATCCCGGTGGTCTACTGCTCCGACACCGGCTTCACCCCCTACGGCAAAGTGCCGCGCCGCGACCTCGCCGCTCGCCTCGACCGCATCCTCGCGTATATCTCCGGCGAGCACGGCGCCGATCACGCCGTGCTCGCCTGCAACGCCGCCAGTACGGTGATCGACGATCTGGCCGCGCCGGGCCGCGGGATGCCCGTGGCCGGCGTGATCGCCCCCGCGGTCGCCGCGCTGGCGAAGAGGGCACCCACGCGCGTGGGCGTGATCGGCGGCGGGCGGACCATCCGCAGCGGCCTGTACGGGCGCGGCCTGCGCGGCGCCGGGCACCACGTCCGCCAGCGCGTGGCCCAGCCGCTCTCCGCGCACGTGGAAGCCGGCCGACTCGACACTGACGATGTCCGCCGTGACGTGGCCCGCATCACCGCGCCGCTGGCCGACGTGGAGATCCTGGTGCTGGCGTGCACGCACTACGTTGCCCTCGCCCCGCTCCTCTCCGAGCGCTGCCCGCGCGCCGACCTCTACGACCCCGTCTCCGCCACCCTCGGCCACGTCGAGCGCGACTGGGCGATCAACGGCACGCCCGGGTCATCTGCCGAGCCTGCGCGCTTCGTCACCACGGGTGATCCGGACGCGATGCGGCGTTCCGCGGAGCTGGCGTTCGGGATCGAGCTGCCGACGGTGGAGGGGGTCACGATCGGAGTCTGAGGATCGCGGGACGCTGCTCAACGCGTGTCTCCTATCATCTTTTTTACGCCTATATGAGCGAATTTATAATCTGTAACGGCACTAAGTAGCACCCGCTCTGGGAGAATTCGATCTCTTGCAAAAGAATATCGTCTCCTCTAGTATCGGTCGCTCACCCTTCTGACTCTCCATACCCAAGGAGCAGCCGATGAAGAAGATCAAGCTCGACCTTGACGCGCTGACGCTGGCCTCGTTCGACACGGTGCCGGAGGCGAGCGAAGGGGCCGTGCAGGGGCATTTCGTTCCCACGAACCCCTGGTGCGCGGCGAACACCTACAAGAGCTACTGTCCGAACTCGCTCTGCACCTGCCCGCCTCCGATCGACTGAGGCGCGGGGAGAGGACAGAGCCGCGCCCGGTGGGGACCCGTTCCCGCCGGGCGCGGCTTGTTTCGCGATTTAGCTTACCCCTGCTGTGCGTCGGCCTTCTCGCTCAGCGGGCGCACCACGTTAGGCGAGGGACAGCCGCCCGATGCGGCGATCAGCGCCGGGACGTCGCTGAAGTAGTTCTCGATTCCCGCTGGGTGACATCGCAGCGAGGTTGTCGCGCGGCATGATTGCCACGGATCGAAGGTGTGTGGCGAAGCCCGCGCGACACTCACAGTCTAACACCCTCCTTGTAATCCCACAGAACAATTGCCAATAGCTTGGAAGACAGTACATATTGACGCCGGTCTTGAATATTCCCGAAAGGAGTTGCCGTATGGTTCATCTGCGCATTCTCTCGCCTGTCCTCCTGCTCATGGCTTCACCCATTGTCTGCGGCTGCGCAGCAGCACAGCAGCGATCGGCCCCTGCGAATCAGAGCACGGAGCATTACTCCGGATTGGCGACCCAGCACGAGCATTCTGCGTGGATGCGTGTCGCGGAGCTGATTCGTGCGCGGAGCGGGAGATCGGTCCAGTGTTTCCAGGACGAGAGGTGTCTGGACCTTGTTGTTCAAGACACGTCGATTACCGGCGATTCGCTGAATACCGGCGATACTCTGACGAGTGCCCTGCGTGATGGCTTTACCGAGGCCGCCGAGGAATTCGAACTGAGTGCCCGGATGTACGACCTTGCTGGCGTGCCACAGACCGCCGCACGTGCGCGCACCGCCGCTGGAGTGCTTCGGATGGAACTCGGAGAAGATCATGCAGCCCTTGAGAATCTCGGCCAAGCGTATTTCGCCGATCCGCACGAGTACCGTCAGGCACGGCTGTCGGTTATCCAGGAACGGCTGAAGGATCAGCGTGTGGTCATCCTGGTTCTCGCGAATCCGCCCGGGTTGCCGTACCGCATGCGCTTTGCTACGGATGGAGCCGGGGCGTTCGTGGACAAGACTGCCACCGGAACGGTTCGAAGCCGTCCCGGTGCTTACATCTTCGTTGCCCAGAATCCCCATACCGGTGCCTCTGTCGTCAAGCGGGACGTTTGCAGCAACGATTATGACTGCACCATCGACTTCCGATTCTGATGCCGCGCCGAATTCCGGCTTCCAGCTAAAGGGATCGCGGCTGGAGCATTGGCTACGCGGACTTCCCATCGCATTACCACTATGGGGCGGAGCCGTGGCTGCTTTCGCCAAGGTTGCGCTTCCCCAAAGCGTAGTGCCTGACAACTTGCCGGCACTGAAGGACTTTACGGCGGTGGCGGTTCTGCTGTGTCTCGTGTTCGCGTGGATTCTGGGAACGTGGGTTGTCCGGCGGCGCTACCTACTCATTGGCGGTGCAGCAGTCCTCGGCACAATAGCCTTAGGCATGACGTATTATTTGTACGACTCTCACGTGCGCGATATTGGCACGTGGGCCAACCAGCCGCATACCCGCTTCATGGTCGGTTCGACGCTTACGGCCGAAGGTAAACGTTGGGCGGCGGAATCCGGGCTCGATCCGAGAAGCATCCAGTACGTCCACTGGATCGGCGGCGTTGACGGGATTGACCGTGCGTGGGGCGACGCTACTCGAAATCGACTCCTTTACTCGACCTCATTTGTTACGGTTGCGGTCTCGCTGGTATTTTCACTAGGCCTTCTCCACCTCCCTGCGGGCGGATCCGCCGCGCCCCGTCCAAGCCCTCACCGGTAGCGTCAGCGTTCGTGCAACCTTGCCTCCCCAGCAAGGTTTCGCGAATCAAACGCCTGCGCACCGCCTTGCATTCGCGCCCATCCTCCGCCAAACTACCGGTTTACACACAGGCACTCCGCGCGCGGCCAACGCCCGTGCGCGGGCACAAGTGAAATCCGAGCCGGAAGCCGACCGCTGTTCGAGTTCCAGGTCCAGGCCACCGACGGCCCCGCGCGCGCGGGCGTGCTCAACCTGCCGCACGGGCAGGTGCGCACGCCGGTGTTCATGCCCGTGGGCACGCAGGCCACGGTAAAGACGCTCACGCCCGAAGAGGTGGAGGGGCTGGGCGCCCAGATCATCCTGGGCAACACCTACCACCTCTACCTGCGCCCGGGGCACGACGTCGTCCAGACCATGGGCGGGCTGCACGGCTTCCAGGGGTGGAAGAAGCCGATCCTGACCGACTCGGGCGGCTTCCAGGTGTTCTCGCTGAGCGACATCAGCACCATCAGCGAGGACGGGGTCGAGTTCCAGAGCCACATCGACGGCTCGCGGCACCTGTTCACCCCCGAGCGGGTGATGGAGATCGAGCGGGCGCTGGGGGCCGACATCATCATGGCCTTCGACCAGTGCCCGCCGGGGCAGAGCAGCCGCGAGAAGGCGACCGAGGCGTACGAGCGCACGCTGCGCTGGCTGGCCCGCTGCCGCACCGCCTTCGACCGCATCATCGCCCAGGATGGCGACGCGCCGCGGCAGACGCTGTTCCCCATCGTGCAGGGCGGGATCCACGCGGACCTGCGCGTTGCCTCGGCGCGGGCCACGCTGTCGGCCGGCGACTGGCACGGCGTGGCGATCGGCGGGCTGAGCGTGGGCGAGCCCAAGCCGCGGATGCACGAGATGCTCGACGCCGTGCGCCCGGAGCTCCCGGACCGGCTTCCGCGCTACCTGATGGGCGTGGGCTATCCGGACGACCTGCTGGAGGCCATCGGCCGCGGCATCGACATGTTCGACTGCGTGGCGCCGACCCGGAACGGGCGCAACGGCGCGGTGTGGATCACGGCCGAGGGGCAGGTGAACATCAAGCAGCGCCGCTTCCTGACCGACGCGGGGCCGCTGGACCCCGAGTGCGGCTGCTACACCTGCCGCACCTACACGCGGGCGTACCTGCGGCACCTGTTCGTGGCGGGCGAGGGGCTCTGCATGCGGCTGCTCTCCATCCACAACCTGCACTTCCTGGTGAACCTGGCCAACCAGGCGCGCGAGCACATCATCGCCGGCGACTATGCCGGCTGGAGCCGCGCCTGGCTCGACCGCTTCGCCGCGGGGAAAGCCGCCGCCGCGAAGGCATGATCATCGCCGGAACGCGGGCGGTGTATCAGAACCGGTGAAGTGCACCCCCTCCCTCGCGGAGCGGGTCGAGGGGGCCGGGGGAGGGCTGCCGCGTGCAGCGCCGATGCCGGTCCCACGCGCCGAACGACGAGTATCGACCGAAGCACACATCAACCAATTACGGGAGAGGGACATAGATGAACACCGCGCTGATGATGCTGGCCCAGGCACAGGGTGCCGGCGGGATCGCCACGCTGATCATGCCGCTGGCCATCCTGGCGGTCTTCTACTTCATCCTGGTGGTGCCCCAGCGGCGCCAGCTGAAGGAGCACCAGAACCTGGTGAGCGCGCTGCAGAAGGGCGACCAGGTGGTCACCGCCGGCGGGCTGATGGGTGAGATCACCGCCCTCAAGGAAGACTCGGTGCAGATCCGGAGCGGCACGGCCACCGTGGTGGTGGACCGCAGCCGCATCGTCAAGCGCGTGACGCCGGGGGGCGAGACCACCACCAGCGAGAAGAAGTAAGGCCATGCCTCTGCTCAACATCGAGCTGCTGGGCTCCGACGTGCTGCGGCGCCACGCCGACCCGGTGGAGGCGCCCGGCCCCGAGTTCGAACAGCTCATCCGCGACATGTTCGAGACCATGTACGATGCCCGGGGCATCGGCCTGGCCGGGCCGCAGGTGGGCATCTCCAAGCGCCTGATCGTGGTGGACGTGAACGACGAGGGGGGCAAGGCGCTGGGGCCCACCGCGCTCTTCAACCCGCGCGTGGTGGAGGCGGGCGCCGAGATGGACCGCGGCGAGGAGGGGTGCCTGAGCATCCCCGGCGTGACCGGCGTGGTGGAGCGCCCCTGGCGCGTGGTGGTGGAGGCGCAGGACCGCGAGGGGAAGCCCGTGCGCATCGAGGCCGAGGACATGCTCGCCCGTTGCCTGCAGCACGAGATCGACCACCTCGACGGCGTGCTCTTCATCGACCGGCTCTCGCCGCTCAAACGGAACATGGTGCTGCGCAAGTACCGGAAGCAGGCCACGTGAGAGTGATCTTCTGGGGGACGCCGGCGTTCTCGCTCCCCGCGCTGCGCGCGCTGGGCGACGAGGGGCACGACGTGGTGGCCGTGGTCACGCAGCCCGACCGCCCGGGCGGCCGCGGCCGCGAGCTGACCCCGTCGGCCGTGAAGGTGGAGGCCGAGCGCGAGATGATCCCCGTGCTGCAGCCCGAACGGGCGCGCGGCGACGAGTTCGTGGCGCAGCTCCGCCAGTTCGACGCCGACATCTCGGTGGTGGTGGCGTACGGGCAGATCCTGAAGCCCGAGGTGCTGGCGGTGCCGCGGCTGGGCTCGGTGAACATCCACGGCTCGCTCCTCCCGGAGCTGCGCGGCGCGGCGCCGGTGCAGTGGTCCATCATCCGCGGGCTGGAGACCACCGGCGTCACCATCATGCAGATGGACGCGGGGCTCGACTCCGGCCCCATGCTGCTGCGCGTGGAAGAGCCGATCGAGGCCGACGAATCCGCCTGCGAGCTGGCCGACCGGCTGGCCGAGATCGGCGCCGAGGCGCTGGTGGAGGCGCTGGCGCTGCTCGAGGCCGGCGGGTTGGTGCGCGAAGACCAGGATCACTCGAAGGCCACCTACGCGCCCAAGCTCGACCGCGAGACCGCGCGCTTGGACTGGAGCCTCCCCGCCGTCGAGGTGTCGCGCTGGATCCGCGGCCTGGACGACGTCCCCGGCGCGTGGAGCCCGCTGGGCGCGCGCGGCCCCGTGAAGCTCTTTCGCCCGCGGATCGAGGAGCGGAGCGGCGAGCCCGGCACCGTGCTCGATGCCGACGAGTCCGGCGTGCTGATCGCCTGCGGCAGCGGCTCGCTGCGCATCACCGAGGTGCAGCCGCCGGGGAAGCGCCGCATGGCCGCGGGCGAGTGGGTGCGCGGGCGGGGCGTCTCCGTGGGCGATCGGTTTGGCGTCCAGGCGTAGCGCGGAGCCGTGGGGCGTCGATCGCCGGTGGAAACGGATACACCGCGCGGTGTCATCCTGAGGGGGCGCCGCACCGGCTCCGCGGCATGCGCCGATCCCCGGCGCGACCGAAGGATCTGCCGCCAGCCGATGCGGGCTGCGCTTCGAAGGCGCACGTGACTGACCGCCCGCTCCCGCCGCTCCACGCCGTCACCAATGACGCGGTGATCGCCCGGGTTGACTTCGCGGCGAGGGCGGGCGAGGTGCTGGAGGCCGGCGGATCAGGCGTGGCGCTGCACCTTCGCGCGCCGCACGCGTCCGGGCGGCGGCTGCACGAGCTGGCGGTTCGATTGATGGAGGTCGCGCGCGCCACCGGCTCGCTGCTGATCGTCAACGACCGGGTGGACGTGGCTCTTGCCGCCGGGGCGCACGGGGTTCAACTCGGCTGGCGGAGCATCACCGTCGCCGATGCGCGGCGGCTGGTGGGCGGCACGATGCGAATCGGCGCGTCGGTGCACACGCTGGACGAGGCGCGGCGGGCGGTGGACGAGGGCGCGGACTGGTTGCTGGCCGGGAACGTCTATCCGACCGAATCGCACCCCGGCCAGCCGGGCGCGGGCACGGGGTTGATCGGGTCGATGGTGCCGCTCGGCCTGCCGGTGATCGGCATCGGGGGCGTAACGCCGGAGCGGGTGCGCGACCTCTGCGCCGCGGGCGCGGCCGGCATCGCGGTGATCCGTGGCGTGTGGGACGCTCCATTCCCCGCGGACGCGGTCTGGCGCTATTGCGGCGCGTGGCATGTCTGAGCGCACCACGGAGGCAACGATGCGACACAAATGGGTGATCGGCCTCGCTCTGGCCGCCGCTGCGGCGGTGGTCGCCGCCCTCGGCGTGCTGAGCGGCGCCGCTGCCGACTTGGCGTGGGGCATGGCCGTGGGGCTGGGGATCAGCAGCGTCATGGCCTGGTTTACCGAGCGTTAGCACGAGCGAGAGAGAAGCGAAGCATGGCAGAGGTGACGACGTCCGCCGCGGTCCTGGTCCGCGTGAACGGGGACGAGCGCGCGGTGCCGGCAGGGCTGCGCGTGGCCGGGCTCCTGGAGCACCTGGGCCTGCACCCGCGCATGGTGGTGGTGGAGCGCAACGGCGCCATCCTCCGCCGCGACGCGCTCGATGACGCCCCCGTGGAGCCCGGCGACGCGTACGAGCTGGTGCACTTCGTCGGCGGGGGGTGATTTCGGCCGGGTGTTAAGGGGCGATTGAAATCGCGGCAACAACGGCCCAAAGTCCGCCTTCGCGGACTCCCGCGCAGACATCAGCGCACGGACCGAAGTGTAGTTCTCCCCAAAACTCTCCCCCTCCCCCGCGAAGCACGGGGAGGGGGTCGGGGGGGGGGCGGGGGGAGGGGGCCGCCGCGGCCGCGACGTAGCCCGTCTGACGCACGAAGCCCTCGCCCGCGCCCCCGGCACGCCGGCGCCGCGGCATGGCACCGCGGCGGCAGGGCACCACCCTCCCCCCAGGCAGTTTTTGGGGGGAGGGTACCGCGAAGCGGGGGAGGGGGCCTCGCCGCGGCCGCGAAAGAAGCATTCTGTCGCGCCGAATGATCTTCGGATCGATCTCAACCGCAGTGGAGACACATACATGGCCACGGTGATCGCCGAGCCGCAGGTGATGGACGAGCCGCTGGTGATCGCCGGCCGCACCCTTCGCTCGCGCCTGATGGTGGGCACGGGGAAGTACCGGTCCAACCAGCAGATGGCGGACGCCATCGAGGCCTCGGGCGCCGAGGTGGTGACCGTCGCCGTCCGCCGCGTGGACCTGGACCGCACCCGCGAGGAAGGCGTCCTCTTCCACCTGGACCCCGAGCAGTACCTCCTTCTCCCCAACACCGCCGGGTGCTACACGGCCGAAGACGCCGTCCGCTACGCGCGCCTGGCCCGCGCCGCCGGCTTCACCGACTGGGTGAAGCTGGAGGTGATCGGCGACCAGGAGACGCTCCTCCCCGATGCCGAGGCCACGCTCCGCGCCGCCCGGGAGCTGGTCGCCGACGGGTTCAACGTCCTCGCCTACACCAATGACGACCTGATCACCGCGCTGCGGCTGGAAGACCTGGGCTGCGCCGCGGTGATGCCGCTCGCCTCGCCCATCGGCAGCGGGCTGGGGCTGGTGAACCCGTTCAACATCCGCACGATCAAGTCGCGCCTCTCCGTCCCCGTGATCGTGGACGCGGGCGTGGGCACCGCGAGCGACGCGGCGGTGACCATGGAGCAGGGCGTGGACGGGCTGCTGATGAACACCGCGCTGGCCGAGGCGCATGACCCCGTGCGCATGGCCCGCGCGATGGCGCTGGCCACCGAGGCCGGGCGGCTGGCGTACCTCGCGGGCCGGATGCCGCGCCGCGAGCGCGCGGTGCCGTCGTCGCCGCTGGCGGGGATGCTGGGCTGAGGCGCGAGACCATGGCCGGAAGCGTGACCGACACCCGCGTGGCCGCGTTGGAGGTGATGCGGCGCGTGCGCGACGGCGACCTGGCCGACCGCGCCTTCGACGCCGCCGTCGCCCGGCTGGACCCGCGCGACCGCGCGTGGACGCAGGAGCTGGTGTACGGCACCTTCCGCCTGCGCGGCCGCATCGACCACCTGCTCGGCGCGCTCCTGCGCGACGGCACCGGCTCGGTCGCCCCCGACGTGCTCGACGTGCTGCGCCTGGGCGCCTACCAGCTGATGGAGATGGGGAGCGTGCCGCCGTACGCCGCCGTCAGCCAGTCGGTGGAGCTGACGCGGATGGCGGGCGCGGGGCGCGTCTCGGGGCTGGTGAACGGGGTTCTCCAGAACCTCCAGCGCCGCGGCGAGGCGATCCGCTTCCCCGATTTCCGCCCCGACCCCGCCGGCCATCTGTCCACCTGGGGATCGCACCCGCGCTGGCTGGTGGAGCGGTGGGTCGCCCGCTGGGGCGCCGACGAGGCGAAGGCGCTGGTCGAAGCCGACAACCTCCGCCCCGAGCTGTACATCCGCCCCCTCGGCCTGACCGCCGACGAGGCGCGGACACGGCTGGGCGAGGCCGGGATCGAGAGCGAGCCCGTGGAGTTCTCGCCCGATTCGCTGCGCATCGTCCCCCCCGGCACGGCGGCCCAGGCGCTGGCCGCCATCCCCGCCGTGGTGCAGGACCCGGCCGCCGCGCTGGTGGTGCGCTACGCCGCGGTCCCCGAGGGCGGCACGGTGATCGACCTGGCCGCGGCGCCGGGCGGCAAGGCGCTGGGGATGGCGGAGCGAGCCGCGCACGTGGCCGCGGCCGACCTGTCGCACCGGCGGCTGAGGCGCGTGGTGGAGAACGCCGCGCGCGTGGGCTGGGGCGATCGCACGGGCGCGGTGGTGGCGGATGGCAGGCAGCCGCCCTTCCGCGCCGCGGATGCGGTGCTGCTGGACGCGCCCTGCACCGGCACGGGCACCTTCCGCCGCCACCCCGACGGCCGCTGGCGCGTGACACCCGATGACCTGGCCGCGCTGACGGCGCTGCAGAGCGAGCTGCTGGAGGCGGCGGCGCCGCTGGTGCGCACGGGCGGCGTGCTGGTTTACAGCACGTGCTCGCTGGAGCGCGAGGAGAACGAAGAGCGAGTGGAGGACTTCCTGTCCCGTCATCCCGAGTTCGAGCCCGACCCGTCCGTGGCCGCCGTGCCGGCGCAGGTGCTGGACGCGGCCGGCCGCCTGTGCGTGCTGCCGCAGCGGCACGGCGTGGACGGCGCCTTCGCGGCGCGGCTGCGGAGGCGCGCGTGAAGGTGATCCGGCAGCAGGAGCGCCGCCAGCGCCCGCGCGGCCCCGGCGTGCGCCAGCGCGTGAAGGCGTACTTCGACGAGCGGCGCCTGCTCAAGTACATCATCTACTGTGGGCTGGGCGGCTTCTTCCTGGGCTACCTGTTCATCACGCTCCTCTTCTTCCCCGGCTTCGGCCGCTCGGCCATCGTCACCGTCCCCGACGTGCGGGGGATGAGCCAGGCGGCGGCGCGGCGCGCGCTGGAGAAGGGAGGGCTGGAGCTGTCACGCGGGACCACGCTGAATCATCCCCGCATCCCCGCCGGGCGCGTGCTGAGCCAGGTGCCGCTCCCGGGGCAGGAGGCGGCGCGCGGCAGCAACGTGCGCGTCATCCTGAGCGCGGGGCCGGACCGGCGCCCCGTGCCTTCGATCGAGGGGATGGACAAGGACGACGCCATCTCGCTGTTGCAGCGGATGGGCTTCCAGGTGCGGCTGCGCACCGTGCAGAACATGGAGGAAGAGGGGACGCTGCTGGGGATGGAGCCGCGCGCGGGCACGCAGGTGCCCATGCCGGGGATCGTGATCCTGGACCTCAGCGCCGGGCCGCCCAAGCTGGCCGCGCCCAGCGTGCTCACCCTCACTCGCGAGGATGCCGCCGCGCGGCTCGAGGCGGCGGGGCTGCGCCTGGGCCGCGTGTCATACGACCCCGGGTCCCCCGCGCCGCTGGGCACCGTGGTGGCGCAGAGCCCCGAGCCGGGCGACAGCACCCGGATGGGCTACTCGGTGCGCGTGACCCTGAGCGGCCCGGACCCCAATCCGCCCGCGCCCGTGGACAGCACCGCCGCCGCCACCGAGCCGTCCGACAGCGTCGTCGCCGAGCCGCCCGCCGAGCCCGAGCCGGAGCCCGCCCCGCCCGCCCCTCCGCCCCCGACGCCGGGAACGGGGACATAGCGCGGGGAACAGGGGTAGGAGGCTGGAACGAGGGACGGGCGTTCGGGCGTTCCGGCGGCACCGCGCCCCCTCCGACCGGCTTAGGCCGTCCACCTCCCCCGTACCGGGAGTGGTTTGCGGAGCGGGCCACCCGGCGCGCCGAAGGTCAGGGACTCAAGCGGCGTTTGCAGGCCGCGCCACGGCCGCGCCCACCACCCTCTCCCGGTACGGGGGAGGGTCGCGCTCTAAGGCGCGGGGAGGGGGCCGCGGTGCTGCGGGAACGCGAAGACATCGATGCATCCGCACTGCCCAGGAGGTGGAGTTCTGATGACGGTAGATAACGGATGACGAGCGAGAGCAACCGGCGGCAATGGATCATCGTGGGGGCGGTGGTGGCGCTCCTGGCCGCGCTGGTGGGCGTGGGCTGGAGCATGCGCGACCGCTTCCTTCCCGTGGAGGTCGGCAGCTCCGCGCCCGAGGTGCGGGCCATCAACCTGCGCGGCCAGCCCGTCACCCTGTCGCAGCTGCGCGGGCAGGTGGTGCTGCTGAACATCTGGGCCACCTGGTGCGGCCCCTGCCAGCAGGAGATGCCGTCGATGCAGCGCCTGTACGATACGCTGCGCCCCGAGGGGCTGCGCATCGTGGCGGTGAGCATCGACGCGAAGCCCGGCCAGCCCGACGACGGCGGCCACGCCGGCGGCGACGTGGCCGCGTTCACGCGTGAGTTCGGGCTCACCTTCGACATCTGGCAGGACGCCCCCGGTGCCGTGAGCCGTGACTACCGCACCACCGGCGTCCCCGAGAGCTTCCTGGTGGGGCGCGACGGGAAGATCGTGAAGAAGGTGATCGGGGCCACCGAGTGGGACGACCCCGCCACCGTGGCGCTGATCCGCCGCATGCTGAAGGAGTGACGGTGCGGCGGCTTTCGGCGCGCGTGTTCACCTACCAGTGGCGGCTCAAGCTGGCGTCGCTGGCGCTGGCCATCCTGCTGTGGGCGGTGGTGAGCGCCGAGCAGGTGACCACGCAGTGGATCCCCGTGCGCGTGGACGCCGTGGTGCGCGACCCCGACTACGTGCTCGACGGCGCCACCGAGCCCGCCACCGTGCGCGTGCGCTTCCGCGGCCCCGGCCGCGAGCTGTGGGAGCTGGCGCTGGAGCGGCCCACGCTCGTCCTGGCCGTCCGCAACGTGGGGAACGCGCGCACCTTCGCGCTCGACCCCAACATGGTGCGCGTTCCCGAGGGGCTGCGCGGGGTGGAGGCCACCGATGTGCGCCCCGGCGTGGTGCGCCTGAACCTGCAGCGGCAGGTCACGCGCTCGGTCCCCGTGCGCGCCCGCATCGGCGCGCGCGCGGCCGAGCGCGTCGT
>DASSJS010000222.1:0-7279 GCA_035691085.1 Longimicrobium sp.
TGGGGGGGCCGGATGAACGGGGTGGGTGAGGAGAGTTAATGGGGTGGTTCAATGGAGTGGGGTTGGAAGGGCCGGGGCAGTCTGGTTGGGGGGCCAGGCGAACCGGAGCAGGTTTGGTGAGGGAGTGGGTGAATGGGTGAGTGGGGCGAAAGCGGCGGACCGGGTTTCCCGGGCCGCCGCTTTCGCTTGTCCGTATTCCGCGCTAACTCTCCCGATGTCATCCCGGTTCCACCGCGCCCGCACCCCCAGGCCCATGCCCGACATCGAGGAAGCCATCCGCCTTGCCGTGGAGGCGCACCGCGGCCAGAAGGACCGCGCCGGCGCGCCCTACATCCTGCACCCGCTGCGCATGCTCTTCCGCGTGCAGAGCGACGCCGAGCGCATGGCCGCCGTGCTGCACGACGTGGTGGAAGACACCCCGTGCACGCTGGACGACCTGCGCGCCCGCGGCTTTCCCGACGACGTGGTGGACGCCGTCGATCACCTCACCCGCCGCCCCGACGAGAGCTATGAGCAGTTCGTGGAGCGCGCGGCCGCGCACCCGGTGGCCCGGCGCGTGAAGATCGCCGACCTGGAAGACAACCTCGACGTCCGCCGCATCGGCGCCGTGGCCGAGGGCGACGCCGAGCGCCTGAACCGCTACCTGCGCGCGTGGCGGCGGCTCACGTCTCAGGAGTGAAAGGAACGAAGGAAGCTTACCGAAGAGGCTAATGCACGTTGAAGGTTATACAAACATTTCCGGGCTAAAATCAGGGCGTGGTTTTTGCAAATCTATTGCTCATTTCATCCCCACGCCCCCCGGAGAGCCCCTTATGCCGCGCACGCTCCTGCGTCTGATGGTGATCGCCCTGACCCTGTTCCTGCCGGGCTGCCTTGTGATAAGCTGCGGCCCCTGAAGCACTTGGAGAGCGCGGCACCTCACGGCGTGAGGGAGCGGCGGCGTGGTTGTGGTAAAATGAGCGGCGGCGCACCCCGATTCGCGGGATGCGCCGCCGTGTGCATTCTGCGGCAGTGCGCCACGGGACGGTTCACCGTGGCGACCCATATCCAAGGAATTACCGCACCCTGGTGAGCCAGTACTCGGGTTTGCGGCGATGATGCATAACCGCAACGATCTGAATCTCACCGTCGATGAATCGGTAGATTAGCGAGTACGGAAACGGGTGAAGACCTTTTTTCTGCATCCGCCCCTGACGGGGTGGCCAATCAGCGGCAGCGAAACGATGAGTTGAATAGCATCGGCGAGGAATCCGAGAAACTGCTCCGCGATTCGGACGGATTCCGCTCGATAGAATTCCACGGCGGGCCGAGCTTCGGCACGGGCACGAGGGTGATACCGGAATCCGCGGCTCACTTCAATAGCGCGCGGAGTTCAGCCATCACCTGCTCTCCTGGGATCAACTCCACCTCGCCGGAGTCGATCTCCTGGACACGACGTTCGATCTCTTCTCCCCAAGCGGCCTCGATCTCGTCCTCTTCATCAAGACTGATGAGGAGCATCTCAGCAAGCCGTGCGCGTGACGATCTGGACATCTGCATCGCTGCGGATTCGACCTCTTCATCCCGCATTGCCATTGGGATCAACTCCTGAACGGTGTTCTCTCCGCTTTTAATGAATGATCGCGGCTGCGGCCAAGCGGCACAAGGCTGATACAAGCCATGTTCGGCTGCCCATAAGTGGCTGAATCAGCTGGACGAAACCCAGTCAGCTCTCCGGCGCCGGTGAATCCCCGCCCGCCTCGCCGCCTTCCGCGTCCGTGCCGCTCTCCCCGTCCTCGTCCGGCCGCGGGAAGAGGAGTGATTCGAGGGTGTCGAGCAGCTCCTCGCGGCCGGTGCCCTTCAGCGCCGAGAAGGCGATGGCCTGGTCGGGGTCGATGCCGAGCTTCTTCACCGCCTTCGCGAACTCCTTCTCGCCCTCCGTCTTCCCCAGCTTGTCGGCCTTGGTGAAGGCGAACAGCGTGGGGACGCCCAGCTCGGCCAGGTAGTCCACGCTCTTCAGGTCGTCGGGCGTGGGCCCGGTGCGCAGGTCGATCAGCTGCACCACCCCCGAAAGCTCCGTGCTGCGCGACAGGAACCCGCCGATCAGCGGCTGCCACTTGTCGCGCAGCTCCTTGGGCACCTTCGCGTAGCCGTAGCCCGGCAGGTCCACCAGCACGAAATCCGCCGGCTCGGCGCGGACCAGGTAGAAGTTGATCTCCTGCGTTTTCCCCGGCTGCGCGCTCACCCGGGCGATGGCGGTGCGCGTGCGGCCCAGGAGGCGGTTGATCAGCGACGACTTGCCCACGTTGGAGCGGCCGGAGAATGCCACCTGCGGCATTCCCGCGACGGTTGCGGGCTGCGCCTGGCCCACCTGCCCGATGGCGCCGGCGAACTCAACGGACTTGATCCGCAAGATGAGTACGAAAGTACGGGGTACGAAGTACGAAAAACGGAGCGCGGCCGGCCATGTTCGCACCTGTTCCCGTCGCCGCGCAAGGTGCGAGGGGGGAGTGCTGGGTGCTGGGTGCTGGGTGCTGGGTGCTGAGAGTCACGGGGTGAATCCGGGACCTCCCGCACCTCGCGCCGCCGGGGGCGGCCGGGAGCGGGCGAAAAGCAGGCGGGGCGCCAAACCGGCGCCCCGCTCCGTCACCTCATGACTCCTGGTCGCTGTCGCGCTCCAGCAGCGTGCGGATCCAGTCGGGGAGCGGGCCCTGGTCGCTGTAGGCGCGGGCCAGCAACTGCAGCATCCGGCTGTAGGCGCCGGTGCGCTCGGCATCGTCCAGGATGCCGCTGACCAGGAACTCCAGCGCGTTGTGCGCGGTGCCCTCGTCCTGCTCCACCAGGCCGGGGGCGTTGCGCACGTACCATTCGCGCAGGTTGCGCAGCGTCTTGGCGCGCAGCTCCGTCTCCTTGCCCAGGACGAAGCCGTTCAGCCAGCTCACGGCCATGCTCATCTCGCCCGCCACCTTGCGCAACGACGAACGGGCCACGGCACGTTGGGCGGCGTAGCGGATGGCCTGCACGCTGGGACCGCGGGTGGTCAACACGGGGCTGGGCTCCTTCAAGGCGGGGAAGATGTGTTCTGCTTGTTCAATGTCGTTAGCGTACACGCGATACACTATTGTTCCGCGCGCGATCCAACAAGAGCGCTCACCGGCCCCCGCCGTTCACTCCGTGTGGCTCAACGACCGTTCTCCGCGCCGTTGCTGAACAAAATCGGTGTAAACGTGGACACCGGCCGGCGGATGTTCACGCCGCGGCGGCCACAAGAGAACAGGGCCGCGGAGGCGATTCGTCGCCCTCCGCGGCCCTTTCGTACTCCGTACCCCGTACTTTCGTACTTCTACGCTTCCTTCTTCTTCCGCGGCTCGGCGGCCAGGACCAGGAGCGGGGTCACGCTGTCGGTCACGCATTCGGGGGTGACGACGACTTCGCGGACGTCCTCGCGGCTGGGGATGTCGAACATGATGTCGCGCATCAGGTTCTCGATCACGGCGCGAAGGCCGCGCGCGCCGGTGCCCCGCTCGATGGCCTGCCGGGCGATGGCGCGGATGGCGTTGGGGTCGAAGGTGATCCCCACGCCGTCCATCCCGAAGATCTTCTGGTACTGCTTCACCAGCGCGTTCTTCGGCTCGGTCAGGATGCGCACCAGCGCGTCCTCGTCCAGGTTCTCCAGCGTCACCGTTACCGGGAGGCGGCCGACCAGCTCGGGGATCAGCCCGAAGCGGAGCAGGTCCTCGGGCTCCACCTGCTGGAACGGGTCGGTCTTCTCCTCATCCGTCCGCGCCGAGGCGCGCTCGCCCGCGAAGCCGATCTGCCGCTTCCCGGTGCGCCCCTCGATGATCTTCTCCAGCCCGTCGAAGGCGCCGCCGCAGATGAAGAGGATGTGGCGCGTGTTGATCTGGATGTACTCCTGCTGCGGGTGCTTGCGCCCCCCCTGCGGCGGGACCGAGGCCGTGGTCCCCTCCAGGATCTTGAGCAGCGCCTGCTGCACCCCCTCGCCGCTCACGTCGCGCGTGATCGACGGGTTCTCGCTCTTGCGGGCGATCTTGTCGATCTCGTCGATGTAGATGATCCCCCGCTCGCACTCGGCCACGTTGAAATCGGCGGCCTGAAGCAGGCGGACCAGGATGTTCTCCACGTCTTCGCCCACGTAGCCGGCTTCCGTCAGCGTGGTGGCGTCCACGATGGTGAAGGGCACGTGGAGGACGCGGGCCAGCGTCTGCGCCAGGAGCGTTTTCCCCACGCCGGTGCTGCCGATCAGCAGGATGTTGGACTTGTCGAGCTCGACATCGTCCATCACCCCGTGGTGGTTCACGCGCTTGTAGTGGTTGTACACCGACACCGAGAGCGCCTTCTTGGCGCGCTCCTGCCCCACCACGTACTGGTCCAGCACCTCCTTGATCTCCAGGGGGGTGGGGACCGGGGTGGCCGCGGTGGCGGCCTCCTTGATCTCCTCCTCGGCCAGGATCTCGTTGCAGAGCGAGATGCACTCGTTGCAGATGTAGACCGAGGGCCCGGAGATGAACCGCTTCACCGAGTCCTTGGACTTTCCGCAGAACGAGCAGCGGAGGTGCTTGTCGCTGGGCATGAGGTCTTGCTGCCGGGGGTTGGGACCAGAGCGGGGGCGCCCCCGCCGGCCACACGGGGTGGGCGGGGGCGCCGTGGTTGCTGCTATCGCGCGATGCCGGGGCCGCCGTTGCCGTTCCCGGCGGCGCCCTCTTCACCCTTGTGCTGGATCACCTGGTCGATCAGGCCGTAGGCCACCGCTTCGTCGGGGCTCATGAAGCGGTCGCGGTCCAGGTCCTCGGCGATCTTCTCGGGCGTCTGGCCGGTCTGCTCGGAGTAGATCAGGTTCATCCGCTCGCGCACGTACAGGAGCTCGCGGGCCTGGATCTCGATGTCGGCCGCGGTGCCCTGGCTGCCGCCCGAGGGCTGGTGCAGCATGATCCGCGAGTTGGGGAGCGCGTAGCGCTTTCCCTTGGTCCCCGCCGACAGGAGGAAGCTACCCATGCTGGCCGCGATCCCCATGCAGTAGGTGTTCACGTCGCAGCTCAGGAACTTCATGGTGTCGTAGATGGCCATCCCCGCGTACACGCTCCCGCCGGGCGAGTTGATGTACAGGTAGATGTCCTTCTCGGGGTTGTCGCTCTGCAGGAAGAGGAGCTGGGCGATGATGACGTTGGCCACGTCGTCGTTGATCGCGCTGCCCAGGAACACGATGCGGTCCATCAGCAGCCGCGAGAAGATGTCGTAGCTGCGCTCGCCGCGGCTGGAGCGCTCGATCACGTAGGGGGCGTAAACTGGCATCCGGTCCTTCCGTACCGTCAGGGTTTGGGGGTGGGCGCGGCGCCCCGCACGCACGGGGCGTGGCGGGGCGGGCGCCCGGATCCGTTCAGCTCACCCGGCCGTGTTGTGCGAGCGCAGCCACTCGATCACCTTGTCCTCGGTGATGCCGAGCTCGATCTGCTGAAGCTGGCCGGCCTTCTCCAGCTGCAGCCACACGTCGCTGGGGCTCTGGCCGTGCTGCTCGGCCAGCTGCTCCACGCGGGTGTCCACGTCGTCCTGGGTGGCGCGCAGCCCCTCGCGGTCGGCCAGCGTCTCGATCACCAGCATGCGCCTGACCGCGGCCTCGGCCTGGGGGCGAAGCATCTGCCGGAACTGCGAGAAGCGTTCCTCCTGCTCGGCCGAGCGCTTGGCGCCCTTGGCCTGCTGCCCCAGCATCCCGCCCATCATCCATTCCAGGTAGCTCTGCACCATCGACTCGGGCGGCTCCACGCCGTTGGCGTCGGCCACCTCGGTCAGGATCGCCTCGCGGTACGCCTGGTCGGCGCGCTGGCGGGCGTCGGCCTGCAGGTCGTCGAGCACCCGCTCGCGCAGCGCGGCGAGGGTCTGCACGTTGTCGTCGCCCAGCCCCTGCACGAACTCGTCGTTGAGCTCGGGGTAGCGGCGCTCCTTCAGCTCCACCACGCCGATGCGCAGGCGCTGGGTGGTGCCGGCCTGCGCGGGGTCGCCGTAGTCCTCGGGGAAGGTGATGTCGAACTCGTTCTCCTCGCCCGGGGCCAGCGTCTGGATGGCGTCCTCGATGGCGGGGATGGCCTGCCCCTCGCCCAGCACGAACTTGAACTCCTCGGCCTCGGGCGCGTCGTCGCCCTCGGCGGCCTCGGCCACGGGGGTGATGCGCACCTGCACCTCGTCGCCCAGCGTGGGCGTGCGGTCTTCGACCAGCACCTGCTCGGCGCGCTCGTTGCGCAGCCGCTCGAGGAGCGCGTCCACCTCGGCGTCACCCACCTCGGCGTTCTGCGCGGGGACGATGAAGCCGCTGGTGCGCGCCAGGTCGTACACGGGCTGCACCTCCACCTCCACCTGGTAGTGCAGCTCGCCGCCCTCGTGGTAGTGCACGTCCTTCACGGCGCCCTGGGCGATGGGGCGGATGCTCTCCTGCTCCAGCGCCTGCGGGTACGTTTCCTGGATGACCCGGTCCACCGTTTCCTGCTGGATGGCGGGGCCGAACTGCTTGTCCATCAGGCTCTGGGGCACGTGCCCCTTGCGGAAGCCGGGGAGCCGCACGTTGCGCGTGACCTGCTGGGCCACCGCGCGGCGGATGCGCTCCACGCGCTCCTTGTCCACGGTGATGGACAGGTGCCGGGTGAACGACGAGGGCTGCTCGACGGTGACCGCGAGCTGGTTGGTCTGGGTGCTGGTGGTGTCCGCCATCTATGATACCCGCCGGGTTCCGCTGGTACGTTGATAGGAAAAGAGGTGCGAAAGGGGGGACTCGAACCCCCACGGCTTTTGGCCACCAGATCCTAAGTCTGGCGCGTCTACCATTCCGCCACTTTCGCCCGTGAAACAATCGCTGAATATAGGCCGGGGGTTCCGGGCGGGTCAACGGAAGTCCCCCCGCGAGGTGAGCGTGGCGGGAGAAGAGCGTCTCCCCGCGCGGGGCCGAAGCCGCGGCGATCGCGGGAAACTGAAGGGATCGAGCACGCCGCCGCGCCGCGGAGGCCCTCTTTCCCCGCGCGAGCTTCGCCGCGCTGCCCCTCCCCCCAAAAACTACCTTGGGGGAGGGGCGGTCCGGGTGGCCTGCGGGCGAAGTGCCATGCCGCGGCGGCAACGTGGCCGGATGGGCGAAGCGAAATCGTCGCGCCTCCCCGTACCTCCGTACCTCCGTACCCCCGTCCCCTTGTACCCCCGTACCCCGTACTCCCCCAAAACGCGGGATCGCCGCGGCCCCGTCACTCGGGGCTCGCGGCGATCGCGGTTTCAGGGGCCGCGCGGGGTTTGCGCGCGGCGGGTT
>DASSJS010000223.1:0-5730 GCA_035691085.1 Longimicrobium sp.
CCTCGCGGAAGCGCCACGCCAGCTCGCCCCCCTCCGCCGCCGCGCCCACGGGATCGCCCATCGCCACCCAGCTCCGCCCGCTGGCCGCGTACATCAGGAACGCCGCGCGCTGCGGGCCCCACAGCAGCGTCTTGTCGCCCAGCAGCGCCAGCTGCGCGTCGGCCCTTGGCGAACGCGCGGCGATCTCTCGCGCGGCGGCCAGGTCGTCCGCGCCCGGCCGCTCCAGCCCAGCGCGGCGCGGGCTCAGCAGGTGCGCGGCCCCCGTCACCGCCAGCACCGCCCCGGCGGCCACGGAGCCCCGCAGGAAGCGCGAGGCGTCGGCGCCGTGCGCAAAGCGCAGCCATAGCGCGGGCGAGTAGTCCACGTGCTTGAAGGCGAAGAAGCCGACCGCCACCATCGCCACCAGCACCAGCCCCATCGCGGCCACCCACCCCGGCGTGTACGGCTCGTCGCGCAGCGCGGCGGTGCGGTAGAACCGTCCCCGCGTCGCCAGGAATCCGACGAGGGCGCCGGCCAGGATCAACGCCTCCTCCCAGTCCAGCGCCTTCAGCAGCGACGCCAGGATCCCCACCACCAGCAGCCGCACGCCAACCCGCCACGCGCGCGCCAGCCGCATCTGCACCCCGCGCGCGACCAGCAGAAGGCCCGCGCCGCACACCGCGCCAACGAGATGGGAGATCTCGATCACCGGCAGCGGGACCCACCCCCGCACCGCCGCCAGCCGCGCCGGCACCAGCGGCGTGGCCGCGCTGAACAGGAGCACCGCGCCGCACACGAACGCCGCCACCGCCAGCACCTGCGGCTCCAGCGCGGCGTACAGCCCGGCCTGTGGCTCCGGCACGCCGCGCACCCGCCCGCCCAGCGTGCGCAGCTCGTGCACGGCCAGCGTCACCACCGCCATCCCCAGCGGCAGCAGGTAGTACACGGCGCGCCAGGCCAGCAGCGCGCCCAGCACCTGCGGCGCGGGGATCTGCGGCGTCAGCATCAGCAGCACCACCGATTCCAGCACGCCCACCCCGCCTGGAACGTGGCTGGCGTGCCCCGCCGCCTGCCCCGCCACGTACACCGCGAAGAACGAGGCGAACGAGGGCGCGCTGGGAGGGAGCAGGGCGTACATCACCGCCGCGGCCACCACCCAGTCCAGCGAGCTCGACGCCACCTGCGCCAGCGCCATCTTCAGCGAGGGCAGCTCCACGCGAAAGCCGCGGATGGTGACCCGCGTCTGCAGCGCCGACATGATGAAATACGCGAGCAGCACGCCCAGCAGCAGCGCGCCGATCGGCCGCATCCACGCCTCGGTGATGGGAAAGCCGGCGGGCACCCGCGGCGGGTCGAACAGGAAGGCCGCGCCGCCCACGGCCAGCAGCCCCAGCCAGTAGGTGGTGCTGTAGAAGGCCACGATCCGCGCGATCTCGCCCGGGGCCAGCCCCCAGCGCGAATACAGCCGGTAGCGCAGCGGCGCGCCGGTCAGCAGCGGAAAGCCCAGCGTCATGCTCACGCCGTAGCCGATCAGCGAGGCGATGGCGATGCGCCCGTAGCTCAGCTTGCGCCGCACGTAGCGCACGCCCAGCGCGTCGTACAGGGTGAGCACGGCGTAGCTCACCAGCGTCATCGCCACGGCGAACAGCAGCCGCGAGCGGGGGATGCCGCGCAGCTCGCGCACCAGGTCGGCGTAGTGGTAGTTGCGCAGCTCGCGGTGCAGCAGCCACACCGCGAAGCCGAAGAGCGCCACGCCGATCAGCGGAGTCAGCGAGCGCAGCCGGCGCAGTTGCATCCGAATCAGAATCCCCCCCGAAGTGTGCCAGGCAGGCCAGACGAGCGCGGAAAGATCCGCCCCCGCACCCCGTTGCGCCACTACCCGTTGCAACGACCTCGCCGCAAGGCGCGGGTTCCCGGTCGCCGTCCAGCCGCGTCCAGGCAGTGTCCCGGGAATGTGGAGCTTCGCGAACGACCGCACCGCTCCGGCGATGCGAGAACCAGCCGTCATTTCGGAGGCACCATCGGTCGGCGCTGGATTCCGCGGGAGAGCTGCCGGAGGCCACCTGCAAGCCAGCGCTCGGTGGAGTGATCGAAATTTTTGAAACTGGACACCACCCGCATCCCGGAAGCCTTTCATCCGCGGAGTTCGTGGTTTACGGCGGTGGGCACGGCAGGACGTCCGTTCCAGAGCGCTGCATCCATCCCGGGAGCAGTTCCCCGATGACGCAGTTCGCGAATCCGGAAAACACACCGTCGCCCGCGACCCGCACGGCCGCGGATCGTTCGTGGCGATGATCGGGGCGGATGATGGGCGCCGCGGAAATGCGGGTGCGTCGGTCGCGTGGGTGTTCCGCCCCCGCCCTAGCACGCCCCCTGCACTTCTTTTACTCGACTGCCATCGAAGCAGCCTAGCGAGCGGAGACCGGATGAGCACGGAAACGGAGAGGGAACCGCCACCACGCGCCACGCGCGCGGCGTCACCCGGTGACGCGGCCGGCGAGGTGCTGGCGGCGTACGAGGGATGGCTGGAGCGCTTCCGGCAGGTGACGCGGCGCGCGAAATCACGCTTCCTGAACCGCGAGTGGCACGAGTGGCAATGTGACGCCGCCGAGCGCATCGACCTGCACGGCGGCGCCGTGGCGACGGCCGTCGAAACGCTGCGCGCGATGCACGTGGACGGCCCGCGCGCGCGCGACCGCTTCGCCGCGTTGATCGACGGCCGCCCCGACGCCGAGATCGCCGAGACCTTCTACAACTCGGTGATGCGCCGCGTCCTGGGCGTCGTTGGCGTGGACCCGCACACCGAGTTCACCGCCGCGGGCGACGGGCTGCACCACGGCGACCCCATGGACCCCGTACACCACTCGTTCGATGGCGGGCTCACGGGGCCGACGGTGGCCGCGCTCTTCCGCGCCACCGAGCTGGCCGGCGCCTTCGCCGACCTGGACGGCGACGCCGAAGCCTGCGCCCGCGCCGCCCGCGAGCAGTTGGGCACCGATGCCGAGCGGGTGGACGGGGCCGACCTGCTCCCGTTCCTCTTCTACCGCAACAAGGCCGCGTACCTGGTCGCGCGCGTCCGGTTGGACGACGAGGTGCGGCCGCTGGTGGTCCCGCTCGTCAACGGCCCGCGCGGCGCGCGCCCCGACGCGGTGCTCACCACCCCCGACGAGGTGCACGTCGTCTTCAGCTTCGCGCGCTCGTACTTCCACGCCGACACCGAGCGCCCTGCCGCCGCCATCGAGTTCCTGCGCACGCTGATGCCGGCCAAGCCGCTGCACGAGCTCTACACCTCGCTGGGCCACAACAAGCACGGCAAGACCGAGCTGTACCGCGATCTGGTGCGCCAGCTCTCCCGGGCCGACGCGCGCTTCGTGCGCGCCGACGGGATTCGCGGGCTGGTGATGAGCGTGTTCACCCTGAGCGGCTATCCCGTGGTGTTCAAGGTGATCCGCGACGAGTTCGGCGCCTCCAAGAGCGTCACGCGCGACGCGGTGAAGGAGAAGTACCGGCTGGTGTTCCGCATGGACCGCGTGGGCCGCCTGGTGGACGCGCAGGAGTTCGAGGACCTCACCTTCCCGCGCGATCGCTTCGACCCCGCGTACCTGGACGAGCTGCTGCGTGACGCGCCCTCCGCCATCCGCGACGACGGCCGCCGCGTGGTGATCCGCCACCTGTACACCGAGCGCCGCCTGCGCCCGCTCGACCTGCACCTGCGCGAGACCGGCGACGAGGAGGCACGCGCGGCGGTGGTGGAATACGGCGACGCCATCAAGGACCTGGCCTGCGCCAACATCTTCCCCGGTGACCTGCTGCTCAAGAACTTCGGCGTCAGCCGCCACGGCCGCGTGATCTTCTACGACTACGACGAGCTGGCGCTGCTCACCCAGGTCCGCTTCCGCTCCATCCCGAAGGCGCGCCACGACGACGACGAGATGTCGGCCGAGCCCTGGTTCTCGGTGAACGAGGGCGACGTCTTTCCCGAGGAGTTCGTCCCTTTCCTGGTCCCCGCCGGCCCGTTGCGCGACGCGTTCATGGACGCGCACGCAGACCTGTTCACCGTGCGCTGGTGGCGCGAGTTGCAGGAGCGCCAGAAAGCCGGCGAACTCCCCGACTTCTACCCCTACCCCCAGAGCCGCCGCCTGAAGCTGGAATAGCCGCGAAATCGCAGCCGTTTCGTACCCCGTGCCTCGTACCTCGTACTTCCGTACTGCGGTTCAGGGCGTGTTTGGCGCCGAGGCGCCAAAGCGGGCTGCGCGCGCGGTAGGCAACGATACCGCCGTTGCCAACCGCGCCGGGCCCACGGCGGCCCGCCACCACATCGGCGGCGTCTCCATCCAGTGCCGGCGGGCCGCCGCGTTCCCGGCCCTCCGGGCGCGCATCCCTCACGCAAACGCGCGCCGCCCCGCTTTCATCAGCCACGCCAAACCGCATCTCACAGCGCCACGCACCCGTCCGCCAGGGGCCGATCGCTGCGCATCCACGGAGTACGGGTGGGACCGGCAAGCCACACCATCCGGGTCACCCATGCCCCTACATGCGTTTCGCGGTCCGCCATCCCGTTGCGCCGCAGCCACTTGCGCGCGTCGTTCTCGCGGCGCGGCAAATGCTCCGGCTCCGCCATCGTACATCACCCCAACCACATCCCCGGAGACGCCCTGATGAAGCTCCGCATTGCCGCGCTCGCCATCCTCCCCGCCCTTCTCGCCGCCGCCGCTCCCGCCCCCGCCCTGGCGCCCGCCCCCGACCTGGTGGTGCTCGGCGTCACCAGCCCCAACCTCGACGGCGGTATCGTCCGCGTGCAGGTGCGCAACCAGGGCACCGCCGACGCGGCCGGGTCGTACATCGCCGTCCAGCTCAGCGGGCTGGAGCAGGGGACCACGACCATCGCCATGCCGGCCGTCGCCAAGCAAACCACCATCACCGTGAACGTGCCGACCGGCAAGCTGCTCTCGCAGGTGCATTACACCATCATCCTCGACCGCTCCAACCGCGTGGCCGAGTCGAACGAGCGGAACAACACCTTCACCGGCCAGTTCGGCGGCAAGCCCTGACCGGCGTCATTGGAACGACCACCGCGGCGGGCCGGCGATTCGTCCGGCCCGCCGCTTTTTCCATCCGCCGGAACACGCCGGCGCTCGTTTTCGCACCTTGCGCCATCCGCCTCGCCGCCGTTTCATTCGCCCGGCACACACCAACCGGACGAAGCGAACCATGACTACCCCCGGCAGCCGCACCCCCGTCGCGCTCACCATCGCCGGCTCCGACTCGGGCGGTGGCGCGGGGATCCAGGCCGACCTCAAGACCTTCCAGGCATTCGGCGTGTTCGGCACCACCGCCATCACCGCCATCACGGTGCAGAACACGCTGGGCGTCACCGGCGTGCACCCCATCCCCGTTGACATCGTCCGCGCGCAGATCGCCGCCGTGGCCGCCGACCTGCCCCCCGCCGCCTGCAAGACCGGCATGCTCGCCACCTCCGAGCTGGTCCGCGCGGTGGCCGAGTCGATCCGCGAGCACGCGCTCCCCAACTACGTGCTCGACCCCGTGATGGTGGCCACCAGCGGCGACCGCCTCCTCGATCCCAGCGCCGAGCGCACCATCGTCCAGGAACTGGTGCCGCTCGCCGCGCTCGTCACCCCCAACCTGGACGAAGCCACCCTCCTGGCGGGCTTCCCGGTCGAAGACGAACCCTCGATGCGGCGCGCCGCGCAGGCGCTGGTGGAGATGGGCGCGCGGGCGGCGCTGCTCAAG
>DASSJS010000224.1:0-5893 GCA_035691085.1 Longimicrobium sp.
CGACGCGGAGCCGGAGGCGCTGCGCGAGCACCTGCGGCAGAGCCTTCCCGAGCACATGGTGCCGGGTGTGTTCGTCCGGCTGGACACGCTCCCGGAGACCGCCACGGGGAAGTTCGACCCGCGTACCCTCCCCGCGCCGGACTACGCGCCGGTGGAGGAGCGCTACGTAGCCCCGGGGAACGAGGTGGAGGAGACGCTCGCGCGGATCTGGGCCGAGGTGCTCGGGCACGAGCGGGTGGGCGTGGACGACAGCTTCTTCGAGCTGGGCGGCGACAGCATTCTTTCCATGCAGGTGGTCTCGCGCGCCCGGCGGGCGGGGGTGGCGATCACTCCCCGGCAGATCTTCGAGCACCTGACCATCGCGCGTCTCGCCGCGGCGGTGGCCGGCGCGGCGCAAGCGGAGGGGCCGCGCGGGGAGGCTGGATCCGTCTCCGGGACGGTGCGGCTGACGCCCATCCAGGCGTGGTTCTTCGACAAGGGCCACGGGACCCCCTCGCACGAGAACCAGTCGGCGCTGCTGGCGGTGGACGGCGGGGTGGACGATGCCACCCTGGAGGCGGCGCTCGCGGCGGTGCTGGCGCACCACGACGGGCTCCGGCTGCGCTTCCGGAAGGCGGAGTCCGGGTGGGAGCAGCGCTACGGCGACGAGGCCGGGATCGCGCTGGAGCGCGTGGACCTCTCGTCGTTCGGTGCCGAGGAGCAGGAGCGCGCGCAGGGCGAGGCCGCCGCGCGGCTGCAGGCGAGCCTCGACCTGGAGAACGGCCCGCTGGGGCGCGCGGTCCTCTTCGACCGCGGCACGCGGGGGCGCGTCCTCTTCCTCACCTTCCACCACCTGGTCTTCGACGCCGTCTCCTGGCGCATCGTGCGCGACGACCTGGAGCGTGCGTGCGAGCAGGCCGAGCGCGGCGAGTCCATCGATCTCGGGGAGAAGAGCACTTCGTTCGGAGCGTGGGCCCAGGCGCTGGAGGCGTACGCCGCGGGCGACGCCGTGAACGAGCTTCCGCACTGGCTGGCGCAGGGCCCGGAGGGCGTGGCCCCGCTCCCCGTGGACGGACGCGCGGGGCGGGGAACGCTGGCCGATGCGCGCGGCGTGACCGTGGCGCTGGGCGCCGACGAGACGCGCGCGCTCCTGCAGGAGGTGCCGGCGGCGTACCGCACGCAGGTCAACGACGTCCTGCTGTACGCGCTGGCCGAGGCGGTGTCGGAATGGACGGGAGGGCCGCGCGTCCGCCTGTGGCTGGAGGGGCACGGCCGCGAGGAGGAGATCGGCGGCGGGATCGACCTCACCCGCACCATCGGCTGGTTCACCACCATCTACCCCGTGGTGCTCGACGTGGCGGGCGCCGACGGGCCGGGCGAGCGGCTGAAGCGGGTGAAGGAGCAGCTCCGCGCCGTCCCCCGGCGCGGGATCGGCCACGGCGCGCTGCGCTGGCTCTCCCCCCACGCGGCGTTGCGCGGCGCGCTGGCCGCGCAGGCCGAGCCCGAGATCCTCTTCAACTACCTGGGGCAGTCGGGCGATGGCGCCGCGGCGGATACGCGCTTCCGCTTCACCGGCGGCGCTCGCGGCCCCGAGTCGGCCGCCGACAAGCGCCGCCCGTTCGTGGTGGAGATCAACGGCGGCATCACCAACGGGTCCCTCCGCCTCACCTGGACGTACGGCGAGGGCACGCACCGGCGCGAGACCATCGAGCGGGTGGCCGGGCGCTACCTGGACGCCCTGCGCGGGCTGATCGCGCACTGCCGCGAGGCGGGCACCGGCGGGTACACCCCGTCCGACTTCCCGCTGGCCGAGGTCACGCAGGAAGAGCTGGACACGGCGGTCGGCGGCCGGCGCGACATCGAGGACCTGTATCCGCTCTCGCCGATGCAGGAGGGAATGCTCTTCCACGCCCTCTCCGGGAGCGGGGCGCAGGCGTACCAGGTGCAGGTGGCGCAGCGGCTCGAGGGGGCGATCGACGCCGCCCTCTTCCGCCGCGCCTGGGACGAGGTGGTGAAGCGCCACACCGCGCTGCGCACCTCGTTCGCGTGGGAGGGGATGCGCCGCCCGCTGCAGCGCGTGCATGCCGCCGTCGAAGTACCGTGGACGGTGGAGGACTGGAGCGCGCTGTCGGAGGAAGAGCGCGAGGCGGCGCTGGAGCGCCACCTGGCCGAGGATCGCGCGCGGGGCTTCGACCTTTCCGAGGCGCCGCTCCTGCGCCTGGCCCTCTTCCGCGTGGGCGAGGATGCGCACTGGTTCGTGCGCAGCCAGCACCACCTGCTGACCGACGGGTGGGCGGGGAACCGCGTGGCGGACGAGGTCTTCCGCCTGCACGACGCGTGGCGCGCGGGGAAGACGGTGGAGTTCGCGCGCGCGCGGCCGTACCGCGACCTGGTGGCGTGGCTGGCGCGGCAGGACCCGGGTGCCGCGGAAGGTTACTGGCGCGGGGTACTCGAGGGCTTCTCCGCGCCCACCCCGCTGGCCATCGACCGCCCCGCGGGGCCGGATGCCGGCGCTCGCTACGTACGGAGCGAGACGTTCCTCTCTCCCGGGCTCACGCGGCGGCTGGAGGAGACTGCGCGGCGGTCGGGGGTGACGATGAACACGCTGATGCAGGGCGCGTGGGGGCTCCTCCTGTCGCGCTACGGCGGCGTGGACGACGTGGTGTTCGGCACCACCGTGTCGGTGCGGCCGCCGGCGCTGGACGGGGCGGAGGAGCGGGTCGGCCTCTTCCTCAACACCATCCCGGCGCGGGTGCGCCTTCCGCGGGGCGCGCGGGTCGCCGCGTGGCTGGCCGAGCTGCAGCGCGGCCAAGCGGGTGCGCGCGAGTTCGACTATGCGCCGCTGGCCGAGGTGCAGGGGTGGAGCGCGGTCCCCCGCGGCACCCCGCTCTTCGAGAGCCTGTTCATCTTCGAGAGCCATCCCGGCGCCGAGCGGGGCGGCGACGGTTCCGCCGGTATCGACACTCCCGCCGGCCCCGCCGCCGCGGCGGCGCTCCGCGTGGCGGCGGCGCGCGTGGTCGAGTGGACCACCTACCCGCTCACCTTCATGGCGGCCTCGGGGCCGGAGCTCCTCCTCTGCCTCTGCTACGACGAGAGTCGCTTCGACGCGGAAGGGATCGCGCGGATTCTGCAGCACCTGGAGCGGGTGCTGGAGCAGCTGGCCGGCGGCGGCGAGACGCGCCTGGCCCAGGTGGAGCTGATGGGCGGCGAGGAGCGCGCGCGGGTGCTCTCCGCCTGGAACGACACCGACCGCTCGTACGAGGACACACCCGTCCACGCACTCGTCGCCGAGCACGCGCGGCGGACGCCGGATGCGGCCGCCGTCCTGCACGCGGACGGCGCGCTGACCTTCGGCGAGATCGAGCGGCGGGCGGCCGCCCTGGCCCGGCGGCTCCGCGCGCTGGGCGTGAAGCCCGAGACCCGCGTGGGGCTCTGCATGGAGCGCACGCCCGACCTGGTGGTGGGCGCGCTGGGGATCTGGAAGGCGGGCGGCGCCTACGTTCCGCTCGACCCCTCGTACCCGCCCGAGCGCCTGGGGTGGATCGTCTCCGACTCGGCCCTCCCCGTGATCGTGGCGGCCGGAAGCGCGGCCGAGGCGCTCCCCGAGAGCGAGGCCACCCTGGTCCGCCTGGACGAGCTGCCGGGCGACGTGTCGGACGATGTCGTGGACGAGGTTACGGTCGATCCGTCCACCCTGGCCTACGTCATCTACACCTCGGGCTCCACGGGGCGGCCGAAGGGGGTGCTGGTGCAGCACGGCTCGCTGGCCAACATCCTGGCCGTCACGCGCGAGTGGTACAGCGTGCGGCCGGGCGACGTGGTGCCCGCGATGTCGTCGTTCGCCTTCGACGTCTGGCTGTTCGAGGCGTTCCTCCCGCTCACCGCCGGCGCGGCCACGCGCCTGGTGGCGCGCGACCGGGTGATGGACGTCCCCGCGCTGCTCGACGAGATCGCCGACACCACCTTCCTGCACGCCGTCCCCGCGCTGATGCGCGAGATCGCCCGCGAGGAGCGCGAGCGTCCGCGGCTGACCCGCCTGCGTGACGCCATGGTGGGCGGCGACCGCGTTCAGCCCGACCTGGTGGCCGAGATGCGCGCGGCCTTCCCCTCGACTGTGACGCACGTCTTCTACGGGCCCACCGAGGCCGCCATCATGACCTCGGGCCACCATGCGCCCGAGGACGGCGTGATCGTGGGCCATCCGATCGGCCGGCCGCTGGGGAACACCCGCCTCTACGTGATGGACGAGGTGGGGAACCCGCAGCCGGCGGGGCTCCCCGGCGAGGTGCTGATCGGCGGGGCGGGGGTGGCGCGCGGGTACCTGGGCCGCGCGGCGCTCACGGCCCAGCAGTTCGTCCCCGACCCCTTCTCGGGGCAGCCCGGGGCGCGCCTCTACCGCACGGGCGACCGCGGGCGCTGGCGCCACGACGGGATGCTGGAGTTCCTGGGCCGCACCGACGCACAGGTGAAGGTGCGCGGCTTCCGCATCGAGCCCGGCGAGGTCGAGGCCGTGCTCCGCGGCCACGACGGCGTGGAGGAGGTCGTGGTGGTTGCGCGCGAGGACGTCCCCGGCGAGGCGCAGCTGGTGGCCTACGTGGTCCCCTCGGGGGATGCCGGCGCCGCGCCGGGTGCGTTCGAGCTGTGGCCGTCGATCGGCGAGTTCCCCACGATGATCGACGAGCTGATCTACTACGGCCTGACCGGCGACGAGCTGCGGATGGACCGCTACCGCACCGCGCTGGAGCGGGTGGCGAAGGACCGCGTGGTGGTGGACGTGGGCACCGGCGCCGACGCGATCCTGTCGCTGATGGCGGTGGAGGCCGGCGCCCGGAAGGTCTACGCCGTGGAGCTCCAGGAGCGCTCGGCCGAGCTGGCCCGGCGGAAGGTCGCCGAGCTGGGGCTGGCCGACCGGATCGAGGTGGTCCTGGGCAACGTGCGCACGGTGGAGCTCCCCGAGCTGGCCGACGTCTGCGTCTCCGAGATCGTGGAGTCGATCGCCGGCGGCGAGGGGGCGGCCGTCCTCCTGGAGGAAGCCCGGCGCCTGCTGAAGCCCGACGGCGTCTTCGTCCCCGAGCGCTGCCTGACCATGGTGGCCGCCGCGTCGCTCCCCGACGCGCTGTACGAGGCGCCGGCCTTCACCGAGACGGCCGCGGACTACGTCCGGCGGATCTTCGACATTGTAGGGCATCCTTTCGATCTGCGCCTCTGCATCAAGAACTTCCCCGCCAGCAACCTGCTGACCGGGCGGGCGATCTTCGAGGACCTGGACTTCCGGGGCCCGGTGTCGCCCAACTACGAGTTCGTGCACGAGCTGGAGGTGACGCAGGACGGGCGCTTCGACGGGCTCCTGGTGTGGCTGCGCATCGAGCTGGGCGAGGGCGAGACGCTGGACATCCTGGAAGACCGCACGGCGTGGTTCCCCGCCTTCTTCCCCCTCTTCCACCCGGGGGTGGAGGTGCGGCCGGGCGACCGCATCGAGCTGCGCTGCCGGGGCGAGCTGACCGCGGACGGCGTGCACTCGGACTACGTGGCCGAGGGCGTGCTGCACACGGGCGGCGAGCGGCTGGAGTTCTCGCACCGCTCCGTCCACGACGGGGATGTCTACCGCGAAAACCCGTTCCACGCGCGGCTCTTCGAGGGCGATGGCGTGGCGGTGGCGCACCAGCCCGCGCCGCGGCCGCTGGTGGCGGCGCTGAAGGAGCACGCGCTCCAGCACCTTCCGCCGCACATGGTACCCGGTGCCTTCGTGGCGCTGGAGCGGTTCCCGCTCACCACCCACGGCAAGGTCGACCTGCGGGCGCTCCCCGCGCCGGGGCGGGCCGAGGGCGGCGGGTACGTGGCGCCGCGCACGGAGGTGGAAGAGGCGCTGGCGGCGATCTGGGCCGAGGTGCTGCGCGTGGAGCGGGTAGGGGTG
>DASSJS010000225.1:0-12344 GCA_035691085.1 Longimicrobium sp.
GGGAACAGGGAACAGGGAACAGGGAACAGGGAACAGGGAACAGGGAACAGGGAACAGGGAACAGGGAACAGGGAACAGGGAACAGCGGGCGGCTCGGTGCGGGGAGGAGAGGCTGGCCGAGCCCCGTCAGGCCTCCCTCCCCCGGCCCCTCCCCCCGCTGCGCGGGGGGAGGGGAGCACTGCAACTGCGTCACTTTGGCGCATCCTCGGTTGATCTCGAGATGAAGTGCTCCCCTCCCCCGCGGAGCGCGGGGAGGGGGCCGGGGGGAGGGGGCCGCCGCGGCGCGCGCGGGGTCATCCCCGAGCGTCGAGGTTGTCTGCTGAAACGATCCTGCGCGGGGGCCGTACTCCGGAGTGATGGCGCGGGCGGGCTTGTCGCCTGCCCATACCGGTTCCCTTCCTCTCCCCTCGCAGGAGAATCCTCCCATGATCTTCGGGCTACGGCCGCAGGAGTTCGCGGCCATCATGGCGCTCTTCTTCGCGGGCACCATCGTGCTGGTTCCCGTGCTGGCGATCAGCGCGCGGCTGGCGCTGAAGCCGCTCACCGAAACGCTGCTCAAGCTGCGCCAGAACGGCGACGAGTCCACCCTGCAGGACCGCCGCATCGCCCTCCTGGAGGCGCAGGTGCAGCACCTGTCCGCGACCATCGACCAGTTCGCCGAAGACGAGTTCCACCGCCAGATCGGCGCGGGCTCCGCCGTGGCCATCGAGCACCGCGCCTGATCGGCCCGACACGATCATGCTGAGAAGCGACGAGAGCGGATGATTCGTGCGCCACGCACGCCTCATCCGCTCTTCGCATCTTGTCGAACCTCAGCACTCAGCACTCAGCACTCCGTACTTCATCCCCCGCGCGTGCCCAGCGTTGCGGTGACCGTGACGCGGCGGCCGTCGCGCAACACATCGATGCGCACCACGTCGCCGGGCTTGTGGGCGCGGAGAGCGTCGGTCATCCCCTGCAGGTCGTGGACGTCCATCTCGCCCACCTTCACCAGCACGTCGCCCGCCCGGATGCCGGCCTGTTCGGCGGGCGAGCCGGCGCGCACGCCGCTCAGCTTCACCCCGTCGGGCACGGGGGTGAAGTCGGGGACGGTGCCCAGGTACGCGCCGTAGCCGGGCGTGGCAGCCGCCGGCGCGTCTGGCCGGGGCGCCGCGCGGCGGAAGGTGAGCGCGGACGGACGATTCGCCACGGCACGCGCCACCCGCTCCACCACCGCCGCCACCTGCGTGAGCCCCGCGGCGTCGATCTTCTCCCAGTCGTCGCCGGGCCGATGGTAATCGGCGTGCACGTTGGTGAAGAAGTGCAGCACCGGCAGCCCCCGCGCGTAGAACGACGTCTGGTCGCTGGCGCCGAATCCGTCGCCGCCGCCGCGCACCGCCACGCCCTCGGCCAGCGCGGCGCTGTCCACCATCGCCTTCCACTCCTCCGCCGTCTCCACGCCGTACACGATCAGCGGCCCGGCGCCCAGGCGGCCCACCATGTCCAGGTTCAGCATCGCCCGGGTGCGCTCCAGCGGCACGGCGGGGTGCGCGGCCTGGAACGCCGAGCCCAGCAGCCCCTCTTCCTCGCCCGTGAACGCGGCGAAGACGATGGCCCGCGCGGGCCGCGGGCCGGACGAGAGACGGCGCGCGACGTCGATCAGCACGGCCACGCCGCTCGCGTTGTCGTCGGCGCCGTTGTGCACGGAGCTGTCGCCGGGGGCCATGGAGAAGGTGCCGCCGTGGCCCAGATGGTCGTAGTGCGCGCCGATCACCACCGCCTCGCCCGCCAGCGCCGGGTTTGCGCCGGGGAGGATGGCGATCACGTTGCGCCCCGTGCCGCCCGGCGCGTGCGGGTTGATGGCACTCGCCAGCGGCAGCGACTGGAAGAACGTCCCCGCGTCCCCCGCCGGGCGCAGGCCCAGCCGCCGGAACTGCGCGGCGATGTAGTCCCCCGCGCACCGCTCCGACGCGGTCCCCGCCATCCGCCCCTGCAGCGCGTCATCCGCCAGGTAGCGCACGTAGGCCAGCGGCGCGGAGACGCCGCGCGCCAGCTGGGCCGCGTTCGGGCAGGCCTGCGCGTGGAGCGCGGGCGCGGCCAGCGCGGCGGCGAACGCGAGCGTGGTGGCGCGTGGGATCATGGGCGCGGAGCGGCCGGTGCGGCGGCGGGCGTGTCCACCCACTCGGCGATGAAGATGTTGGTGTCGCCGGGGTGCGCGGAGTTGCGGTTGGAGGCGAACACCAGCTTGCGCCCGTCGGGGCTGAACATGGGGAAGCCGTCGAACTCGGGCGTGTGGGTGATGCGCGTGAGCCCGGTGCCGTCGTCGTTGATCATCCAGATGTCGAACTCGCGGCCCCGCGGGTCGCCGTAGTTGCTGCTGAAGATGATCCGGTGCCCGTCGGGGTGGAAGAAGGGCGCGAACGAGGCCGCCTTCAGGTTGGTCACCTGACGCTTGTTGCTCCCGTCTGCGTCCATCACCCAGATCTCGAGGGTGGTGGGGCGCACCAGGTTCTGCCGCAGCAGGTTGTTGTAGTCGGCCAGCTCGGCCGCGGTGGATGGGTGGCTGGCGCGGTAGACGATGCGCTTGCCGTCGGCCGAAAAGAAGGCGCCGCCGTCGTACCCCGGCTCGTGCGTGAGCTGCGTGACGTTGCCGCCGTCGGGCTCCATGGCATACAGCTCCAGGTCGCCGTCGCGCATGGAGGTGAACACGATGGTGCCGCCGTCGGGGCTGATGGTGGCCTCGGCGTCGTACCCCGGCGTGCTGGTGAGCCGGCGCAGGTTCCGCCCCAGCCGGTCGGCCGACCAGATGTCATAGTCGTACAGCGCCCACACGTAGCCGTTGCGCATGTCGGGCCGCGGCGGGCAGGTGGTGTCGGCGGCGTGCGTGGATGCGTAGAGGAGCCTGCGCTCGCGCTCGGCGCCGGGGTAGAAGTAGCCGCAGGTGGTGCGGCCGTGCCCGGTGGACACGCGGCGGACGTTCCGCCCCAGCGTGTCCATGGTGAAGATCTCGTCGCACGGCCGCCCGCCGGGCCGGGTGCTCTGGAAGATCAGCTGCCCCCCGTCGGACGAGAAGTACGCCTCCGCGTTCTCGCCGCCGAAGGTGAGCTGGCGCACGTTGCGCAGGTGCGGCTCGTCCGGGTTCGCCGGCAGCACGCGCGACAGCTGCGCCGCCGCCTGCCCATACGCCGCGAGCACCCCCGCCAGCACCGTCACGATGCGTTTGATCTTCACGATTGGTATCGGGAGATGGATGGAAAGACTGATCCGACGCGCAATTCTATCTCCAAGCCGCACTATGCTTTACGTGTCATCCTGAGGGCGGCCCCGCAGCTCCGCGTCAACCACGATGCCCGCAGCCCGCAGGATCTATCGCAGACGCAGCGCTACCGCCCGTCCCGCCACGAAGCCCTCGCCCGCCCTCCGTCTGACTCCGCTCTCTCCGCTGCTCCGTGTTCACGCGGTTCAGCAGCGCTTCGGCAACGCCGTCGTGTGGGGAGGCACCGTCAACTGCGTCATCGGGGGATCGAGCCACACAGCCCACCGAGCGCGGGGACAGGTGTCCAGTTTCAAAAATTTCGATCCTCAGCGCGAGCGCAACCTGCAGCCACTCGCCGTCCGCTCCATGCCAGGCAGCGCGATCCCCGCGCTCGCGTCACGAAACGACATCATCGCCCGAAGACCCCGGTCCCAGCCGTCGGGAACACCCCGAGATGCGAGGGAGATCCCCCGACACCGTGACGCCGGCCGTATCGCGCCGAATCTTTGATCGAGCACCTCGCACCTCGCACCTCGCACCTCGCACCTCGCACCTCGCACCTCGCACCTCGCACCCAGCACCCAGCACCCAGCACTCCCGTCACGGATACAGAAGCTCCCGCGTCCACCTCGGCGGCTCCCCATCCACCCGCACGTACAGCTCGCGCTCGTGCAGCCGGCTGGGGCGGCCGAACCACAGCTCGATGCGGTCGGGGACCACGCGGTACCCCGACCAGAACGGCGGGCGGGGGATGTCACCCTCGCCGAACTGCTCCTCGAATTCCGCCACGCGGCGGACCAGCGTGTCATACGCATCCAGCTGCGCGCTCTGGCGGCTGGCCCACGCGCCGATGCGGCTGCCGCGCGCGCGGCTGGCGTAGTACGCGTCGGCCTCCTCCGCGCTCACCGGGTGCACGGCGCCCTCGATGCGCGCCTGCACCTCCATCGGCTGCCAGTGGAAGCAGAGCGCGGCGAAGGCGTTCTCGGCCAGCTGCTGCGCCTTGCGGCTCTCCAGGTTGGTGTAGAAGACGAAGCCGCGCTCGTCGAACCCCTTCAGCAGCACCATCCGCGCGGACGGGCGGCCGTCGGCCCCGGCGGTGGCCAGCGCCATGGCCGTGGGCTCCAGGATCCCGCTCCCCTTCGCCTGCTCCAGCAGCTCGCCGAAACGCCGGAAGGGCTCCGCGAACTCCGCCGCGCCCGCCTCGGCCTGGCTCATCGGGGGCGGGGCGCGGCGGGGGCCGCCACGCGGAAGGGGACGGTGGCGCGCGTGGTCTCCCAGGTGAGCGCCAGGGTGTTCAACCCCGCGCGGCCCGGTTCCAGCGCGATGGTGAACTGCTCCACCGGCTGCCGCAGCGTGCTCACCTGCATGGGGATGCGGACGAAGTCGCGGCTGGGGTCGTACTGCGTGCCCCACTGGCCGGTCTGCCGGTTCACGATCAGCGTCCATCCCCCGGGCGCGGGGAGCGAATACAGCGTGTAGGTGCCGCGCGGCACCCGGGCGTTGCCGATGGTCAGGTCGGTCTCGGTCACCAGCGTGGTGGCCGCGTTGGCCCCGGTGCGCCACACGCGCCCGAACGGCACCAGGCCGCCCATGATGCGCCGCCCGCGCATCGACGGGCGCCCGTAGTCCACGTACACGCGCCGCCCGTTCCCCGCGTCGAAGCGGGTGGTGTCGCGCGGGCTCAGCACGCGCCCCTGCGGCGCGGCGGCCTGCGGCGGCGGATGGGCGTGCTGCTGCGCGGCGGCGGCGCTGCTGGTGGCCGCCATCAGCGCGGCGGCGGCGGTGATCTGTGCGATTCGAGCGGTGCGGCCCACGTCTGCCTCTCGGTTGCGGGTGGAGCCCGAAGTTTGGGGACGATGCGGGAGCGGGGCAACCGCCACCCCGCCGGCGCGGTGGATCGACAGTACCAGATCGTCTCGCCAGGGCACGGGCACGCTTGCCCTGGCGATCGGTGGAATGCTACATCGGGGAGACGAAGCACCACGCGATGCTCCTGCGCCGCCCGCCACCCTGCCCGCCCCGATGCGGCATCCGCGTCGCCGCTGGCCCTGGCGGTTCCCTGCGCACGCGCCGCCGCGGAAGCCACCGGCACGGCCGATTTCGCGGCTCCTCGCGACACGCGCGGAGCCGCCCGCCTGTCCGTCCGCCCGTTCCGTCGATGATGGCGGCCCGCCGGCTCCGCATCTTTTCCATCCACCCCGACCGGCCGAACCCGATGAAGCTGGCGAAGATCCCCCTGGCGGCGCTGGTGGTGTGTGCCGCCGGGCCCGCCCGGGCGCAGATGCCGGAGCGTGTGCCCCCGGCGCGCTCGCAGCCGGGGTGGAGCCTGCGGCGCACCATGCGCGAGATGGAGAAGGCCTACGAGGCGCAGGGCTTCTTCCCCACGCGCGGCGAGTGGAGCTGGACGCTCACCACCCGCTACCGCGCGAACCCCACCGCGGTGGGCCTGTGGCGCTTTCCCGCCGCGCAGACCGACTCGGTGCTTGCCGATTCGCCTGTGTGCGGCGTCTTCCCGCTGGGCACGCCGTGCAATCCCTATGACTTCTTGCCCGAGGAACCTCCCCGGCCGTGGCGCCGCGTGAGCGCCACGCGCTTCGTGCCGCCGGACGCCGGCCGCCACTCCGCCACCTTCGTGGAGTGGCGGCGCGAGAATGGCCGCTGGGTCATATCGTCGCTCGGGACGGAAGAGGAGTACTGGCCGCGCCTGCTTGGCCGCTCGATCGACGAGGCGGTGCCCGGGCCGCGGGTGCTGCTCAAGCTCCCGCTGGCCGACACGGCGCGCGTTGCCGCCGGCCAGCCGTGGTACGAGAACGACGAGCCGATCACCGTGGCCGGCGTCCGGCTCGTGAAGTACGGCCTTCCGCGGCAGCTGGCCGAGGGCGACGTGGTGCGCTGGGGCACGCTCCACGGGGTGGGCGTGTACGTGGAGCCCCGCACCCCCCGCGTTCCGCAGATCGTCTACCTCGTGGTGGACCGCGGCGGCTCGTTCCAGCCCTACCAGGACGAGAGGTAGAGCGGCGGCGGTTGGTCGCGGGCCGTGGATCGACCGATCCGGATAAACCGAACGGACGCGCGGAAGAAGGTTTTCGCGCGTCCGCTCGTGTCTGCGCCTGCCAGTGCCGCCGATCACCGGGCCGATCCCACCCTCACCGTCCGCTGAACAGCTCGCAGGCGCTGGCCAGGTCCACGTTGCCGCCGCTGATCACGATCCCCACGCGCCTGCCGCGGAAGGCATCCGCGTCCGCCAGGAGGGCGGCCACGGGGACGGCGCCGGAGGGCTCGACCACCAGCTTCATCCGCGTCCACAGGAAGCGCATCGCCTCCACGATCTGCGCCTCGCTCACGGTGCGCATCTCGCTCACGTTCTGGCGCACCAGCGGGAAGGTGTAGCGCCCCAGCGCCGGGGTCCGCAGCCCGTCGGCGATGGTGGGCGGATTGTGGACGGTGGCCAGCTCGCCGGTGCGGAACGAGCGCGTGGCGTCGTCGGCCAGCTCGGGCTCCACGCCCATCACCCGGCACCCGGGCGAGGCATCCTTCACCGCCAGCGCGGTGCCGCTCAGCAGGCCGCCGCCGCCGCACGGCGTCATCACCACGTCCAGCAGGCCGACCTCCTCGATCATCTCCAGCGCCGCCGTCCCCTGCCCGCTGATCACGCCCGGGTGGTCGTACGGGGGGATCAGCGTCATCCCGCGCTCGTCGCGCAGCTCGGCGGCGATCTCCTCGCGGCTGCGGCCGGCGCGGTCGTACAGGATCACCTCGGCGCCGTAGCCGCGGGTGCCGGCGATCTTGGGCGCGGGCGCGTCCATCGGCATCACCACCGCCGTCTGCACCCCCAGCAGGCGGCCGGTGAGCGCCACCGCCTGCGCGTGGTTGCCGGAGCTGTAGGCCAGCACGCCGCGCGACCGCTCCTCCTCCGTCAGCAGCGACACGGCGTTGTAGGCGCCGCGGAACTTGAAGGCGCCGCCGCGCTGAAAGCTCTCGCACTTCAGGAACACGGTGGCGCCGGCCATGTCGTCGAGCGTGCGCGATCGCATCACCGGCGTGGTGTTGGCCACGCCGCGCAGGCGCCCGGCCGCCGCGCGCACGTCGGCCGCGGTGGGGAGGACGATCGGATCCGTATCGGGCATCGGGGGCTTCAGCGGGAAGTAATCGGGCGGCGGGCGGGCCGTTCGCCCGTCACCCGCATGGGGCGGAAGGAAAGCGCCAGGAGCGCGCCGAAAATGAGCATCCTCAGGATCCGCGGCACGCCCAGCGCGTGGGTGTGCGTGTCGCCGTTGATGATCGCCTCGGCAACCTTTCCGAGCACCATCAGGCCGATCACGGCATTCGCGACCGCGGCCGGCCAGCCGCGCCACGGCCGGCCGTTCCACCGCGCCTGGGCGGCCACGCCGCCCAGGGCGAAGGTGGACAGCAGCCCCAGCGCCATGAACGGGTGCGTGCGCAGCTCGCCGGCCGGGGCCAGCGCCAGCGCCACCGCGCCCGCCAGGGCCAGCATGGCCACGGAGATGCTCCACGCCGCGTCGCCCGGCGTTCGGCTGGCGTTCATGCGGCGGGTAGGATGAAGGGGATCACACCGGCTCCGACGCGTGGCGCACCACCGGATACGCGGTGACGGTGAGCGGGAGGAGGATCCAGAACGGCACGCCGGGGATCGGCCATGGATCGGCCGCGGTGATCACCAGCGACCACACCGCCAGCGTGCCCCACAGCATCCCCAGCGAAGCGGTGCGGCGGTGGCCGCGGGCGTTCCACAGCGCCTCGGCCGCCACGCCGCCGCACGCCAGCGTGAACGTCCAGGCCAGCGCCATGTCGCGGTGCCCTTTCAGATTTTGCGGCGGCACCACGGCGAGGTTCCACGCGCCGGCCAGGCACAGCCCCGCCACCCACGCGGCCCAGCGCCGGTTCCCCGCGGCGATCCGTGCGTCAATCATCCACGTGCAGCCAGTTGAGGTCGGTGCCCGGGGCAAAACGGTCCACCAGCTCGCGCACGCGGTCGGGCGCCGACAGCAGGCGGGCGATCCCGGCCAGCGTGCGCAGGTGCTCCTCCGCGCGCTCGGCGGGGCTCACCAGCAGGAAGATGAGGCGGGCGGGGTGCCGCGCGCGAGGGAACTCGACCCCGGCGCGGCTCACACCCAGCAGCAGCACCGGGCGGGCCAGCCCCTGCAGGCGCACGTGGGGGAGCACCACGCCCGGCACCATCTCGCTGGAGAACTGCTCCTCGTTGCGCACCACTACGTTGGCCAGGTGGCGCGCGGTTTCGCCGCTGAACACGCCCTCCATCAGCCGCCCGATGGCGGCGATGAACGACATCGGCTCCAGCCGCACCACGCGCTGCGGCGCCACCGCGTCGTCCAGCGGCGCGCCGTCGTCGGGCGCCAGCGTCTCGGGCTCGGGGGGGAAGATGGCCAGCAGCGACCCCGGCGCCAGCGCCGCCAGCTGCTCGGGGAGGCGCGCCAGCCGCGGGTGCCAGGCCAGCGTGCCGCGGCGCGTGCTCACCACCGCCAGCAGGTCGCCGTCGCGGAGCGCCCCCGGCAGATGGTCGAGCAGCTCGCCCCACCCCTCCACCCGCTCCCACGCCGCGGGGACGGCCGGCTTCACCGCCGCGTGCAGCGCCTTCAGCCGCTCGGGCTCGCCGCCGATGGAGACGAAGGCGAGCGCGGCGCCGGCGCCCTGGGCCAGCAGGTTCACCGTCCGCAGCGCCTCGCCGAAGCCGGGATGGCGCTCGGCGGCGGGGGGAAGCACCACCGTCACCCGGCGCGTGGTGTTCAGCGGATGCGCCAGCCGCGCGGCGACGATGGACTGCCGCGTGCGCTGGAGAAGCTGGTCGAGCACGCCGCCGAACAGCGCGCGCCCCCCGCCGCGGCGAACGGGCCACCCCACGATCACCAGGCTGCCGCGCGTTTCCGCCACGCCGCGCGCGATCCCGTCGGCCACGTTGGCGTCCACCCGCGTCAGGGGCACGACGGGGACCTCGGCCGCGGCGGCGTGCACCACCGCGTGGGCAAGGACGCGCTCCGCCTCGGCCACCCCGGCCTCCGCGTCATCCCCGTCACCGGGCACCACCATCAGCGGGTGCACGGGCTCGTCGCTCCCCCCGCCACGCAGCGCGAAGGCCAGGTCCATCAGCGGGTCCGCCGTCTCCGGCTTCGACAGCGACACCACGATCCGCCGCGGTGCCGCCGACGCGTCGTACGGCTGGCGCTCCCCGGCCAGGGCCACGCGGCGGCCGTGGCGCTGAACGGCCCAGGGGCCGGCCAGGCAGGTGATCAGGATCATCAGCACCACGCCGTTCACCTCGGTCTGGTCCAGCAGGCCGATGTCGAAGCCCACCAGCACGATGGCCAGCGTCCCCGCGGCGTGCGGCACCGTCAGCCCGAAGACCGTCCATCCCTCCGCCGCCGTCCACCCGAACACCCGCCGGGCCACCATCGCCGCCACCCACTTCCACGCGACGACGCCCACCGTCAGCGCCGCGGCGATCCCCAGCGCGCGCCCGCCGCCCAGCGCGCGCACGTCCACCAGCATCCCCACCGACAGCAGGAAGAAGGGGATGAAGATGGTGTTCCCCGCGAAGTGGATGCGGCTCATCAGCGCGCCCTGCGCGGGGATCAGCCGGTTGAGCGCCAGCCCGGCCAGCAGCGCGCCGATGATGGGCTCCACCCCGCCGAAGTGAGCCAGCCAGCTCACCGTGAACAGCGCCGCCAGCACGAAGATGAACTCGGTGCCGCCCTCGCCGCCCACGTGCCGGAAGAACCACCGCCCCAGCCGCGGCAGCCCCCACAATACGACCGCGACGTAGAGGGCGAACGGCAGCGCCAGCTCCAGCCAGAAGGCCACCCCCAGCGAGCCGCCCCGGCTCCGCGCCACCACGGCCAGGAGGAGGAGCGCCAGCACCTCGGCCAGGATGGTGCCCCCCAGCGCCGCGGTGACCGCGCCGTTGCGCACGATCCCCAGCCGGCTGGCGATGGGGTACGCGAGCAGCGTGTGCGAGGCGAACACGCTGCCGATCAGCAGCGCGCTGGGAAGCGGGTACCCCAGCGCCAGCGCCATCCCCACGCCCCCGGCGCACGGCAGCGCGAACGAGAGCGTGCCGAAGCCCATGCTGTGCCTGCGGTGCCGGGCGAACTGGTGCAGGTCCAGCTCCAGCCCCACCAGCAGCATCAGGTACAGCAGCCCCACGGTGCCCAGGAGGACGATGGTGTTGCTGCGCGCCAGCAGCCCGGCGCCGTGCGGCCCGATGGCCGCGCCCGCCACGATCAGCCCGATGATGCCGGGGATGCGCAGCCGCTCGAACAGGAGAGGAACGACGAGGAAGACGACCGTCGCCGTGGCGACGACCAGCACCGGATCGGTGAAGGGGAGCGTGGGAAGCGCGGACATCGGCGACTGTTTCCCGTGCCGGGGTGAGCCAGACCCGGTTCAGGGAGCAGGGACCGACGCCCTCCTCCGAACCAACGAATTCCGTGCGGCCGGGACGCGCGGCGGCGCCCCCGGCCGCGGCGCCGGGCCGATGCGCGAACGCCCTGCCGGCTTCCACGTCCTGCATCCCGAGTCCTGAACCGCGAAGAGGATGATGATCCGGGACCTCGGGACCCAGGACTCCTTGCTCAGGGCGCGAGCGCGGCGGTGGGGTTGAAGAACCGCGCCGCCCGCCGGTCCACGTACCACAGCAAGGGGCTGGCGATCAGCAGCACGGCGGGGATCGCCACCATCAGGTACGCCAGCTCCACCAGCGACCGGGGATGCAGGAACACCCCCGCGGCCACGCCCAGCGAGAGGAGGAACGCCATGCTGGCGCGCACCACCCACGGCCGCACGCACCACAGCGCCTCGGCCGCCAGCAGCGAAGCCGCCGCCAGCAGGGTAACGGCCGCGCGCTCCAGCACGGTCGCGCGGTAATAATCGGCGAGGTACTGGATGGACTGCATCGCCACGCACACGGCCACCACGCTCAGCAGCAGGTAGCCCAGCGGGCGCTGGGGCATCCGTGCGCGCACGGTGGCGGTGTGCCGCCGCGCCGCGAAGCGCGCGCTCACGGCTGCGTTCGCTGGGTCATGGTCACCACCAGGGCGGCGGGCGGCGGCCCGGGGCCGTGGGAGCGGGAACGGGCCGCTGCGGCGCGGGCTGCGGCGCGTGGGGAGGGCCGAAGAGAACGGCCGAGCGGTCGCGCACGTACAGCACGATGGGAACGAGCACCATGGCGCTCACCAGCAGGAGCCAGAAGGCCAGGAAGAGCCCGGTGAAGCCGGTGCCCACCACCGACACCGTCACGATCAGCGCCGCGTAGCCCGCCACCAGCGCCAGCGTGGCGCGATACGCCCAGCGCCGCGCGCACCACAGCGCCTCCACCGCCACCAGCGCGAGCGCCGCCAGCAGCGCCGACCCCACCCGCCCCGCCACCGTGGTCCACCGGTAGAACGGGCCGCTGTCCATCGACACCATCCACGCCACCATCATCAGGCCGAACCCGGCGGCGATGATGCTGGCCACGTAAAAGCCGAGAGGCGTGCGCTGGCTCATCGGATTCGTCCTACGGGGCGCGGGCCGGGCGGCGCCGGTTGGGGAAGTGCGGGTTCACGGATTTCTGGTACACGTTCACCACGATCGGGACCGCCACCACCGAGGTGTAGAACAGATACAGGAAGGCGAGCCCATCCCCCCCGTTCATCCCCACGGTCCAGGCCAGCGCGGCGGCGGTGTGCGCCACCGCCAGGGCGGCGGTGGTGGGCCACACCCAGGGCCGCACCCGCCACAGTGCCTCGGTGGCCACCACCGCCAGCGAGCCCAGCACCATGGCGGCGGCCCGCACCGGCCACGCCACCGGTGTGGCATCGGCGGTCGAGGCGAGCAGGGTCATCATCGCCACCGCGAGCCCCGCGGTGAACAGCCCTGAAAAGACGAATGGACGTGCCCGCATCGCCGCTCCCTCCCGTTTCCACCGCTTGCCGCGACCGGTCGACCGCCCGCCGCCTCGTCCGCCTGCGCCCGCTCAGGGCGAGGCGGCCCCATGCAGCAGGCGCAGGCGGCCGCGGACGTACGCCAGCACGGGGTACACGCCGTATCCGCTGATCCCCACCATCGCCAGCAGCATCAGCGCCTCGACGCCCTC
>DASSJS010000226.1:0-43139 GCA_035691085.1 Longimicrobium sp.
GTAATCCGACAGGGATCCAGTCCGCACAAGCCGATGTGATCAGATCGGACACGGTTTACTTTGTTTATTCCATCCGGCGTACTTCGTCCAATTGCCGCCCGAAAGCGCAACCATTAACGTGTCTTTTTAGCCGTGCCATGAACCCCTCTTTCTCACCCCGTGGAGGACCCCCGGAATGGACGCATCCTCGCCCCCGAAACGGCCGCGCAACACCGAGCGCCGGTGGATCGTGCCCCCCGGCCTGCTGTCCAACGACGAGCCCTTTCCCGGCTTCCGCGTGCTGGACGAGGTGCGTAGCGGCCTGGGCGTAACGCTCTGGCAGTTCCTGCGCGACACCGAGCTGTGGAGCAACACCCCGCCCGAGCAGCGCATGCGGATCTTCGCGCCGCGCGCCGCGCGCCGCCGGCGCGAGCGCATGGCCACCCTTGGGCAGACGCGCGAGCTGCGCCGCCCGCTCGAGGCGCTGAGCCGCGCGCTCGACGCCCGCCAGCGGCAGTCGGGGATCCGGGTGATGCGCGCCTGCCAGGCCCTGTCGCGGTGGGCCGGCGAGCAGGGGCTTCCGCACACCGCGCTGGCGTTCGCGCAGAGCGCGGCGGTGGCCACCCCCGAGCGCGCGGCGGCGGCGTACCAGGTGGGGCTGCTGTCGCGCCGCAACGCCGAGTACCGCCGGGCCGAGACCTGGTTCAGGCGCACGCTGGCGCTGGCCCGCCGCGGGCACGACTGGCGTTATTACGGGCTGGCGTGCATCGGGCTGGGGAACCTGCACCGGCAGCGCGGCGACTATCCCACGGCGCGCACCTGGTTCATCCGCGCGCTGCGCTGCTCGCGCCGCAACGCGGTGTGGGACGTGCGCCCCATGGCCATGCACGACCTGTTCTGCGTGGCCGTGACCGGCGGCCAGCACGACGAGGCCGAGGCCTGGGCGCGGCGGGCGTTCCGCGCGTACGGGCCGCGGCACCCCCGGCTGGTGGTGCTGGCGCACGACGTCGCGCGGTTCTGGCTGAACGACGGGCGCTACGACGACGCGCTGAAGGTGTTCCGGGCCGTGCTCCCGCACATCTCGCGGATCCCCGAGCGGCGGCTGGTGACCTCGAACATGGCCAGCGCGGCCGCCGGGCTGGGCGACCGGCTGGCGTTCGCGGGGATGTGGCAGGACACCTGGCGCCTGGTGGACGAGCACGAGGACACCGAGGGCGTGCCCAACGCGCTGGTCACCCTCGCCCAGGGCGCCGCGCGGCTGGGCGACCCCGACCGCGGGCAGCTGGCCGCCAGCCACGCGCTGAAGGTGGCCATCCAGCGCAAGGAGAACGAGCACCGGCTCGCCGCCGAGCGGGTGCTGGAATCGATGCGGACGGTGCGGGTGGGGGTGTTCACGCGCCCCGAGCCCCGTGCCGAGGCCGACGAAGCCGCCGAAGGCACGGAGCCGGACTTCGCCACCCAGCTGGTGGAGGTGCTGAGCGCCAACCTGGCCGCCAACGTGGTTGGCGGCCTGGCCGCCGACCTGGCCGACTGACCAGGCCGGCGCCCCGGGGTCAGCCGCCCGAGCCGATCAGCCCGTTCTTCTTGGTGGTGTCGGGCGGGGTGGTGGGAACTCCGTCGTGGCGCGGGGCCGCGGCCCGCTCGGGCGCGGTGATGCGTTCGGTGCGGGCACAGCCGGCGGCGGCGAGCAGCGCCAGGGTGGCCAGCAGGTACCGGGTGGTTCTCATGGGGTTCCTTGGGTTGAGGGTATTTGCGCGAGGCACTCCGGCCACGCGCCCCTTCAACGTAAGGAGCCCTGTTTACTCCGTACACATAACTTCCGTCAACTCTCGCTCCCTTTCTGCCATGTTTACTTCCACGGAGGGTCCAGGGAGGCCGAAGTCTGTCCGCGATGTCCATCCTCCGCTCCACATCCGCCACTTAAGAAGTGATGAAGCGAGTGACACAGCCTCGGAAACCCGGGCCCGGAGGCAGGGCATCGATCCGGCGCCCTTTCGGCGGAGGGGCGGGGGGACGATCTTGCCGCCCGTTCCAGGGTGGGTGAACCGAATGATGAGGATGGAGTGATGGCGGAGAGGATGATCCGGCCGGTGGAGATCTACCTGAACTCGCCGCCGCCGGACCCGGAGGTGCCCCGGCCGGTGCGCGTGAGCCAGGTGACCTTTGCCGACCTTGCCGAGCCGCAGAGCCAGAACGTGGCGGGCACGCTGTTCGGCGGGGTGCTGCTGGGCTTCATAGACCGGGCGGCGGCGTTCTGCGCCATGAAGCACGCGGGGCGGCCGGTGGTGACCAAGAGCATGGACAGCGTGGAGTTCAACGAGCCCATCTACATCGGCGAGCTGGTGGTGGCCCACGCGAGCGTGAACTTCGCGGGCACCACCAGCATGGAGGTGGGGGTGAAGGTGTTCGCGCAGAACCCGGTGACGGGCGAGGAGCGCCACACCAACACCTGCTACGCCACCTTCGTGGCGCTGGACGCCGGCGGCCGCCCCGTGCGCGTTCCCCCCGTCCTTCCCGAGACGGACGAGGAGAAGCGCCGCTTCGAGGCCGGCCGCGAGCGCCGGGAGGAGCGGCTGGCCCGACGCCGCGCGAAGAAAGCCGGGTAGCGTTTCACCGGTCCCGCTTGACTGAGTGAACACGGAGCAGCGGAGGGAGCGGAGTCAGACGGAGAACTGCTTTTCTCCGTTTGACTCCCTTCTCTCCGCTGCTCCGTGTTCACTCAGTTGACGATGCCGGGTCTCGCCACCGCAACCGCGGGATCACGCGAGGATGGCGGCCACGATGGCGATCAGGGAGAGGACGATGGCGGCGCCGGCGGCCAGGAGAACGCGGTTCAGGCGCTGCTCCCAGGTGGCCTGCGTCTCCATCAGCAGCGTGCGCGCGGCCTCCTGCTGCCGGGTGAGCCCCGCCATCATCTCGTCCAGCCGCATCGCCGCATCGCCGCGCCACGCCTCCAGCCGCCGCAGCGTGTCGGGGATGGGCACCAGCGCGTCTTCCACCTCCACCACGCGCGCGGCAAGCTCGGTCACCTCGTCGCGCACCTCGTCGGCCGCGCCGGCGGGCGGGGCCGACCAGGGCATGGGGAGCCCCGCGGCGCCCGGGCCGAAGAGCGACTGGTCCATCACCCGCCTGGCCGACACCACCTCGTCCATCGACTGCTCGAAGTGGCGCTGCTCGATGCGCTTGGACGCGTCGTCGCCGGGCTCGGCCACGGCGGCCTGGGCGGCCTTGAGCACGGCGTTCTTGATGTCGCCGCCGCTGCCGGGGTAGCGCTCGGCCAGCGCGCGGAAGTCGACCCCCTCGCCCAGCGGGGTCTTCCGCGCGTGGATCTGCGACTGCCAGATCTTCTCGCGCTCGTCGGGCCCCGGCATCTCGAAGAGGATGTGCGTGCGGATGCGCCGCTCGAACGCCGGGTCGAAGTTGGCGGCCAGGTTGGTGGCGAAGATCACCACCCCCGGGAACGCCTCCACCTCGCGCAGCAGCACGTTGACCACGGCGTTCGCCTCGCGCTGGTACCCCTGGTCCATCTGCGTGAAGCGGCGGCTGGCGATGGCGTCGGCCTCGTCGAAGAAGAGGACGGCGTCCTGCTCCTGGGCGGCCTGGAAGACGGCCGTCACGTTCTTGGCGGTCACCCCCGCCCACTGGCTCTCCAGCTCGCTGTAGCGCACCACCAGCAGCTTCTTCCCCAGCGCGTGGGCGATGGCCTCAGCGCAGATGGTTTTCCCGGTCCCCGGCGGCCCGGCGAAGTTGAAGGCCAGCCCCAGCCCGGTGTCGTGCCGCTCGCCCAGCCCCCACTCGCCGAAGAGCAGGTCGTGCTTGCGGATCTGGGTGAGTGCCTGGTCCAGCTGCCGCCGGGTGCCGGGCGGCAGGATCACGTCGGCGAAGGTGCGCCGCGGCTGCAGGGGGGCGATCATCCCCCCGCGCTCGGGCTCGGGGCCGAAGAAAAGCTCGCGCCAGGAACTGGGCATTTTTTTGGGTGCGAAGGTGCGAGGTGCGGTGAAACAGGTGCGCGAGTGCGTGAGTGCGCGAGTGCGTTGCGAGCCGTCGCCGGCCCGAGGGCGATGCGTCTGGTTGGGGTGACGGAAGGATGGCGCGAGCCGCGGCTGGAGGCCCCCACCCGGATTCACGGACGGTACGGCTGTCCGCGAAATCCGACCTCCCCCAAACAGCCTGTGGGGAGATAAACAGCCTCGCGCGTTGGCATTGAGCCGTTCCGCTGGCTGTTCCCTGTTCCCTATTCCCTGTTCCCTACGGCCGTTTCATCCTCCCGGATTCGGCCGGCGGTCAGTGATCGGGGAGGAGGAGGGTGAACACGGCGCCGCCCTCGCTGGCGTTGTGCGCGGTGAGCTCGCCGCCCATGGCGCGGGCCAGGCGGCGCGAGATGGCCAGGCCCAGCCCGCTTCCCGGCTCGCGCTTGGCCTTGCTCCCCGAGGCGATCTGCAGGAACTCCTCGAACACCGCGTTCTCGCTGCCGGGGGGGATGCCGGGGCCCGTGTCGTACACGCGGAACCAGCGGCGCGGGCCGTCGGCCCCCGTGGCCAGCGTGACCGCGCCGCTCTCGGTGAACTTCACGGCGTTGGACAGCAGGTTCACCAGGATCTGCCGCACGCGGCCGGGGTCCACCTCGAGGGTGGCGTCGCGGTGCTCGGCGATCTCCAGGCGAATCTCCAGCCCCTTGCTGCGCGCCTGTGGCTGCACCCCCACCACCGCCTCGTCCACCAGGTCGCCCAGGGGCACCGGCTCGCGGTGGAACTCCATCCGCCCCGCGTCGAGCTTGGCGATGTCGAGCACGTCGTTCACCAGCTGCGCGAGGTGGCCCGACACGGTGCAGATGCGCTCCACCATGTCCTGCTGGTGGGGCTGCAGGTCGCCCATGATTCCGTCCTGCAGCAGCTCGCTGTACCCCATGATGGCGGTGATGGGGGTGCGCAGGTCGTGGCTCATGGCGCTGAAGAAGCGCTCGCGCCGCTCGGCCGTCTGCCGCAGCGCCTGGAAGCGCGCCGCGTTGCGGAATGCCGCGCCCGCCTGCTCGGCCACGGTCTCCACCAGCCGCAGCGCATGGGCGCTCACCGCCCGCTCGCCGTGCCACCCCACCAGCAGCGCCCCCCCGCTCCCGTGCGCCGAGAGCGGCACCGCCACCGCGGTGGCCGCGCCGTACGGCGGCGGCACCACCTCGATTCCCTCCTCCACCTCGCCCTCCACGCGGCCCGCCACCAGGGTGCGCGATTCGGCGCGCGCGCGCTCCAGCACCTCGTTCAGCCGCGCGGCCGCCTCGCGCGAGGGCTCCTGGCCGGCGCACCACTCCGCCGGCACGCCGAACAGCGGCAGCGCCACCGCGGCGAAGTCGGCGTGGACCAGGCGGGGGAGGGGCGCGCAGGTGATCTGGAAGATCTCCTGCGGGTCCACGGTCTCCGCGGCGGCCACGGCCATCTCGCGCAGCGCCTCCAGCTCGGCCACCCGGCCCTCGTATGGGGACGAGGGCGGAGCGGCGGGCTGGGTTCCGTCCGGGTGCGGCGGGGCGGCGGTGTCGGGGGCCATGCGGGCGCGGGTACCGGGTGGATGATGGCACGGCGGGTGGGCGGCGCGGCACCCGGGTTGTATCTTGTGCGCCCCGCGCCGGTACGCCATCCCCGTCGCGCGCCTTTCAAGACCACACCGGAGCCGCCGGATGAGCCTTCCGCCGTTACGCCTCAGGAAGAACGAAGACCGCAGGCTGCGTGCCGGTCACCTGTGGGTGTTCAGCAACGAGGTAGACGTGGAGCGTACCCCGCTCACCGCCTTTCAGCCCGGCGACCTGGCGCAGGTGCAGGACGCGCGCGGCGCCCCGCTGGGGAGCGCCTACGTGAACCCGCGCTCGCTGATCGCCGCGCGGGTGGTGAGCCGCGACGCCAACGCCGTGCTGGACCGCGCCTTCCTGAAGCGGCGCCTGGCCCGCGCGCTCAGCTTGCGCGAGCTCCTCTTCGACCGGCCGTTCTACCGCCTGGCCTACGGGGAGAGCGATGGCGTGCCGGGGCTGGTGGTGGACCGCTTCGGCGGCGTACTGGTCGTCCAGCTCACCACAGCGGGGATGGAGCGGGTGAAGGACGACATCGTGGACGCGCTGCGCGACACGATCCGGCCCGACGCCATCCTCTTTCGCAACGATACGGGCGGGCGCGCGCTGGAGGGGCTCCCCGAATACGTGGAGACCGCGTTCGGCACCGTGCCCGAGGTGGTGGAGCTGGAGGAGAACGGGGTGAAGTTCGGCGCGCCGATGGCCGGCCAGAAGACCGGCTGGTTCTATGACCACCGGATGAACCGCGCGCGGCTGATGGCGTATGCGAAGGGCCGCCGCGTGCTGGACGTGTTCAGCTACGTGGGCGGCTGGGGCGTGCAGGCCGCCGCCGCGGGCGCCGAGCAGGTGGTGTGCGTGGATGCGTCGGGCGACGCGCTGGAGCATGCCACGCACAATGCCGCGCGCAACGGGGTGGAGGGCCGCGTGGCCGTGCGCCGCGGCGACGCCTTCGACACCCTGCGCACCTTGGCGGCCGAGGGCGAGAAGTTCGACGTGGTGGTGCTGGACCCGCCCGCCTTCATCAAGCGCAGGAAGGACCAGAAGGCCGGGGAGGAAGCGTACCGCCGCGTGAACCAGCTGGCGCTGGAGGTGCTGCGGCAGGACGGGATCCTGGTCAGTGCCAGCTGCAGCTACCACATGCCGCGGGAAGCCCTGCAGGATGCCATGCTCCGCGCCGCCCGCCATCGTGGCCGCGGCCTGCAGATCCTGGAGCAGGGCCATCAGGGCCCCGATCACCCGATCCACCCCGCCATCCCCGAAACGGCGTACCTGAAGGCGTTCTTCGGGCGCGTCGGCTGATTCTCTCTCACTCGCTGGTTGAGATGCAACCGAGGGGCGCTTCGCGCGAGGGCACGGAGAGCACGGAGGCCACGGAGAACTGCGATGAAGAGCGGGGGCCGCCAGTGATGGCAGCCCCCGTTCCGATCTATACCTCCAGCGCCGGTCGCGCACTTAGTCCATCACGTATGGCGGACGCGCACTCGCACCGCGGTTCCGTACCTCCGTACCTCCGTACCTCCGTACCTCCGTACCTCCGTACCTCCGTACCTCCGTGCCCCCGCACCGCTACCGTACACCCACCGACACCCCGACGTGGAAGGTGAGCAGGTTCGTCTCGCTCCGGATCGGGTCGAGCGTGATGGAGCCGTCGGGGTTGTCGGTGATGCCGCCCTTCACCAGGTAGTCGGCCTGGCCGTTGTGGCGGTACTGCGCGCCCAGGTCGATGGACACCGGGTTGCGGCCGCGCCGGCCCACGGGGATGTACAGCCCCGCCCCTCCGCCATACGCGAACGACGCATCGTCGTAGTTGGTGCTGCTGGCGAAGCTCTCGCCGCTCGAGCTGCCGCGCACCGAGCTTTCGGTGAAGATGTAGCTCACCCCCACGAAGCCGTTCACGTACGGCCGGAAGGTGCCCGTAGGCAGGCCGATCTGCGGCCCCGCGCCCACGAAGGCGATGTTGTTGTCGGTGGTCAGGTCCACCCCGATGCGCCCGCCGATGGTGGGGCTCAGGAGCACCCGCTGCCGCTCGTGGCCGTAGTTGAGGAGGCTGGCGTCCACCCGCAGCCCCAGCCATCCGTCACGGTCGGCGCGCAGCAGGTAGTGCAGGCCGCCGCCCCACCCGTTGTTCACGAAGTCGCCGAACTCGCCCTGGGGCTTGGCGAAGGAAAGCTCGCCGCCCACGTAGCTGCGCGGCGGGCCGTAGTCGTAGTCGTAGTGATCGTAGTACTCGTCGTCCTGTGCGGCGGCGGCGCGCGTGAACAGCGCCAGCGCGGCGGCAACCAGGGCAATCGTCCGGGAGCGCATGTGAACCTCTTGGATCTCTGAAGGGTCCCCCGCGGGCCCGCACCGGCCCGCCTGCCCCGTCATGAGGCAACCGGGGTGCCCCGTGCCCCCCAGACGCGAGCACGTTGCCGCGTATCGACTTACGTTTTTCGGGGTGGATGGGCGTGCGGGGATGATGACCACACGGGAGGACACTTCACGGCATGCCGCGAGGGCGCGGGCGGTTCGCAGCGCCGGGGCGGCGGCGGTAGATTGACGGGAACGCGAAAGGGCCGGCACCGGGCCGGCCCGCGGGGCACAGACGACAGGAGAGTGGAGCGATGGCGGTGGAGATCGGCGGGCGCTACACGGGCGAGCTGAAGATGGAGCTGCGGCACGGACCCTCGGGGCAGCCGCTGACCACGGCGGCCCCGCGCGACAACATGGGCGACGGCAGCTCGTATTCGCCCACCGACCTGCTGGCCGCGTCGCTGGGGTCGTGCATGGTCACCACCATGGCCATCGTTGCGCGCCGCGAGAACATCCCCTTCGAGCGCGCCGAGTTCACGCTCGCAAAGCACATGACCGCCGCCGCCCCGCGCCGCGTGGACGCCATCCCCGTCACCATCCGCCTTCCCGCCTCGCTGACCCCCGAGCAGCGCCAGACCCTGGAGGCCGCCGCCCGCGGCTGCCCCGTGCACCGCAGCCTGGCGCCGGAGATCCAGCGGGACGTCACGTTCATCTACGAATAGCACGAGCGCTTCGTCGGGACCGGGGGAACAGGTGCGCGAGTGCGTGAGTGCGCGAGTGCGTTCCGGCCCGCGTGACCTCCCGGTCACCGGCGCGAAGGCGGACGGACCCTATTCCGTGGCGGGCGGGCCGGCCAGGTGCGCCGCGGCCAGCGCGGCGATGCGCTGCTGGGCCACGGGGAGCGCGTACGCTTCCACCTGCTCGGGGGTGACCCACGCCCACTGCTCGTAGCGCAGGGGCTGCAGGGTGCCGCCCCGCCAGGGGCAGAGCACGGCGTGGTAGGTGGCGCGCACGTGGGTGAAGGCGTGCTTGACCGAGCCCACCTCCTGGCCGGCGCGGACCGCGGCGCCCAGCCCGTCGCGCACGGCGCGCTCTGCGGCGGCGGCCACCGATTCGCCGCGGCGGCGCACCTCGGCGGGGAACGCCCACATCCCGCCCAGACGCGCGTCAACCGGGCGGCGCACCAGCAGCATGCGGCCCGCGTCGAACACGATGGCGGTGGCGGTGTCTTCGTGCGGGAGTGGTTTGGCCTTGCGCGGGGCGGGGCGCAGCTCCTGGGTGCCCCGCTGGCGCGCCCAGCACAGCTCGCGGGCGGGGCAGATGCCGCAGAGCGGTTTGGTGACCGTGCAGACGGTGGCGCCCAACTCCATCAGCGCCTCGTTCAGCTCGCCGGGATCGGAGCCGGGCGCCAGCTCCGAGGCCATGCGCCAGAGCCGCGCCTGCGTGGGCTCGGGCTCGTCGACCCAGCGGGCGAACACGCGGCGCACGTTGCCGTCCACGATGGGCTCGGCCTGCCCGAAGGCGATGGACATCACCGCCCCCGCCGTGTACCGCCCCACCCCGGGGAGCTCCGCGAACTGCCGGGGATCGCTGGGAACCGTGCCACCATGCCGCATCACCACCTCCTTCACCGCGCGGTGAAAGTTGCGGGCGCGTGAGTAGTAGCCCAGCCCCTCCCAGGCCTTGAGCACGTCGTCGAGCGGCGCGGCGGCCAGCGCGTGGAGCGTGGGGAAGCGCTCCAGCCAGCGCGGGTAGTAGCGCAGCACGGTGTCGACCCGCGTCTGCTGCAGCATCACCTCGCTGATCCACACGCGGTACGGGTCGCGCGGCTCCCCCGGCGCGGTGCGCCAGGGCAGGTCGCGCCGGTTGCGGCGGAACCATTCCAGCAGCGCGTGGCGCACCCGGGCCAGCTCCTGCCCCGAGAAGGGATGGGCCACTGGGGCGCCCGTATTGCTTTGGGTTTTCTTCGGCTTCAATCTATCAAGTTATACGGCGTGGACACAAGGGGGCGCACGGGGCGGCCGGCGCTCGCGCGAGGGCCGGCATCGTAAACAGGTGCGCCAGTGCGTGAGTGCGCCAGTGCGTTTGTCACGCGCGTTCGGCCGTTGCTCGAGCGAGGCTTGGAACGCACTCACGCACTTGCGCACTCACGCACCTGTTCGGCCGTTCAGACCCCGAACTGCTTCAGATGATGATCCAGGTGCCGGTAGCCCAGGTGGCCCCACTGCTTCCCCGTCATCGCGCCGAAGACGGGGTGTCGCGGCCAGCGATCGCTGGGCGAGCGGCTCCCGCTACGCTCCAGCAGGTCTGTGAAGCGGGCCAGCGCCGCGTCCCAGTCGCCTGACGGCGCGGCAATCAGCTCCGGCGCCGTGGGCGTGCCCTGCGGCCACTTCTTCATCCCGTAGATCACCAGCCAGCGGCCGAGCGGATTGGACAGCGGGCTCCGCTTGGGCTTCACCGCAAGCTCGCCCAGCCCCATCTCCAGCGCCGCGCTCACGTGCGCCAGCATCTGCGGCGCGTTCATCTTCCCCCACTGCGGCTTCGTGTCTGGCCGCACCCGCTCCATCCGCGTCCGCAACTCCTCGCGCACGGCAGGGTCAAACACGCTCTTTACTGCGGTTTTCATCTCGGTTCTCCAATGACGTTGCGGAAATCGGTCTCATTCGCTTTTTGGCACCGCTGAACAGGTGCGCCAGTGCGTGAGTGCGCAAGTGCGTTATTCATCCGAAGAACACCAGCGCACTCGCGCACTTCCGCACTCACGCACTTCCGCACTCGCGCACCTGTTCGCCGTCATCTCGCCCGCGCCATCTCCGGCACCCGCCACGCCACCACGATCACGATCACCGCCAGGAGCGCCGCGCCGATCTGCAGCGCGGTGGGCGCGGCGAGGGCGCGGGAGAGGGCGCCGGCCTGCAGCGCGCCGAGCGGTGCCGTGCCGATGAACATGAACACGTACACCGACATCACCCGGCCGCGCAGGTGGTTGGGGACGGTGGCCTGCAGCAGCGCGTTCACGGTGGCGTTGTTCAGCACCATCATGAAGCCGACCAGCGCCAGAAGCATCATGGAGAGCGGAAACGAGCGCGACCCCGCGAACGCGAACACCGCGGCGCAGAAGCCCAGCGACGCGCCCAGCAGGATCCGCCCGCGCGGCACCCGCTCGCCCCCAGCCGCCAGCGCGATGCCGGCCGCCAGCGCGCCTGCGCCCGTGGCGGCCAGGAGCCACCCCAGCCCGTGCGCGCCCACCTTCAGGATGTCGCGCGCGAACACCGGCATCAGCATCACGTACGGAAAGCCGAGCACCGAGAACGCGGCGATCAGCCACACCAGCGTGCGCACCAGCCGGTCCGACCGGATGTAGGCCAGCCCCTCGCGGATGGTCTCCAGCATCCCTTCGCGCCGCGCGGGGCGGTGGAACGCGGGGAGGCGCATCGCCCTCAAGCCGGCAAGGACGAAGACGTACGAGGCGGCGTTGGCGTAGAAGCACGCCGCCGTGCCCGCCGTGCCGATCAGCCACCCCGCGATGGCCGGGCCCACGATGCGCGTGGCGTTGAACTGCGCCGAGTTCAGCGCGATGGCGTTGGGGAGGTCGCCCTTCCCCACCAGGTCCACGAAGAACGACTGCCGCGTGGGGATCTCGAAGGCGTTGGTGGTGCCCAGCGCGAAGGCGATCACCAGCACCGCCGGATACGTGATCGTCTGGGTGTGGGTGAGGATGGCCAGGAGCAGCGCCAGCACCAGCGCCGCGGCGTTGGCCCGCATGATGATGCGGCGCTTGTCCGCGCGGTCGGCAAGGGCGCCGGCGTAGAGCGAGAAGAGGACGGTGGGGGCACTTGCCACGGCCGTCACCACCCCCAGCAGCAGCTCGGAGTTGGTCAGGTTCAGCACCAGCCACCCCTGCGCGGTGGACTGCATCCAGGTGCCCACCAGCGACAGGAACTGACCAGCGTAGAATAGCTGGAAGTTGCGGTGCCGCAGCGCCGCGAACGCGTGGGCCGAAACCGGCGCGTCGGGCGGGCCCGCCTCGTCGCCCGGAGGCGCCGCGGGCGAGCGGTCCAGCTCGGGGGGCGGGGCCGTGTCGTCCGCTCCGGCCGCGGTCTCGCGGCCGGGCTCGTTGTATGCCGTCAGAAATGCCTCACTTCAACACTGCGGATCAGCGGCTTATCTTACCAGCATCGGCCCCTCGCGCGCCACCGCGCGCCCACGGCGGCCGCGGCCCGCACCCCAGGCAGCGGATCACCATGCGCTTCACGCAATACGGCAAGTACACCGGCAACCTGGCCGACGCGCTGAACCTGCAGTCGCTGCTGGATCAGCTCTCCGACTTCCTCCTCCAGTCGGGCTTCGCCGGGGGCCAGCACTTCAACCCGTACTGGGGCGAGTTCGGCGGCGACGAGGACGACCGCTCGCTCGACGCACTGAAGGAAGCGCTCCTCCGCGCGCTGCTGGAGAGCGGGATGCTCACCCCCGAGATGATCGCCGAGCTGCGCGGCGACGGCGAGCCCAGCGAGGAGGTGCGCCAGCAGATCGCCGAGCTGCTCGACCGGCTGATCGAGCGGATGGTGGAGGAGGGATACCTCAACGTGAACGCCCCGCCGCAGATGCCCGGCGGCTACGAAGAGGTGAAGGACGGGCAGGGGAAGATCGACGATGCCCGCGACGCCGCGCGGCAGGTGGAGTTCAGCCTCACGGGGAAGGGGATCGACTTCCTGGGGTGGCGCACGCTGCGGCACCTGCTTGGGGCGATGGGGAAAAGCTCGTTCGGCAGCCACGACACGCCGCATCTCGCCACGGGGGTGGAGGCCGAGGCCGCCAGCCGCCCCTACGAGTTCGGCGACGTGATGAACCTGGACATCCCCGCCACCCTCAAGAGCGCTCTGGCCCGCGAGGGGCTGCGCGATGATGGGACGATCCCGCTGGACTACTCGGACCTGCACGTGAACCAGGCCGAGTATCGGTCCAGCTGTGCCACCGTGCTGATGCTGGACACCAGCCACAGCATGATCCTGTACGGCGAGGACCGCTTCACGCCGGCCAAGAAGGTGGCGCTGGCGCTCACGCACCTGATCCGCACGCAGTTCCCCGGCGATACGCTGAAGGTGGTGACCTTCGGCGACGAGGCGGCCGAGATCCCCATGAGCCAGCTGGCGCACGCGCAGGTGGGCCCGTTCCACACCAACACCGCGGCGGGCCTCAAGCTCGCGCGCAAGCTGCTGCTGGCGCAGAACAAGGACATGCGCCAGATCGTGATGATCACCGACGGAAAGCCGAGTGCCATCAGCCTGCCGGACGGGCGGATCTACAAGAATTCGATGGGGCTGGACCAGCGGGTGCTGCGCGAGACCTTCCGCGAGGTGGGCGCCTGCCGCAAGAGCGGGATCCTGATCAACACCTTCATGCTGGCGCGCGACCCCTATCTGGTCGCCTTCGTGAACCAGGTGTCGCAGATCGCCCGCGGCAAGGCGTACTTCACCAGCACCATGACGCTGGGCCAGTACATCATGCGCGACTTCCTCCGCCGGCGGACGCGCCGCGCGGGGTGAGCGCCGTCAGATCGCCCCGGGACAGTGTTACCCGGGACATTGTCATCCTGAGGGAGCGCTGCGCCAGGTTATTGATTACACAATACTTTGGCGCGACCGAAGGATCTAAACCGTACGTCCGAGCGACAGGCTGGCTGTCGCTCGGACGTATGTTTTAGATCCTTCGTCGCCGCCGGGCTTCCGTGTGACATTGGCCGGGGCGCGGCGGCTCCTCAGGATGACAATCCTGTTCGTTTCCCGGTCAACCGGAGCCGGTTACATCCCCGAGGGATACGTCTCCGGAACCTCGTGCTCCGGCACCGGCGTCATGTGCAGCGGGTGCAGCGCCTCGCTCTGGTCGATGTAGAGCAGCGCGTCGTACCGGTACGGGAGGACGGTGGGAACGTAGTTGCCGTACGCCTCGCGCTCGGGGCGGTAGACCACGCCGATGGCGCGGTGGCCGCGGCGGTCCAGCGCGCCGGGGACCTCGTCCATCCCTTCCAGCAGCAACAGCTTGTCGTCGGCCGATGCCTCGTGCAGCACGTGCTCCCAGCTCCCCGCTTGCGCGGCGGGCACGGTGACGCGCCGCATCGGCGCGCCCCACTCCTCACCCGCGATCACGCTTCCCGCGTACGACGAGAAGCCGGCGATCACCACGTCACCGCCGTACGCCTCGCGCGCCAGCTGGCCCATGTTCACCATCCCGGAGCGCGCCATGTCGGTGGCCCGTGCGTCGCCCACGTGGGTGTTGTGCTCCCACACGATGGCTTTCGCATCCGGCCCGTGGTGCTTCATCAGCCGGTCGAGCGTTTCCATCATGTGGGTGTCGCGCACGTTCCAGCTGGCTGAGCCGCCGCGGATCATCGCGCGGTAGTAGCGCTCGGCGTTCTGGGCGACCAGGGCGTTCTGCTCGGCGTTGAAGTACGCCTCGGGGCCATCGCGGCGGAAGTCCGGCCCTTTCTGGCCCAGCTCCGAAAGGGCGGCGACCACCTCGTCCTCGCAGTCGGTGGGGACCATCGCCGTGGCCCACGCGTACTCCTGCACGTCTTCCTCGAACGGGTCGAAGCAGCCGTACGAGCGCCGCAACCGTTCGGCCAGCGCGGGGTCCACGCGCTTCAGATAGCGCGTGACCACATCCATGCTTTCCCACAGCGAGTACACGTCCAGCCCGTAGAAGCCGACCTTCGCGTCATCCGCGCGGCCACGGTTGTGCCCGCGCAGCCACTCGATCAGCTGAACCACTTCTTCGTTGGCCCACATCCAGGTGGGCCAGCGGTTGAAGGCGTGCAGCACCTCGCGCGCGCTGCTGCCCACGTCCGCCCACTCCTTGGCGTATAGATTCGCTGTGTAGCAGTCGGGCCAGTCGCCTTCAACGGCGATGAAGTGGAAGCCCTTCTCGGCGATCAGCCGGCGCGAGATCCGGTCGCGCCACGTGTAGTATTCGGACGTGCCGTGGCTCGCCTCGCCCAGCAGCACCACCCGCGCGTCGCCAATGCGCTCCAGCAGCGGGTCCAGGTCGCCGTCATCGCGCAACGGCAGCGCGCGCTGGCGCACCGCCTCGATCAGCGTGTCTTCCGCCATCACCACGGCTCCTTTATGAATCTCGCATAGTTAGTCTTCAATGCGGGATTCGCAGTTTTCACACCTGTGAGGGGATCATCAGAACATCCAGACGAAGGATGATCCATATCACTACAATCCGTACTGCAGCACGATTGCAGCGTCCGGGAAACCCCAGTTGATCACTTTCCACTCAGCCGGCCCAAGATCGGGGAGTACCGGCATTCCATCGTCGCCCTGATGAACCATGCGATACCGATGCTGCACCTCGAAATTGCTACCGTTCCACTCGATCTTTAGGGCAACAGTGATCTCGGTGATTGCATAGGTCTCCTCGCAAAGATCCATTAGTTCAAAGGAAAGCAATCGCTTGTCACTAAATTCTTGCCTAACCTGCGCCGCGGCCTTCGCTTTGGGCGGTCCAAACACATCGGCAATGCACCGGGCCATGTATCCGAAGTTGCGTTTGCTCCAGTTGGACAGGTATTCGACGAGCTTTTGCTCTGGACTTCCGTCACGATACTCGCTGGGTGGCCCGTTCCGTGGGATCTCTGATCCTATCTGCCATTGGCGTGGTTTCCAGCCCTCGAGACGCTTGCTCGCCTCCTGCATCTCGCCGTAAGCGCGGATGCTTGAAGCAAGAGAGTTCCAGGTTTCCTCAAGAGTCGGTTCAGGTGTCGGTGTGGGAGCTTCGTGCTGACCTTGTTCCGCCTTCACCGCCCACTCGCGGGTGGCAAATAAAGCTGCCCAACATTTCGCGGCGACGGTTTTGTTGTCGTATCCAAGATCAATCCCATGCATAATACCGTTTCGATAAGGAAGATCGATTTCTTCTTCGGAGGTCTTTCGGCGCCCGGTTTGAAAGATCTTGACCAACTGATTTAACCCATTGTTATGTGCGGCAATGGAATCCCATGCGTTGAGATCTACGCCTTCCGACGATATCCCACGACGAGAGCCGTGTACCTTTTGATGAATCTCGTTGACCATCCCATCTAACAGTGCCAGGACTACCGGAATGCAGGCGTGGTATCTGCCTGCGGCGTAATCCTCTGCAGCCAACCTCGCGAGTCGGAGGCGGGGTCGAAACGCACGGACCGAATGCATTCTCCTGATGCCGCGACGCACTTCGTCCGCATCGAAGTATTCAACGAGTCCTGCTTCTGCGGCTCCCCACTCTCCAACTACCGCATTCAAGACGGCCGCTTTCGTTACCTCGAAATTCATCGATTCATAGCTGATCCATCCGCGACCGGAAAAAAGTTCGTTGAATCGATCAAGTGTGTTTGTAAGTTCTTCCAAATTCTTCTGTATTTTCTCCATTTCTTCGAATTGCTTTTCAATCTCATCGACCTTGACCCCGGCACTCTGGAGGAATGGTCGGATTAGCGGAAAGATGAGCTTTAGACTTCTAAATTTCTCAATATCATCGAAAATCTTTTGAATGCTGGCAAGTTCACGAGCGGATTGCGGCATTTCTCTCTTGTCCATGTATCTTCTCTCCGTTGGTTCGTGACAGCTAACCCATGCCCGCTGAAAATAGAACATCGCCAACGAGATCAATCCTTGTATGGATCGATCTCGCCGGCACCGGCCATCACCACGACCAAGGGATGCAGAACGTGCTGTACCTCGATGGTCGGGCCCTGCGCCTCCAGCACCTTGGGGAGGCGGCGGTACACCTGCGGCGCTTCGTCCAGGCCGCCGCCGCGAAGGACCACGCCACGCTTCGCCAGCCAGTCCTCCACCATCTTCGGCTGGATCTTGCCGTGGCTCTTCACCATCCCCTTGCGGGTGCGCTTGCCGGCGGCCTCGGTGCGGCTCATCACCCGGCCGGCGCCGTGGACGGTGCTGAACAGCGCATCGCGCTGCACGGCCGCCACCTCGCTGTCGTCCGGCACCACGGCGCCGCGCACGATCACCGCGTCATCCCCCATGCTCCCGCCGATGAAGCCACGCTGGCCGGGGAACGCCGGGGTGGCGCCCTTGCGGACGACGATGTACTCCACCGGCTCGCCCTGTGGCGACAGATGGGTCTCGCGCCAGGCGAAGTTGTGGTGGTTGTGCACCATCTCCAGCTCTGTGCCGCCCAGCAGCTCCACCACCTTGCGCGCCACCCACTCGCGCCCGGCGTAGGCGTAGCGCCCGGCCAACTCCATCAGGTGCCAGTAATCGTGCCCCACGGGCTGGGTCACGTCCAGCAGCACCTCCTTCTCCCGCGCGCGCTGTCCCCAGTCGCCCCCCTGCGACAGCGACAGGAAGTCACTCGCCACGGTGTGCCCGAAGCCGCGGCTCCCGAAGTGCACGCCCACCCACACGGTACCGGCGTCATCGGCGAACACGTCCACGTAGTGGTTGCCGCTGCCCACGGTGCCCAGCTGGCGCCGCGCCTTTTCGCGCAGCGTGTCACGGTAGCCGCCGGTGTTGGGGATGGCGTACCACGCCGGGTCGATGAACAGCGGGTCGTCCACCGGCGCGTTGTCGGCCTCGTTCTTCCGCCCGATCCCGAACGACACCGTCTGCGCGATCTCGTCCGCCGCCCGGTTGATGCGCTTGTCGGTGGCCAGCCGGTGCGGGTTCCGCTGCACCTCGTCCACCGTGAGCCCCTTCGTCACGTCCTCCAGCGTCAGGTCGGTGCGAATCGCGCAGTTTCCGCACGCGATGTCGAACCCCACGCCCACCACGGAGATGTGGTCACGATACGCCGCCACGCCACCGATGGGCATTACGTAGCCGACGTGCCCGTCCGCCATGATGGCCGCCCGCTCGGCGCGGCTCGCCACATCCCGCAGCTGCAGGATCGTCTTCTCGTCGTGCTGCCCGAAGATCTTCATTGCTACCACTCTTTGCTGGGAACAACATTTGGAAGTACCACGCGAGAATACAACTCTCTTAATTGAGGGCAGATCTCGGTTGTGAAACCGCTCTTCTCCCACTGGTCACGCAAGCACACTAATTCAAGGAGGGAGCGGGAAGATTCTAACGATACAACTGCAGCGAACCGACCAATCGGCAACCGCGGATTAATGTCAGAATCAAAAGAACGATCTCTCATCGTTCGCGATGCCAGAAATCCACCATGAGCAGCTGCCGAATACTCTCGATACTTCAACTGCATGTACTCCGAACCAAACTCCTCGACGATTTTCGCAGGAGTCGGCCACTCATCACCGAACCAGTAGCCCCGCTCCTTAGCCCGCAGGTACTTCATTGCTTCGGGACGATCCGCCGGATCCAGCAGTGAGATGCGTGCACGGAGTAGCGCCCGCGTCCCACTACGTTCCTCTTTTGGATGCTTTTTGTCACGTTCAAACTTCCGGTACCCCGCATGAAAGTAGCGAAATGCTGCCAAGCGTGGGTTTTGACTTTTGATAACCGCTAATGCTGAAATGGTGACGTCGAGAATCGTTCGCACGAGCGGCGCAGCAGAACTCGACCAACCGCTCTGGACCAATACGCCTACAGCACGGTGGGCGAGTACGGCATCGTGCAGCATTGCTATTAATGCAGCGCGGACGATATCGTTCGCCCCATCACGGTCTTGTCCATTATTCGCGGACTTTTGTTGGTATAGATCCGCCACAAACATTGCAAACTCGTGCATTTCTTCCACACTGATCTGCTCAGGTGCGTTGAATTGACTCATGGCTCACTCAACAAAGTGATAGGTCTCGGCAAGCGGTAACGATGCGCTCCATCCGCGCCCGGCTTTACCATCAATCCTCATCATCCCAGCGCCGGTCGCCGCGCTCTTCCTTGCGGCGAAGGTACTGGAACTCGCGGTCGCGCTCGCGCTGGTGGGCGGTGGACTCGCGGATCGCCTCGATCACGCTGGTGCGCAGCCAGATCCGTGCGCCCGTCAGGTCCACGAACTTGACCCAGCGCTGCATCCAGCGCCGGTCCAGCGCGCGAGAGATGCGGGCCGCGGTCGGTGCGTCCACGTAGAACCAGTCGCCGCGGGTGTCCAGCACGAAGTAATCCCCGGCGCGCGGCTGCTCGTGCTCGGCGTGCTGCTGCTTCTGCCTGGTCTTCATGGCTCGGTTCAGGATTGCCGGCCGCGTGGATGCGCACCCAAAGACCCGCATCCTCGCGCCCGTTCGGTTTAACGATCTCCGGCCTTGCCCCAACCCGGCGGGCGGGGCGCGGCCGGAGCCGAAGCCCCGGACCGCGCCCGCCTACCGTGCGAAGTCGGCCAGCAGCGCCGGCGTGGCGGCGTCGAAGCCCACCACGTCCAGCATCCCGGCGTCGTCCGGATCCGCGATGGTGAACCCGTTCGACGCCATCGCGACCACCACCAGCTTCGCCGCGATCCCCATGGCCTCGCGGTACTGCCGCAGGGCCTGGGCGGGATGGATGGAGCCGGCCCACGTCTCGCTGTCGGTGTAGACGGCGAACACGTCCACCTTCCACCCGTTCTTTCGCGCCTCCACCATCGGCAGCGCGCAGTCGGTGCCGCCGAACGACAGCCCCGACACCTTGGCCACCACGTCATCCAGCCGCTGCCGCGGCGAGATGTCGAGCGTGGACAGGCCGCTGGGGAAGCCCGCGTGCATGCTCGGGTAGTTCCCCGCGGTGAACGCGGTGAAAAAGTGCCGCGGCTCGGTGGCCGCCGTCACCAGCGCCATCGCCGCGCCGGCCTCGCGGCAGCTGATGCCCTGCAGGCCGTGCACGGGGCTGCACATGCTCCCCGACACGTCCAGCGCCAGCATCACCCGCTTGCCGCTGGGCTCCACCGCCCCGAACGCCAGGTAGAACGCCGCATCCAGCGCGTCGCTCACCTGCGCCACCGGCTGCCACGTGCCCGCACCGCGCACGCCCCGCCCGCTGGCGTACGTCCGCAGCGCCGACAGCATCTGCACCGGGTGCACCCGCGCCCGCTTGAGCGCGGCGGCATCGGTGATCCGCGCCACCACCTTCGCCACGGCGTCGCTCCCCGGCGCCAGCACGCCCACCCGGGTGAGCGTGGCCAGGTTCCGGATCAGTGCCGTGAGCGGCATCTCCTCCAGCAGCGCCTCCCAGACCACGGGGTGCCGCAGCAGGTGCGTGGGCACCATCTCGCGGGTGAGCCGGTGCGCGCGCACCCACGCCGCCGCCCGGCCGGGCTCCATCCCGGCGTTCGCGTGCAGCTCGGCCACGGCCCGCACCAGCCGCACGGCCTCCGTCTCCGGCGCGCCGGCGGGAAGCGCGCCGGTCACGGCCCGGGCCAGCAGCGCGCCCTGCTCGGCGCCGGCCGGCTTGGGGTGCGCCAGGCGCAGGGCGTCGCGGTGGCTCCAGCCGTCACGCTGCGGGTACTTCAGGAGCTGGTAGGCCAGCTCGCGCGCGGGCCGGGCCGTGTACCAGCGCCCCACTGCCCGCCGCACGCCGCGGCCCCAGCCGCGGAACGCCTGCATGTACCGCAGCCAGTGCAGCAGGTGCGTGCCCGTCCGCGCCACGCGCGGCAGCGCCTGTAGCGCGGCGGCACGCGTCACCTCGTCACCCAGCCCCGCGGCCATCGCCAGGGCGAAGAGCGCGGGATCGTTCTTCGGGGCGCGGCCGGCCTCGCTGATCTCGGCGATCCGGCGCACCGCGCGCACGCCGTCCTCGGCGATGCACTCGGCCACGGCCTGCGCGTTCTCGACCGTCAGCTCGCGCTCGCCCACGTAGTAGGTGCCGCCCTCGGTCCCCAGCACCAGGAAGCGGTCCAGCCGCCCCCACCGGTCCACCGCCCACGCGAACCCGCCGCCGCTGTTGGGCACCTGCGTGGTCCCGGGGATCGGCGCGGCCTGCGGCGTCACGAGCGCCCGCAGGCGAGTCGCGAAGTGCTTCGTGAAATCCATCATCGTTCACTCGCCTCCTTTCGGGCTGAGTGTGGTTGAAGAATGCGCCGCGCGCGGACGAGGGAGCCCGGCGGGTGTTTCCAACCGGCGGATAGCCGGTGCTGGCCGATAACCTGCGCGGTTCGGCCCGCGCGCGACGCGGGGTGGAAAGGGCGGCGGATGAGTTGGTGCCGCTCGGGTGCGGCCTCCAGTTTCCCGGAGAGCCATCCGTGGCGAAGGATCGATAACCGAACCGGCTACGACCCGCCGCCCTTTCCGATATTCTACCCACTGCGAAACTGCTCTGTCGTTTTGGCGTCGACGACGATCATGCTCATCCGCCGCATCGCGCCCCCTCCGCTCGCTGAGGCTCGCACCTCCCCCGTACCGGGAGAGGTAGCGGCGTCGAGCTTCCCGGCGTCTCCGAAGTGTCGTGCCGAGCGAGGGATGCAGGGCGCACCGTGGCCGCGTCCACCACCCGCTCCCGGTACGGGGGAGGGTCGCGCTCTCAGGCGCGGGGTGGGGGCGGCGGCGCGTCCGGAGCACGCCTCCGCCCTGGATCTCTCAGTCGGCTCATCTATCCGTACCTGCCTACCAGCCTGCCTGTCTGCCGCACCGCCGCGCGCGGACAAAGATCCGCGCCGGCCCCGGGGCCGCTTGTTCCCGGGTTGAGTCGGAGCGATAACCGGTTCGCGAGCGGCCCGCGCGCGATCGGTGCGGCAACAGGTCCTGCTTGAATCCAGGTGGAACCGGCGGGATTCGAACCCGCGACCTCTCGAGTTGGAGTCGATAACCCTTGGCCTTCGGCCCGGCACCGCCGGACAAGGGGCGGCCAGGGAAGTGCTCTACCACTGAGCTACGGTCCCACGTCCCACATTCACTTCGTCCCACGAGATGGGAAGCCCGGCGGGAGTTGAACCCGCAACCTCCAGGTCCCGATGATCCTCCACCTGCGGCCCGCCAGCGGCGGACGAGGAGCGGCGAAGGCTTTTGCCTGGCGCTCTACCGGGTTGAGCCACGGGCTTCCCCGTCTCGTGGCGCGGCTTCTACAGCTGGGGCGAAACGGGAGGCCCGGCGGGATTCGAACCCGCGGCCGCCGGATTAGCGATGATCCTCCACCTTCGGCCCGCGGCGGGCAGCCACGGGCGAGTGGTGCTGGTAGAGGAAAAAGTCCGGTGCTCTACCCGCTGAGCTACGGGCGCTCCACGTTTCGCGCAGGCAGGGGCGGCCGGTGGGGCTCGAACCCACGCCCCCGGATCCACGGCCCAGTGCTCTGTCCTGTTGAGCTACGGCCGCCACAACGCCTGGTTGCTGCTGATCACTCTTGTCGGTCGCGCGGCCGGCGGGCCGGCGGGAACGTGTCCGCCTTTGGCCCTGGGAGTCGCGTTCACCGGTGCCTGGGGCCTTCACGCCCCGCCGGCGCCGCCGGCCATCCCTGGGTTTGGAACCTCCTCGTCGGTCAGGTCTGGATCCCCGTGGGCGGAAACGAGATCGCCCCGCCCGCGTCTTGCTGCGCGGGCGGGGCGATGGTGCTCGCTCCCGGCGGATTCGGGCGCTGGCGGACGCTATGCCGCCAGCCCGGTCCTCCCGCGCTGTTCCTCCCCCGTCTTTCCCCGCAGCCCGCCGGATTTCACCGCGTCCACGCACTCCAGGTGCATCAGACCGAACGGAGCGTACGGACGCACTTCGCCCCGCGGCCAATCGGCGCACAACTCCACCGCGGCGCCGGGTCTACCGCCGGCGCGGGAAAGCGTGTGCGTATGGGCGAAGCTGGCTTGGTGCATCTCGCTACAGTCCTGTACCGGCCCGGCCGGTGTTGAGGGTCAAAATCTCCTGAAACGCAAAATCGCGCCGCCGACGTCTCGCCGTGATGCTCACGGCGCGGGCACCCTGCCCCCCGCGAACGGGGTTCGGACGACCAAACGACATCGGGACGCGACTCCCAAGAGGCGACGAGTCTACACGTGCCTCCCACACCCTGTCAACCCTTTCGTTCGCCCGTTGCCGCCGGACCCACCTCCGGCTCGTGTTCGGCCTGCCCGCCTAAACATCTGCGGATGCAAGGCTTGCGGCGGCGGTGAAACGAAGCGGCGGGCGAGACAAATTGCTGTCTCGCCCGCCGCCCCGTCAGTGCTGTGTATCGATGGACCGTCAGCCCTGCGCGCCCGTCTGCGTGCCGTCGTTCTCCACCGTGGGGGCGGCCGAGGGGGACGCGGCCCAGGGCTCGTCGTCGTCCGCCTCGCCGCCCGACCACCCGGCGGGAGGGGAGCTCGCCTGGGCGGCATCAGCGGCCGTGGCCGGCTGCTCCACCGCGGCGGGCTGCGGCTCGGCGGGGGCGGACACGATGGCCACGTTGGGGAGCGACACGGTGGCGGCACTGGCCGCGGGGGCCGGCGTCTCGGGCGCGGGCGCCTCGGGCTCGTTGCTGGGTGTCAGCGACTTCAGCATGCCGGACAGCGCCTGCGTGAGGGTGGCCGGGTCGGCGCCGGCGGCCACCTGGTGCTGCAGGTCCACGATCTTGGAGGCCACGTCGATCCGGGCCCGCGACACCTCCTCGTTGGCGCGCGTCTGCGCGGCACGCTCGCGCTGCGCCAGCTCGTCGGTGGCGCTGGCACGGAACACGGCCTCCACGCTTTCCACCAGCTTGTCCAGCACGCGGTACACGGCCGAGGCCGAGAACCCGCCCAGCATGGCCAGCGTGGGGCGGGCGATCGCATCGGCTAACTCGGCGGTGTTGGGCTTGCCCGCCGCCAGGTCCACCGGAAGCAGGATGCAGAGGATGAAGCCGGCCATCACCCCCAGGATGAACTTGATCCAGTAGGTGGGCTCGTACTTGGGGTCGTAGGTGCGCTTCACGATGTAGCCGTTCACCTGCATCAGCATGGCGAACGAGGCGCCGATCCCCGCGGCCGCGAGCCAGAACATCTCGTTGGCGAACAACTCCACGCCGCTGCTGTTGGAGTAGCTGAGCTCGCCGGTGGCCGATGTGTATTCCGTGACGCTGAGGCCCACGAACACGATCACCGAGATCACCGCCGCTCCCATCATCCGCCGCACGAGGCCCACGGAGCCCAGCCACGCGATGCGGCTGCCGCCGTGCTCGTCGCCCATGGCCAGCAGCGCGCGCGGAGTGGCGGGGGTCACCAGCCGGGACAGCTGCTCGTGCGCCTTCACCAGCGGCGTCAGGTTCAGCGGCTGGGCGGGGTCGGCGAAGCGGGCCTTCTCGATGGCGTCGGCGGCCGAGGCGGGCACGGACTTGCCCGAGGCCAGGGCATAGCGCGCCATGGCGACGGCCTCGCCAAGCATCTGCTCGCGCAGGGCGCCGGAATCGGTGGGCGGTTTGGATGCCATGAGACAGCCGGGGGAAGTGGGGGGAGACAGGAATCGAACTGGAAGAAGATGGAGAGCCTGAACTTAGCGCATTCCGCGCCCCACGTGAATACCTTTGTTTTACCAGCGGCCCAATGAGGACGGTAGTTGACGCAACAGTGTCCACGATAGGGTCCCAGCGGGTGAACCCGCCGGCTGGGAACGGCACAAAGCCTCGCAACCCGCGCGAGTGGGGCGGCGCGAGCGACGGTGGAATGCCATCCCCGAGCGTCGATGCGGCCCGTGCCACCGTATCCATCCGCAGGGCACGATGGAAACGCACTCACGCACTCACGCACTCACGCACCCCTTCAGCCGTTCCCCCGTCTGGCCCGCCGATCCGCGACCGGCTAGCTTCCCGCCCGCAATCCCATCCCTGTACAAGGTTGAAACACCCATGTCGAACCCCGCCGTGCTCCCCGACTGGAACGCGCTGGCCGACGCCGCGCTGGCCGGAGAGCTGATCTCGCGACAGGACGCGCTGGCCGTGCTCAACGCGCCCGACACGGCGCTGCTGGAGCAGCTCGCCGCCGCGTACCGGGTGCGCCGCGCCTTCTACCAGAACCGCGTGCGGCTGCACTTTCTGCTCAACGCGCAGAGCGGGCTGTGCCCCGAGGACTGCAACTACTGCTCGCAGAGCAAGATCAGCGCGGCCGAGATCGACAAGTACCCCATGCTGGCGCGCGAGAGGATCCTGGCCGCCGCCGACCGCGCGGCCGAGCTGAAGGCCGGCACCTTCTGCATGGTGATCAGCGGCCGTTCGCCCGGCGAGCGCGTGTTCGGCAAGGTGCTCGACGCGGTGCGCGCCGTGAAGGAGCGGCACGACCTGAAGGTGTGCGCCTGCCTGGGGCTGCTTACCGAGGAGCAGGCGCTGCGGCTGAGGGAGGCCGGGGTCACGCAGGTGAACCACAACCTGAACACCAGCGAGCGGCACACGCCCAACGTGGTGTCCACCCACACCTTCGGCGACCGCGTGGCCACGGTCCAGGCGGTGCAGGCCGCGGGGCTCAAGACCTGCTCCGGCGGGATCATCGGGATGAACGAGACCGATGACGACGTGATCGACCTGGCGCTCAGCCTGCGCGAGCTGGGCGTGCGCAGCGTGCCGGTCAACTTCCTGATCCCCATCCCCGGCACCCCGCTGGCCGGCGCCAACTCGCTGGACCCGCGCCGCTGCCTGCGCATCCTCTGCCTGTACCGCTTCATCCTCCCCAGCCAGGAGATCCGCATCAGCGGCGGGCGTGAGGTGCACCTCCGTTCGATGCAGGTGATGGGGCTGTACGCCGCCAACTCCATCTTCATCGGCGACTATCTGACCACCCCCGGCCAAGCCGCCCGCGCCGACCTGGAGATGATCCGCGACGCCGGCTTCGTCCTCGAATCACCCGACGGCGAGCCGCTGGACGCCGACCCGCTGGAAGGCGTGCCCGCCGGGTTCCGCGGCGAGGCGCTGCCGGTGCTGGCGTAAGGCCGACTTGAGGAGGGGGGGGGCTTGACGGGGGCGCCATTCTGGTTACATTAAGGGCAACAATAGTCCCCACGCCTCTGGCACGAACTCCGGTTCGGGTCACGCGCACCCCGGGGACTTTTTCTTTTGACAGAACTCGTTCGGTATATCGGTGGCTACCGCGAAGCCCCTGCGACCCTACACGAAACCCGTGTTGGGGCCGCAGGGGCTTCTCGCTCATTTGGAGTCGCGTGGGCTCGCAGTAGCGTCGGCCGCTGACGGAATTGTCGCGCTCCAGATTCTCGAACGGATCGATTACTACCGCCTGCTGAGCTACATGAGGCCGCTGCAGGTGACCGACGACGCGGGCGTGCGCCGGTTCGTGCCGGGAACCACGATGCGCGACGTGGTGGCGCTGTACGAGTTCGACCGCAAGCTGCGGTTGCTGTGCCTGGACGCGGTGGAGCGGATCGAAGTGGCGCTGCGGGCGGCGATCGTGTGCGAGATCGCGGTTTCCGAAGGCCCGGACTTCTACACGCACCGGGCGTACTACACGAGTGCCGGCGCATGCGACCGGTTCAGGGACGAGGTCCTTCGCGAGCGTGGCAGGAATCCGGCGCTGCGGCATTATTTCGCCACCTACCGCTCGCCGGAGATGCCGCCGATCTGGGCGGCGATGGAAGCGGTCACGTTCGGCGCGCTCTCGCAGCTCTTCTCCAACCTCGCGCGGCCGTACCGCATCCGGATCGCCCGCCGGTTCCAGGTGAACGAGCTGGTTCTCTCGTCCTGGTTTCGGGCGGTCAACGGCGTCCGGAACATCTGCGCGCACCACGCGCGTTTGTGGAACGCGCCGATGCATGTGAACAAGCCGATGGCCGGGCGCGAGTTCGCCGCCGAGTTCACATCCACCACGGATACGTTCTTCGACCGTGCCGTGGTGATCAACCTGCTTCTGGACCGGGTCGCCCCGCTGTCGGGGTGGAAGGCCTCGCTGAGGGAACTGATCGACGGCAGCCCCCACGTGGATCCCGCGAGGATGGGTTTTCCGCCGGGCTGGCGGGAGCGTCTGATCTGGCAATAGCAGCCATATCCATCCATGCGAACGAAGGGGCGCCCCAGACGGGAGCGCCCCTTTGTCGTGTCGCGGTCCGTCAACCGATCAGCGGCCGATGCGGGCGCTGCCGTCGAGCAGGTTCATGGGGCCGAAGGTGGGCTGTCCCAGCACGCCGGCATCCACGCCCACCGTGCCGCGCAGCGCGTAGCGGATGGACTGGCCGGTGGCCGCGCGCAGCAGCACGTTGGCCAGCCCGGGGATGTCGTTGAAGTTCACGCTGATGTCGAGCGGCACCACCGTCTCGGTGTTCCCCTGCAGCGGCACGCCGAGCGGGAAGTCGACCTGCGCGGCGTTCTGCCCCTCCAGCGCCAGCCCGCCCACCACGCGGCTAAGGGTGATGCCGATGGGGTTGGGGTTGCGCACCCGCGCGTACAGCCGGATGGCCGCACCGCCCTGGGGGCGGCCCAGGCTGGGCCCCAGCAGCCGCAGCTGCGCCTGCTGCGTGTTGTCCACCATGAACTGCGGCGCCTGGATCCCCAGCTGCGCCAGCGTGGCGCACCCCGACAGCAGCGGCAGCGCGCCGATCATCACCGCGGCTCGCCGGATCTTCTTCATCGTCATCATCTCGATCCCTCTCCGTTGGTCGTACGCCAGCACCGCTCGGTGGACTGACGTGCTGAGTGCTGAGTGCTGAGTGCTGAGTGCTGAGTGCCAAGTGCTGGGCGCCCACGTCCAGAACGCCTCTTCCGCGCGCCGCCACCTCGTCCACGCCGTCGCCAGTCGTCCGCGAAGGCGGGCTTCGCGTGGTGGTTGCGGCGGCTTCAGCTACCCGGGCCCGCCCGGTCGTCGAGACGAACGCGGCGGTTCGGGCGGCTTGGCGCATCTCGTTGTGGGGCAATCGACTGGGTGGGGAATGCCACAGGCGTGCCACGGCGGCGGGATGGGGGGCAAAACCCGCGCGCGAGGCGGCATGTGCGCTGGAACGGTGTGTGCATGGGGATGCCCCTCCCGTCCCCGGCGGGAGACGTACGCATGGCCGGGGTGAGGACGGCCCGAGAGGGTGGATCGATCGCACACCGCCTGCTGCTCAAGGAGGGAACCGGTGGACACGCAACTGACCGGAGCCGGGGGAGCCCACGCGCCGGCGCTCCAGGATGTGCTGGACGGGCTCAACGACCTGCTCCAGCTGGACCATGACGCCCTCGCGGCGTACGACATCGCCATCAGCAAGCTCGAGGACCGCGACCACGCCAGCCAGATCACCGGCTTCCGGCGTGACCACGAGCGCCACGTGCGCGAGCTGAACGAGCTGGTCACCCGGCTGGGCGGCACGCCCGTGAACCACCCGCACGCCACCGGCCCCTTCAAGACCGCCCTGCAGAGCCTGGGCGGGCTGGCCGGCGACAAGGGGCTGCTGATGGCCTTCCGCACCAACGAGCTGCAGGTGCGCACCAAGTACGACACCTATGCCAGCCGCGCCATGCTCTGGCCGCCCGACGTCAAGCGCGTGATCGACGGCGCCGCGCTGGACGAGGAGCGGCACTACGCGTGGGTGGCCGGCGTGCTGCAGCGCATGGGCGTGGGCCACGGCGAGGTGGAAGACGTGCACGCGATGAACGCGGCCCGTGAGCGCGCCAACGTGGGCGGCGGCGTGGTCGATAGCGCCAAGGACGCCGTCAGCGGCGCGGCGCATGCCGTGGGCGACCGGGTGAGCGGCGCGGCTTCGTCGGTGGCCGGCACGGTGAGCGGCGCGGCCTCGTCGGTGGCGGGAACGGTGGGCGGCGCGGCTCACAACCTGGGCGACCGGGTGAGCGGGCTGGCCGGGCAGGTGCGCGGCGGCGTGAACAGCGGCGCCGACGCGGTGCGCAACCGCATCTCGGGGCTGCTCGACACCGACGAGGGGCCGCTGGCCGGGCCGGTGGACCGCGCGCAGGCGCTGGGCACCACCTTCGAGGGACGCGTGCGTGAAAAGCCGCTCCAGACGCTGCTGCTGGCCGGCGTCGCGGGGTTCGTGATCGGCCGGCTGCTTCGCTAGGAGGAACGCATGGCTGACTACCGCAACGACGACGACCGGACGCTTCCCGGGGTGGGGATGAACCGCACCCCCGAAACCGATCCGGAGCACCTGATTGCCGACCACACCAGCGCGGTGGCGCCGGGCACCATCCCCGCCGCCGCCATGAGCAGCGACCCCGACGTGGTGCGCGACGAGATCGAGCGCACGCGCGCCCGGATGAGCCGCACCATCAACGAGCTGGACCGGGCGCTGGTGCGCAAGAAGGAAGAGGTGCAGGAGAAGCTCGACGTGGCCGCGCCCGTGCGGCAGCGCCCCTGGCTGTACGCGGGCGGCGTGTTCGCGGCGGGGCTGGCACTGGGGCTGCTCACCGGCGGCGGCGACAAGCGCGGCGACGACGATGACGACCACGTGAAGATCCCCCGCTCGCTGCTGGAGGGGCTGGGGCTGGAGAAGGCGCGCGGCGGCCGCGGCCGCTCGGGCGGCTTGGACGACGTGGAGGTGGAGTACACCGGCGAGGGCTCGGACGACTGGGAGCTTCGCGCCCGCGAGCTGATGTCGGTGGTGGCGCGCCAGGAGGAAGAGATCCGCACGCTGCGCGGGGGCGGCCTGGACGACGCGTGGATGGACGACGGCACCGACGTGTACCTGGCCCCCACCGACGCGCGCCTCCTCGACGACGTGGACGCGCTGGCCGAGGCCGACGTGGACGACGAGTGGGACGAGGACTGGAACTTCGACGAGGGCGAGTACGCCGGGGAGTACGGCGAGAGCTACACCGCCGAGTACGACGATGAGCTGGAGGCTTACGCCGAGCGCGGCATCGACTTCAAGAAGCCGCTGGCCATGCTCTTTGCCGCCGGCGTGGCGGGCGCGCTGGGCACCCTGGGCAAGCGGTTGCTGGGCGGCCGCGGCCACGACGACGAGGAGCTGGACCTGGAGGTGGAGCTGGAGCCGCGCGGCGGCCTGGCCGAGGACGTGTACGTGGACGAGGCCGGCCGTACGGCCCGCCGCGAGGCGCGGCATCGGGGCGGCGCCATGCCGGCGCGCGAGTATGGCCCCGAGTACGGCGTGACCGGCGGCGAGCGCTACACGGCCGGGGCGGCGCGCCCGCGCACCGGCGCGTACGAAGCGCGGCCCGCGTATGACGCCGGGTACACGGGTGAGTACGACGGCGAGATGGAGGTGGAGGTCGAGCTGGAGCGCCCGGTGAAGCGCACGCTTCCGCCGCAGCGCCGCGGCCCGCGGGTGAGCCCGCTGGCCGGCGCCGTGGCCGCGGGCGCGGCGGCCGCGGTGAGCGCGCTGGTGGCCAAGCTCGTCCAGAATCGCGCCGAGCGCGCGTCGGAGATGGACGTGGAGGTGGAGCTGGAGGAGCAGCCGCGCCAGCCGGCCATGCGCCGCTCGCCGGCCCCGCCGCGCCCCGCGCCCGCCTACACCCCACAGCCCACGGCGCAGGCCACGGGCGGCGAGATGGTGGTGGAGGTGGAGCTCGAGGCGCAGCGTGGCCGTTCGCCGGGCGCCTGGACGCCCTCGGCGCACCCGGAGCAGCCGATCTCGGGCTCCAGCTTCGGCTCGGCGGGCACCGGGGCCACGGGCACGGCGGGCGGCACCAGCCGTCCCAGTGACCTGGAGGTGGACGCCGAGACCCGCGGCGCCACCGGCGCGACGGGCACCGGCAACACGGGCACCGGCGGCACCAGCGGCCCGGCGAGCCCGCCGCTGATGTAAGCGGAACCGATGGGCCGGGCAGGACGGGCAAGGGCGCCGGGAGCAATCTCCGGCGCCCTTGCCCATTCCATCGAATCCGAAGAATCGGCTCGACGCCGGGTTCTGCTGGATTTCAACACAGAGGGAGCAGAGGGAGCAGAGGAACAGCACCGGCCCTCCTCTGCTCCCTCTGCTCCCTCTGCTCCCTCTGTGTTCAAATCATCGGATCCCGATCAGTCGCCGGCCTTCCCTCTCGCGCGGATCACCTTGAGCGTCTGGCCGATGATGGCGGGGGCGGCGGCGAAGGGGACGATCAGCAGCCAGTCGCGAATGCCGGGGATGGCGAGGCGCAGGACGGCCGGCAGCGGCGGCAGGTACGCGGCGGCAAGCTGCAGCACGATCACCCCGAACACCGCCGCGAGTGCCCACCGGTTCGCGCCGATGGCCCGCCGCGAAAGCACGGGCGAGTCGCTGCGGGCGTTGCCCAGGTGAAAGACCTGCGCGAGCGAGAGCGTCTGGAACGCCACCGTCCGCGCGTGCGCCTCGCCCAGCGTGTTGAGGGCGAGGATGTAGGCGGCGAGCGTGCAGGCAGTGATCAGCGCGCCGTAGAAGGCGATGCGGCCCAGGAAGCCGCCCGACAGGATGGCCGCGCGCGGGTCTCGCGGCGGCTGCCGCATCACGTGGCGGTCGGCGGGCTCCACGGCCAGCGCCAGCGCGGGAAAGGTGTCGGTCACCAGGTTCATCCACAGGATGGGGAGCGGCGACAGCGGCACCGGCAGGCCGGCCAGCCCGGCGATCAGCAGCACCATCACCTCGGCCACGTTGCAGCTGAACAGGTAGAAGACGAAGCGCCGGATGTTGGCGTACACCACGCGCCCCTCCTCCACCGCCGCGGCCACGGTGCTGAAGCGGTCGTCCTGCAACACCACGCTGGCGGCTTCCTTGGCCACGTCGGTGCCGCGAATGCCCATCGCCACGCCCACGTCGGCGCGGCGCAGGGCGGCGGCATCGTTCACCCCGTCACCCAGCATGGCCACGACCTCGCCGGCGCGGCGGTAGCCTTCCACCAGCTTCAGCTTGTCCTCGGGGCTCACGCGGCTGAAGGCGCCGGCGCCACGCACGCACGCCAGCCACGCGTCGCCCTCCAGCTCGCTCAGCGCGCTTCCGTCGAACACGCCCTCGCCGCCGCTCACGATCCCCAGCTCGCGCCCCACCGCCTCCGCGGTCAGCCGCTGGTCGCCGGTGATCATCACCGTGCGGATCCCCGCGCCGCGCAGGGTGCGGATGGTCTCCAGCACGCCCGCGGCCGGCGGGTCCATCATCCCCGCGAAGCCCACGAAGGTGAGGCCGCCCAGCGCCTCCGCGTCGTGCGTCTCCACGCCCTCGCGCCACGCCATCGCCAGCACGCGCAGGCCGCGGCTGGCCATCTCCTCGTTCTGCTCGATCAGCGCCTTCCGCCCGGCGTCGTCCAGCGCGCGCTCGCCGGCGGCCGTCATCACGCCGGTGCAGCGGGCCAGAACGCGGCCGGGGGCGCCCTTCACGCAGGCGAACACGCGTCCATCCGCTCGGCGATGGAAGGTGGCCATCAGCATCCGCTCGCTGCTGAACGGCACCTGGCCGGCCTCGGGGAACTCGGCCTCCAGCGCCTGCCGGTCCATCCCCGCCTTGCGCGCGGCGGCCAGGAGCGCGCCCTCGGTCGGGTCGCCGCGAACGGTCCATCCCCCGTCCGCGTGCACCAGCTGCGCGCGGTTGGCCAGGATCGACGCGGCGAGGAGGTGCCACAACACCGTGTCGGAAGCTGGATCCGCCGCCGCTCCCTCCATCGATCGTGTCGATCCAGCCTCGGTCGATCCGGCTCCTGTCGATCCAGCCGTGGCAGATGCATTCGGGATCGATCCATCCGCGACTGATCGATCCGGCGACGATTCGACCGCGGTCGATCCACCCGCCGCAGATCCATCATCATCCCCCGATCGATCCAATCCCGATCCCCCCGCCGTCACCCGGCCCTCCGGCGCGTAGCCGGCGCCGCTCACGGCCCACGAGCGGCCGACGGCGCGCAGCTCGGTGACGGTCATCTCGCCGCGGGTGAGCGTCCCCGTCTTGTCGGTGCAGACCACCGTGGCGGCGCCGAGGGATTCCACCACGGGGAGGCGGCGGATCAGCGCATTCCGCCTCGCCATCCGCCGCACGCCCACGGCCAGCGCGATGGTCGCCACCGCCGGCAGCCCCTCGGGGACGGCGGCGATGGCGAGGGCGATCCCCGTCTCCAGCGTTTCGGCCAGCGCGGTGCCCTGAATCCACCCCAGGAGCGCGACCGCGGCGGCGGCCGCGAGCGCGATCCACACCAGGCGGCCGCCCAGCTCGTCCAGCCGGCGCTCGAGCGGCGTGGCTTCCATCACCACCGAGCTGACCAGCGTGCCGATCTTCCCCACCTCGGTGTTCATACCCGTGGCGAACACCACGGCACGCCCGCTCCCCGCCGACGCGAAGGTGGAGCGGAACACCAGGTTGCCGCGCTCGGCCAGCGGCGTGCGCTCGGCGAGCGCCTGGCCCGCCTGCTTGCGGACGGGGAGCGATTCGCCGGTGAGCGGCGCCTCGGCGGTCACCAGCTCGGCGGCGTCGATGAGATAGGCGTCCGCGGCAACCAGCTCACCCGCTTCCACCGCCAGCACGTCGCCGGGGACGACTTCGCGGGCATCCACCTCGTGCGGGCGGCCGTCGCGGATCACGGTGGCGCGCGGCACCTCGAGCGAGAGGAGCGCCTCCATCGCCCGATTCGCGCGCAACTCCATCACGAAGCCCAGCAGCGCGTTCAGGACGAGGACCACGGCGATGGCGACCGCCTCGGCCGCGTCACCCATCAGCAGCGCCACCACGCACGCGGCAACCAGGAGCCAGACCACCACCCCGCGGAGCTGCGCCAGCAGGATGCGCCACGCCGAGACCGGCGGCGCGGTGCGCAGCGCGTTGGGCCCGTGCACCGCAAGACGCGCCTCCGCCTCGGCCGCCGCGAGACCCGGGCGGCCGGTGCGGAGGCGCTGGAGCACCTCGTCCGGGCTGAGCGCGTGCCAGGCGGAGGCGGGCTCCGCCATCAGCTCACCCGGCGGAGGCGTGCGCCACCTCGTCCATCGGCGCAGGCGCCGCGCGCCAGACGGCGGGCGGCAGCAGCAGCACGGGGCAGTGCACGGCGCGCGTCACGCCGCTGGCGGTGCTGCCGATCAGCGCGCGCCGGACCATGCCGTAGCCGTGCGTGGCCATCACCAGCAGGTCGCTCCCCGCCTCGCGGGCATAGCGCACGATCTCGCGGTCGGGACGGTCTCCCCACAACACCTCCTCGCTCACCTGCACCGCCGACGCACCCCCGGCGCGCGCCACCGCGGCCTCCACGTGCTGGTTGATGCCGGGGCGCACCGTTGCACGATCGAACGGGAGCCCCGGCGGCGCAAGGACGCGTGGGACCACATGGATGATCTCCATCTCCACGCCGGGCACCGGGAGCATGCCGTCGGACGCGCCCAGGCCCATCCCCCAGCGCAGCGCCACGTCCAGCACGCACCCGGTGCGCTCGGACAGGTCCACCGGCACCAGCACGCGGCGCAGCGGCAGCCGCAGCTCGCCGCGCACGATCAGCACCGGGATCTCCACCGTGCGGATCACGCGGTCGGCGGTGGTGCCCAGGAAGCCGGCCTCCAGGCGGCGGCGCGTGTGCGGGCCCATCACCAGCAGGCTGGCGTGGATGGCGGCGGCGTAGTCGGCGATGGCGCGCGCGGCGGCGAACACCTCCAGCCTTCGCCCGGCCACGGCCACGTCGGGCGGAACCACGCGCGCGATCTGCGCGTCCATCGCCGCCTCGCTGTCGTCGATGCGCGACTGGAAGTTGATGGCGTCGGGCGGCACGTCGAAGTACGGCGCCGGGGGAAAGTCGAAGGAGTGGATCACGTGCAGCGCCGCGCCGGTGCGGCGGGCCAGCCCCGCGGCCGCGCGCAGCACCTCGTCGCATGCGTCCGTGAGGTCGGTGGCGGCCAGGATCGTCTCGAGCGGCAGCATGGGGGCGCCTCCGGATGCGAGAGTGCGAGCGCGCGAAAGCGGTTCGCCGCTTCGCCAGCTTCACGCTCGCGTCTGGCACGCCGGCGCATAATGGGGATTCGCTGGACGATGGTGTGGGGGACCTGCCGCCTGCCGCGTACGGAGGAGATTGCCCGGGCGATGGACTTCTCTCGCGCCTCGCTTGATTCCGAGCCGCGGCGGGTGGGGAGCCCGGGGCGAGGATCAGGGCGGACGTGGCGCGGAGGTGTGCCTTGCGCGGGACGGGTGCTCGAAGCGAGGACTCGAAGACATCGGCCTGCGCCCGCACTTCGAGCTGCGGCTGGATGATGCGCTCGCGACGCGCGTTTGCCGGATGCCGCAACCGATCTTCCACACGATGAACGCGAACGGCCGCCGATGATGAGGCGGCCGTTCGGGAATGGATCGGAAGGCGTTCGACGGAATCGCAGGCCGGGTTTTTCCTGGTGGACGGTGGCCGTCCGCGCTGCGCGAAGGCCGCCGCCTTGAGCGACCGCCTTGCGCTTGGCCGCCGGTTTGCGGTAAATCCCTCTGTTTCACTGTGTTCCGGTCGAGAGGTACCCCGCCGCGCCCCATCATGCCCGAACGCAAACGCAGCCCTGCCCCCGCGCCACCGGCCGCCGTGCCCCCGGCGCGCGACGAGCTCTACCGACTGCTGGTGGAGAACGTCACCGACTACGCCATCCTGATGCTGAGCCCCGAGGGCCGCGTGGTCACCTGGACCGAGGGCGCCGAGGCCATGCTGGGCTACACCGAGGCCCAGGCGCTGGAGCAGACCTTCGCCGCCTTCTATCCGCCCGAGGACGCGGCCGACGGCGCGCCCGACCGCGACCTGCGCATCGCCGCGGCGCAGGGGCGGTGCGAGGCGGTGGCGTGGCGCGTGCGCGGCGACGGGTCGCGCATCTGGGCCAGCGTGGTGCTCACCGCGCTCAGGGACGGCGACGGCCGGCTGGTGGGCCATGGCGTGGTGATGCGCGACCTGACCGAGCGGCGCGAGGTGGCCCGCCGCTACGAGGAGAGCCGCCAGCGCTATCGCTCGCTCTTCGAGAACAACCCCGACGCCATCTGCTCGTTCGACCTGGACGGCCGGCTGCGCACCGCCAACCCCGCCGCCGAGGCGCTCACCGGCTACGCCGCCGACGACTTGGTGGGCGAGCCGTTCTGGACGCTGTTCGTGCCCGGCGTGCGGGCGTCGGCGCGCGAGTTCTTCGCGGCGGCGGCGCGGGGCGAGCCGCAGTTCACCGAGACCGCGCTCACGCACTGCTCCGGGCGGCGGGTGGAGGCCAGCATTCGCCTCCTTCCCATCGTGGTGGACGGCGCGATCCTGGGGGTGTACTGCATCGCGGAGGACATCACGCAGCGCAAGCGCGACGAGGCCGAGCGCGAAACGCTCCTCCTGCGCGAGCGCATCGCCCGCGCCGAGGCCGAGGCGGCGGCGGCGGCCAAGAGCGACTTCCTGGCCGTGGTGACGCACGAGCTGAAGACGCCGCTGAACGTGATCACCGGCTATGCCGACCTGGTGCGCGACGGCGAGGCCGGCCCGCTCACCGACGCGCAGGCGCGCCACCTGGACCGCATCCGCGCCGGCGCCCGCCAGCTGCTGGGGATGGTGGACGACGTGCTGGCCTACGCGCGCATGGACACCGGCGCCCCCGTGTCGCTGCACCCGGTGGACGTGGAAGCCGTGCTGGGCGAGGCCGCGCGGAAGGTGGAGCCCGATGCCCACGCCAAGGGGGTGCAGGTGGGCGTGGAGAAGAACGGCGGGTGCGTGGCCGAGACCGACGTGGGCCGGCTGCGCCAGATCGTGCACCACCTGATGGGGAACGCGGTGAAGTTCACCGAGCGCGGTACCGTGACCGCCCGCGCCAGCCGCGAGCCCGCCGCCTTCGTGGTGGTGGTGGAAGACACCGGGATCGGGATCAGCCCCGAGCACCTGGAAAAGATCTGGGAGCCCTTCTGGCAGGCCGAGGACCCGCTCGTGCGCCGCGCGGGGGGCACGGGGCTGGGGCTGAGCGTGGCGCGCCGCCTGGCCCAGCTCCTGGGCGGCGACATCGAGGCGGCGAGCACGCCTGGCGAGGGGAGCACCTTCACCGTGCGGCTGCCGGCGGGGTGAGGACTGCGGGGTCCGGGGGTACGGAGGTACGGAGGTACGGGGGGTACGGGGGTACGGAGGTACGGAGGTACGGAGGTACGGAGGTACGGAGGTACGAAACGGGGCGGGCGAAATCTCGATGGAGACTCCGCCCGCCCGTTTTGTCCTGCTGTTGAAGTCCGCGAAGGCGGACTGCGTGCCTCGGTAGCCGCGACGTCCTACCCGTCCTCGCCCTGGTATGCGCACCCCGAAGTGCACGTTTCGCGGACCACGATCCTCGCAAGCGAGGGAAGCTCCGGCTGCAGGCGCGCCCAGAGCCAGCGGGCCAGCACCTCGCTGGTGGGGTTCTCCAGTCCGGCGATCTCGTTCAGGTAATAGTGGTCCAGCTGGTCGATCACGGGCTTCACGGCGGCCTTCAGGTCGGCGAAGTCCATCACCCACCCCAGGTGCGGGTCCAGGTCGCCGCGCACGTGCACCTGCACGCGGAACGAGTGCCCGTGCAGCCGCGCGCACTTGTGCCCCGCCGGCACGTTCGGCAGCCGGTGCGCCGCCTCGAACCCGAACTCCTTGAAGATCTCCATCGCCCCGAATCTCTCCCCAATGCGTGTACGGGAAAGATATCGGACACCGGGCGGGGGTACAACGCGGCGCAGTCCGCTTCCGCTGTCGATCGTGCGAAATGGAATTCCCACTACATGAAGGCGGGAGGAACGGAGGAAGGGGAGATGAACGGAAAACTGCGGGTATGTTCTCCGTTTGACTCCCGTCTCTCCGCTGCTCCGTGTTCACGCAGTTGCGGTTTGCCGGACTTCGTGCCCGCTCAGGCCTCGCCGCTCTTCAGCAGGCCCGTGTCCAGCGCCAGGCGCACCAGCTCGCTGCGGTGGCTCAAGCCCAGCTTCTGCATCAGGCGGGCGCGGTAGGTATCCACGGTCTTGGGCGACAGGTACAGCTTCTTGCCGATCTCGCCGCTGCTGAAGCCCTCGGCGGTCAGCGCCAGCACCTCGCGCTCGCGCTCGCTCAGCTTTTCGAGCGGGCCGGCCTCGCCCTTCTGCTCGGCCAGCTTGTACTGGCGCAGCAGCAGCTTCGTCGCGTTCGGGTACAGGAACACCTCGTCGCGCGCCACGGTCTGGATGGCGCGGATCAGGTCCTCGTCGGCGCTGGTCTTGCGCACGTAGCCGCTCCCGCCCGCCTCCAGCACGGGAAGGAGGAACTCTTCCTCGGCCTGGCTGGTCAGCACCAGCACTTTGGCACCCAGCCCCAGCTCCAGCACCTTCCGGGTGGCCTCCAGGCCGCCGATCCCCGGCATGGCCAGGTCCATCACCACCACGTCGGGGCGCAGCAGGCGCGTCTTCTCGATGCCTTCCTCGCCGGTGGACGCGTGCCCCACCACCTCCAGGTCGGACTCCAGCTCCAGCAGCGCCTCGAGCCCGCTGCGCAGCACCGGGTGATCGTCCACCAGCAGGATGCGGATCTTCTTTTCGGCCATGGTGCGTTCTCCGCGCGGGGCGGGTTGGGGGATGATGATGCCGGGGGATCAGCCGCCGCCGGGCGTGGCCTCGCGGCCCGTCACGTCTTGCACGGCTATGCGGAACAGCACGGTGCGGAAGGCCACGGGGTCGGCCACGGAGAGCGTCTCCGGGATCAGCTCGCGCAGCAGCTCCACGCCGCGGCGCCACTCGGTCTGCTCCCACTCGGCGCCCTGCTCCGGGATGGTGTAGAACCCGCCGTGCACCACCACGCTGCGCCAGCGGAAGATCTCCTCGATCTCGTCCACCTCGAAGGCCACGGGCGACCAGGTGTAGCCCACCGCGTCCATCTTGGTGCCATGGCTGGTGCGGCCGTAGATCCACCCGTCGTGAAAGACGTAGTGCAGCGGCTCGATGTCCACGCGCCCCTCGTGCGTGTACGCCAGCCGCCCCACGTGGTTGCGGGCCAGGATCTCTTCGCACTCGCGCGGGTCGAGCGCGCGGATGGCGGGTGCCTGTGGAGTGCTCATGGGTCGCTTCCTCTCTCCGGTCGCCGTGCGCGGCCCGCCTGACCGGAAGGCCGCCCTGCTCACAACCTCCATCACCCCGCGTTCCGCCGCAACTGCCCGCCCGACCCTGTTCCACCGCCAGGCTGCCCTTCATGGTATGCCGGACAGTGTGCCCCGTCAGTCGGGCAAAACGGCGCGGCGATGAGTAAAATCCCTTACACGGTTCCGTGCTCGCCGCGACGATGCAGAAGGGGAGTGACAACAATCACGAAGATCCTCGATGTTGGATCTGACGGACACAAGCCGAGGGGAGGATCACCCTCCAGCGAGCGGCAAGCACCATCGGCGAACGCCGTCATCGAAAAGAGGAGCGGGACCGGGGGATGGCGATGGATGTGCCGCGCCCGGCTCTTGCGTCCATCTCCGCGCACGCCGGTCCTGATCCACGTGTCTCTCCATCCCCGATGAAGTTCATCCACCGAGCCCCCGTGCGCCCGGCGCTCGCGCCCGTGCTGGCGCTGGCGATGGCCGCGATTCCTGCATCCATCCTCGCCGCGCAGCAGGGCGCGGCGGGCGACACCGTGCCGCGGCACTACGGCATCGACACGCTGGCCGTGCGCGTGCTGCGGACGCCGGTGGTGCAGCTCCGCGCGCCCTTCGCCGTCTCGGTCACGGGGGGCGAGGCGCAGCGGCGGGCCAAGCCGGGGCTGGCGCTGAACGAGCCGCTGGCGGGGCTTCCGGGCGTGCAGGTGGAGAACCGCTTCAACTACGCGCTGGGCGAGCGGATTTCCGTGCGCGGATTTGGCGCGCGGGCGCAGTTCGGGGTGCGCGGCGTGCGCGTGCTGCTGGACGGCATCCCCGCCACCCTTCCCGACGGGCAGACCAACCTGAACCACGTGGACGTGGGCTCCGTCGAGCGCGCGGAGGTGATCCGCGGGCCGGCGAGCGCGCTGTACGGCAACGCGTCGGGCGGGGTGATCCGGCTGTCCACCGTCCCCGCGCCGCCCGTCCGCCTCGGCTCGGAGTACCGCGCGACGGGCGGCGCCGACGGGATGCTGCGCCTCCAGTCGTCCGCCGCGGGGACGCTGGGGCCGTTCGACTACCGCGCCAGCGTAACCCGGCTGGACTACGGCGGCTACCGCGAGCACCAGGAGGCGCGCAACACGCTGGGCGGGGTGAACCTGGGCCTGCGCCGCGGCGCTGATGCGGTGCGCCTGGCCTTCACCGCCGTGCGCTACGACGCGCAGAACCCCGGCGCGCTCACCGACTCGCTCCTCCGCGCCGACCGCACGCAGGCGCTGGCGAACAACGTCGCCCAGAAGGCGGGAGAGAGCGGGCACCAGGGGCAGCTCGGCCTCACCTGGGAGCACGCGCTCGGCCCCGGCGGGCTGGAGGTGACGGCGTACGGGCTGGTGCGCTCGATCGACAACCCGATCCCCGTGCGCTACATCGACCTGGACCGCAGGGCCGGGGGCGCCCGCGCGGTGCTGAGCGGCGCCGCCGGTTCGGTGCTGCGCTATGCGGCGGGCGCGGAGTGGGAGGCGCAGCGCGACCATCGCCTCAATCACGAGAACAACGGCGGCGCGCGCGGGGCCCTGCTGCTGAACCAGCGCGAGCGCGTGAGCTCGGCCGCGGGCTTCGCGGAGCTTTCGGCCACGGCGGGGCCGGTGGACGTGCTGGCCGCGCTGCGCTACGACCGCTTCCGCTTTGGGGTGGATGACGCGCTGGTCGCCCCCGGCGATCCAGACGATTCCGGCGCGCGGACGATGGATGCGTGGAGCCCGATGGCGGGCGCGAGCGTGTCGGCCGCGCCGTGGCTGGCCTTCTACGCGAACATCGCGACGGCCTTCCAGACGCCGACGACCACGGAGCTGGCCAACCGCCCGGATGGCGCGGGCGGCTTCAACCCCACGCTGCGGCCGGAGCGCACGCGCAGCGTGGAGGCGGGCGCCAAGGCGCGCCGCGGGAGCGCGTGGGCCGAGCTGGCCGCGTACCGCGCCCGGGTGCGCGACGCGCTGGTGCCGTTCGAGGTGGAGGGCGCGCCCGGGCGGCAGTTCTACCGCAACGCCGGCCAGGCCGTGCACCGCGGATTGGAGGCGAGCGCCGGCGCCCGCCCGCTCGCCGCGCTCCTGGTGCGCGCCGCGTACACCTACACCGACGCGCGCTTCGATGATTACGTGCTGGGCGGCACGGAGCTGCGCGGCAACCGCGTCCCGGGCATCGCGCCGCACCGGGTGGAGGCGTCGGCGTTCTGGTCGCGCGGCACGGGCCCGTTCGCGGGGGTGGACGTGCGTCACGCCGCCCGCACCCTGGTGGCCGACACGGACAGCGCCGGCGCCTTCTCATCCCCCGCCTACACCACGCTGGACCTGCGCGGGGGATGGACGGAACTGCGCGCCGGCCGCGTCCGCATCTCCCCCACGCTCGCCGTGACGAACGTGCTGGACGTGCGCTACAACACCTCGGTGGTGATCAACGCCGTCCGCGGCCGCTATTACGAGCCGGGCCCCGGCCGCTCGCTCTACGCCGGGCTGGAAGTGAAGCTCGGGCGCGGCTGGTGATGCCGGGATTGGATCTGTCGGCCGGTATGGATCGAGGTGCGGCGTTATACCAGATCGGGAGGCTGGTTGTGCATTTGGATGAGCTCAAACCTCGTCATCCTGAGCGTCGCCGCTGCACTAGCATCGCGTCCGCACCAAAGCTGGGCGGCGACCGTAGGATCTATAATCGAGGCAGCGCCATCGTCTGCTTGACGGTAGATCCGTGGCCCGGTGCGCTTCGGGAGATCGGTTCCGAGAGCGGGCGATTCCTTCAGCCGCCAAGGTCCAGTGTGGACGCGGCTTTGGCGCGGCGGCTCCTTCAGGATGACACACTCTCGGGGTGGCGGGACTTTCCGCATCCGGTATGATTGGGCCGGGGGTGACAACCTCAACGAAGTGACGGTGGCGCAATAACTTATGGCTCACGGTTTGCGACTGTATCGCGCGGGGAAGTGCCCCGGGGGAGAATCGGGGCCGGGCCGGACACGCCGGACGCCCACACGTCCAGACCAGGGAAGTGCAAGACCATGCGCAAGATGAAGCTGTCGGTGGAGAACCTCTCGGTGCAGAGCTTTTCGACCGCTACCAGGAGTGACGGGCGCGGCACCGTGGTGGCCCACGACCCCACCAACGGGCACAACTGCGGCTCGGCCTTCGATGCATGCCAGACCGGCCTCTGCACCTTCGACTGTCCCGCAACCTACAGCCCCGACGCGTGCCCCACGTACTATCCGGAGTACTGCGTCTGATTAGACGCAGGAAGGTACGGGGTACGTAAGAGCACCGGCCGCGGGCACGTCTCGCGGCCGGTGTTTCGTTGCGGGTTGATGGGCCGCCGGGGCTTGCAAGCATGCTCCGTGCAAGGACGGCGGCCGCGGGATCGCGCCCACACCCTCTCGCGGACATGCCATGCCCACAGACCCGACTTGGCAGACCCGGCTTCTGCACTTCCAGCCCCGCGTGCCGCCGGGCTTCCGCTCGCTGGTCACGCCGGTGTATCGCGGCTCCACCACGCTGTTCCCCAGCGCCGCCGGGATGAGCGACAGCTGGCGCCAGCACGAGGTGGGGTACACCTACGGGCTGTACGGCACGCCCACCACGCTGGAGCTGGCCGCGCGCATCGCCGAGCTGGAGAAGGGCGAGCACACCTTCATCACGCCGGGCGGCCAGTCGGCCATCGCGCTGATCTACCTGGCGTTCACCCGCGCGGGCGACCACGTGCTGGTGCCCGACAGCGTGTACGGGCCCAGCCGCCACTTCTGCGAGCGGCTGCTGGCCCGCTACGGCGTGGAGGCCGAGTTCTACCCCGCCACCATCGGAGATGGGATCGCCGCGCGCATCCGTCCCAGCACGCGGCTGGTGTGGTGCGAAAGCCCGGGCTCCTTCACCATGGAGGTGCAGGACGTACCCGCCATCGCCCGGGCGGCGCACGAGGGGGGCGCGGTGGTGGCGCTCGACAACACCTACGCCGCGGGCGTGCTGTTCGACGCGTTCGCGCACGGGGTGGACGTGACCATGCAGGCGCTCACCAAGTACGTGGGCGGCCACAGCGACCTGCTGCTGGGCTCGGTCACCGTGCGCGGCGGCGAGCTGCACGAGCGGCTGGGCGACACGCTGCAGGTGCTGGGGATGGCGGTGTCGCCCGACGACTGCAGCCTGGCGCTGCGCGGGCTGCAGACGCTGGGCATACGGCTGGCGGCGCTGGAGCGCTCCACGCTTCGGGTGGCCGAGTGGCTGGCCGGCCGCCACCAGATCGCCACCGTGCTGCACCCGGCGCTCCCCTCGTGCCCGGGCCACGAGATCTGGCGGCGCGATTTCACCGGCTCGGCCAGCGTGTTCTCGGTGGTGTTCCGGCCGGCGTATTCGCGCGAGGCCGTCACCGCGTTCGTCGACCGGCTGAAGCTGTTCGGGGTGGGATACAGCTGGGGCGGCGTCACCAGCCTGGCCGCGCCGCAGTTCGACCTTGCCCGCGAGCACCCAAGCGTGAACGGCCCGCTCGTCCGCTTCAACGTGGGCCTGGAGAGCGCGGATGACCTGATTGCCGACCTGGAGCAGGCGTTGGAGGGTGCTGAGGTGCTGAGGTGCTGAGTGCTGAGTGCTGAGTGCTGAGTGCTGAGTGCTGAGTGCTGAGTGCTGAGTGCTGAGTGCTGAGTGCTGAGTGCAGAGTG